>NZ_DASWTE010000171.1:0-15427 GCF_036402295.1 Phenylobacterium sp.
GTGCAGCAGGCCGTCGATGCCGCCCAGGTCCACGAACGCACCGTAGTCGGTGATGTTCTTGACCACGCCTTCGCGGACTTCACCCTCTTGCAGCTGGCTGACCAGCTCGGTGCGCTGCTCGGCGCGGGCTTCTTCCAGGATCGCACGACGCGACACGACGATGTTGCCGCGCGGACGGTCCATCTTGAGGATCGCGAACGGCTGCTCGCGGCCCATCAGCGGGCCGACGTCGCGCACCGGACGGATGTCCACCTGCGAGCCGGGCAGGAACGCCGAGGCGCCGCCCAGGTCGACGGTGAAGCCGCCCTTCACACGGCCGACGATGACGCCCATCACCGGCTCGTTCTTGGCGTAGACCTCTTCCAGGCGCGTCCAGGCTTCCTCGCGGCGGGCCTTCTCGCGGCTGATCACCGCTTCGCCCATGGCGTTCTCGACGCGCTCCAGGAACACCTCGACGGTGTCGCCGGCCTTCAGCGGCGGCCTGTCCTCGCCGGGCTGGATGAATTCCTTCAGCGGCACGCGGCCTTCGGTCTTCAGACCGACGTCCACGATGGCGAAGTCCTTCTCGATGGCCACGACCTTGCCGTGGACCACTTGGCCTTCCATGAAATCGCGCCCGCCGAGGGACTCGTCGAGCAGTGCGGCGAAGTCGTCGCGCGAGGGGTTGAGGCTCAGATCGTCAGCCATTTTGTCTTTCGTTCGAAAAATGATCGCGGCCCACGCAGCCCATGGCTGGCGGTCCCAATCGGGTTAGAGGTTGCAACCGAAGGCCCAGGAGATATCCCAGGCGGTGAGATTTGCCCGCGGCTATCGAGGGAAAGGCGCGGTTGGATTTGCTCGGCTAGTCCGCTTCTTGCGAAGCCTTCCAGCGGGCGCGCGCCGCCTCGACGATGCGGCGGGCCGCATCGGCGGCCTGCTCTATAGTCATTTCGGTCGTATCGAGCAACTCCGCGTCGGGCGCGCGGACCATGGGCGCGGCGTCGCGGCCGCCGTCGCGGGCGTCGCGCTTGCGGATATCGGCCAGCACGTCGGCGTAGGCCACGTCCTCGCCCTGGCCCTTCAGCTGCTTCCAGCGCCGCTCGGCGCGCACCTCGGGCGTGGCGGTGACGTACAGCTTCGCCGGCGCCTCGGGGCAGATCACCGTGCCGATGTCGCGCCCGTCCAGGACCGCGCCGTCCGGCTGGGCGGCGAAGACGTGCTGGAACTCGAGCAGGGCCTCGCGGACCTTGTGGTGGATGGCCACCCGGCTGGCGAGCTCGCCAGCGGCGCGTGTCCTGAGTGCGGGGTCGTCGAGTTGCTCGGCGCTCAGCATGCCGGCGATCGCGCCGGCCGCGTCCGGATCGTCGAGATCGGCGCCCGCCCGCTCGGTCAGCACGCCCACGGCCCGGTACAGCAGCCCGGTGTCCAGCACCGGCAGCCCGAACATCGCCCCCAGCCGCGTGGCGATAGTGCCCTTGCCCGACGCAGCCGGCCCGTCGACGGCGATGACGAAGGAACTCACGGCCATCGCCACACCGCCTCCTCTCCCCCCGCGAAGCGGAGAGGGAGAGGGTAGGGAGAGGGCGGCGCCGGCGTATCGGCTTGCAGAGATGTTCCGCAAATGTTCACATCACTCCGATGTCGAAGGTGCGCATCATCGAACACGGCCCGCGGATCCGTCGGGCTCGCGAACTTCGCCGCGAGGACACCGACGCCGAGGCACGGCTTTGGAACGCGTTGCGGGCTCGCCGACTGGGTGGCTGGCGATGGAAACGCCAGGTTCCATGGGGGCCTTATTTTCTGGACTTCCTCTGCGTGGAGGCTTCGGTCGTCGTTGAGGTTGATGGGGGACAGCATGCCGATCAGCTCGCGTATGATGCCCGGCGTACGGCCTACATTGAGGGGTCCGGACTTCGCGTCATTCGCTTCTGGAACCATGCCGTCCTGACCAACCTGGATGGCGTCTGCACTTCGATCCTGGACGCGTGTGGCGGCGAGCATCCCAGCTTTTCCGGCTGAGCCTCTCAGGGGGCGGCGATGCCGAGCCGCCCTCTCCCTACCCTCTCCCTCTCCGCTTCGCGGGGGGAGAGGAGGCGCAACCACTTGGCTCAGCCTCATGCCGCCGCCGGCTCGCCGATCTCCGCGCCCAGGCCGCGCATCAACTCCACGAAGCCGGGGAAGCTGGTGGCGATCATACCGGGCTCGTCGACGCTGACCGGCGCCTCGGCCGCCAGGCCCAGGATCAGGTGGCTCATGGCGATGCGGTGGTCGCCGTGGGTGGTCACGCGCGCACCGCCGCCCACCAGGTGGTTGCCGCGCTTGGCGCCGATCACCGTCAGCGTCTCGGGCTCTTCCTCCACGCCGATGCCGCACGCAGCGAGGCCGGCGGCCATCAGGGCGATCCGGTCGCTCTCCTTGACCCGCATCTCGCCGATGCCGCGCATGACGGTCTTGCCCGAGGCGAAGGCCGCGGCCACCGCCAGGATCGGGTACTCGTCGATCATCGACGGCGCCCGCTCGGGCGGCGCCTCGACGCCTACCAGCTCGGAATGCCGCGCGGTGACGTCGGCGACGGTCTCGCCGCCCTCGTCGCGCACATTCGTCACGGAAAGATCGGCGCCCATCTCGCCCAGCGTTTCCAGCAGGCCGATGCGCGAGGGGTTCAGCAGCATCCCTTGGACCGTGACTTCCGATCCTGGGACGATGAGCGCCGCCACCAGCGGGAAGGCGGCCGAGGAGGGGTCGCCGGGCACGTGGATCCGCGTACCCTTAAGCTTCTGGCCCGGCGGCAGCACGATGTGGCGGCCCGCGCCCACCTCGCGCACGTCGATCTCGGCGCCGAAGCCGCGCAGCATCCGCTCGGTGTGATCGCGCGTGGCCTCGGGCTCGATCACCTCGGCGCCGCCGTCCGCATGCAGGCCCGCGAGCAGCACCGCCGACTTCACCTGCGCCGAGGGCTCAGGCAGCGTGTAGGCGATCTTCCTGAGGTTCCCGCCCTTCAGCGTCAGGGGCAGCCGCCCGCCCGCCCGGCAGATCCAGGTCGCGCCCATCTCGCCCAGCGGCTTCAGGACGCGGTTCATCGGCCGCCCGCGCAGCGACTGGTCGCCCGTGAAGGTGGCCGAAATGTCGAAGCCGGCCGCCGCGCCCATGATCAGCCGCACGCCGGTGCCGGCGTTGCCGCAGTCAACGACGTCGGCCGGCTCGGCGAAGCCGCCCTTGCCCTGGACCCGCCACTTGCCGTCACCCAGGCGCTCGACGCCTGCGCCGAACGCCGCCATGGCCGCGGCCGTCCGTTTCACGTCGTCGCCTTCGAGCAGGCCCTCGATCTCGGTCACGCCGCTGGCCAGCGCGCCCAGGATGAGCGCGCGGTGGCTGATGGATTTGTCCCCCGGAGCCCGCACCACGCCCTTCAGGGGCCCTGCGCGCCTGGCGGTCAGGTTCGCCGCCGTCATGTCTCGAAAACGCGCCTCCGGAAACGGGGTAGATCAGTGCGGGCGATTGCTTTGACAGGCGGTCCCGCCCGTGGCAAGGGACGCCGCCTTTCCGCGCAATTCCAAAATTAGAGGGTCGCCGCCTTTGGCCAATCCCGAGCTGGGCACTAAGCAAATCTGCCCGAACTGCCAGGCTAAGTTCTACGATCTGGGCAAGCGTCCCGCGCACTGCCCGAAGTGCGCGAGCGAGTTCGATCCCGACGAAGCCGTCCGCAACCGCCGCGTCCGCGCCCGCGCCGTCGTGCCGGAAGACGACCAGGTCGAAGATCAGGTCGTCGAGAAGGACACCGACGAGGACGAGGAAGAAGACGCGGTCACGCCGGAACTGGACGAAGTGGCCGACGAGCCGCCGCTCAGCACCGACGACGACGACGCGGGCGACGAGCCGGCCGTCGTGTCGGAAGACCTCGGCGAGTTCACCGACGACGAAGAGGCCGAGGCCGACGACGACGTGCCGTTCCTCGAGGACGAGGACGAGGACGACTTCGACGACTCGGAAATCGAGGGCCTTCCGGGCGAGGGCGACGACGACGTCTGACATCGTTCGAGCCCGGTCGCGCCGGCCACCAAAACCGGCGCGGACCCTGCGACGAAAAAAGCCTATGATGTGGGCTTGATCGCGGGAACCGGTTTGAATAGGTTCCGCGCCTTCCCGGGGGCCAGCCCTCAGGAAGACCCGGACCTCGGGGCTATAGCTCAGTTGGTAGAGCGCTTGAATGGCATTCAAGAGGTCAGCGGTTCGACTCCGCTTAGCTCCACCATGAGGGCCCTCAGCAAACCGCTGAGGGCCCTCATCATTTTCGGGCATGGCCTTGAAGGTCCATACCATTTTTCCGAGCGCCACTAGCTCCTGGGCGCCACCGGGGTGCCACGCGCTTCGAAGGCCCGGTTGTGGAATTGCAGGGCGACCATCGTGGCCTTGAAGGGGCGCAACGCGGCCAGGGTCATGATGCCGATCAACGGCAGCCAGATCACCATCTCCAGCCAGACCGGCGGATGGAACGTCAGTTCGGTGAACAGGAGCCCCGCGCAGCCGAGGGCGCCGACGATCAGGAGAATGAAGACCACGGGCCCATCGCCGGAATCCGCGCGGGAGAGGTCCTCGCCGCAGGCTTCGCAGCGGGCGCCTCGCCACAGTTGGGGCGCCGGCATCGGAGGCCGGCGAGGAACGGGTTCACGCCGGTCATCGGGCTTGGGGCCGGCCCCGAGGGTTTCATGGGGCGGCCACGCGCGAGGGCCCGGCCAGACGGGCCCGGCGGTATCCGCCCTGCAAGCAGCTCCGCAGCGCGGGTTTCGCGGCGACCAGTCGTATGAAGCGCGAAAGCCTGAAGGCGTTCTGGGGCCGACCAGAAGATGCGCGCCCGCCGTCGGCGCCTCGCCCGTCCTGCCGGGCCCCGGCGTGATGATGATCTCCAGCTTTGGGGCCACGACCCACGCCCTCCCGATCCGTCAGCCGGCCACCGGCGGGCTGGGTCACCAGGACGGTCGCCTTCCCACCCTTGCGGAGCGCCTCCAGCGCGGCCTCGTCGCGTGCTCGACCACCGTCATGCCGTCGCGCCGCAACCCGGCCGCCAGCTGGGCGCGCGGCCGCTCGTCGCGTTGAACGAGCCAGATGGCGGATAGGGCGGCCTCGCGGCTCAAAGGCGGCGTCCCCTTCATGCAGCGACAGCTGCGCATGTGATTTGACATTGTTATAATGATGTTTCAAGCATCATAATGAGCGTTTAAGAGATCAGATCGATGGTCTGGCGCTACGGGGCGAAGGCGATCGTGCGGGGAGGTGGGCTTCAGGGAGAGCGGCGGCTGCGGTTGTCCCACGATCTGCTGGCGCTGCGAGGCGGTGCGCCGCTCCTCGAAGGCGAGGTCTTGCTCGAGGCGTGGGCAGCCGATCGGAGCGTTGGCCTCAGCGTGTATCCGGGACTGCTGCTTCTGACCGACTGGCGGGTGATCTTCATCGAGACGGATGGCCGGCTTTCCGCCTTCCCCATCCTCAAGATCGATGTCGTACGACGGACAGGGACGGCGGAGCTGACGATCACGGCCTGGTACGGCTGCATGCAGCTCGCGTTCGACCACCAGGCCACGGCGAGCTCGGTCGAGACCTGCCTGCGGCATGATCCCCGGAGCGAGCCGGCGGGTGTTCGCGTCGTCGACGCGCTTGCTGGACCTCGGGACGGCGATCAGGTCGCGGCCGCTCCACTCAGCACAGATCGGCCCTTGATGATGCTGGAGCCATCATTATAGATGGACCAATGATCACCGGTGCGCAGATGAAGGCCGCTCGCGCCCTCCTTGGAATCGACCAGAAGGAGTTGGCGCGCCTGTCCGGCGTCTCCCTGCCGACCATCCAGCGGATGGAGGCCAGCGACGGCATCGTGCGCGCGGTTGTAGATAGCCTGGAAAAGGTGGTCAACGCGATCAACGACGCCGGGGTCGAGCTCATCGCGGCGGGCGCGCGGAGCGAAGGCACCGGCCGCGGGGTCCGCCTGCTAGAGCGAAACCCGCCGCAGTGATGTTTTGAACATCATGAGAGCCTACCCAGATATCGACTCTGACGCGCCCTCTGTGTTAGCCATTCGGCATGAGCCAGCGTGACGCGCACTGGTGCGCGAGCCGTTCCGTCGATCTGCCGTCGCCGCCCGACCCGGACGGCCTTGGCATGGTCCCGGGCGGCCCCAAGCCCAGATGCGCGACGGGCCGAAGCCGTCCTGCGCCTGAAGGCGGCGCGGAGCTCATCGCTTTCCCCGCCGGCGGACGTGTCCCCCACGCGGCCAAGGGTTCGGAGCGGCCCCCGTCGCCAACGTCCCTACTGTTCGTGTGCCGCACGCACGCTGTCCTGAGCCCGATGGCTGAGGGCCTCGCGCGGTCCGCCTATGCGCGTCTCGACGTCAATGTGCGGAGCGCGGGCCTGACGGTCGGGCCCATCGACTACCGGGCCGTCGCCGTCCTGGCGGAGATCGGAATCGACATCGCGGACACGCCGGTCACCTCCGTCCGAGACCTGGACCTCGGCGCCTTCGACATCGTGGTTTCGCTGGGAATGCACAAGCTGGGCCTTGAACGCCATCAGACGGCGCTCGCCTGGGATATTCCGGCATTTCACCGGGTGGCTGAGCCGACTGCGTTGAGCCGATTGCGGGAGGTCCGCGTCGCCCTTTCCGCGCGGGTCCACGCCCTTGGCGCCGTGCTCGCGGCGGCCAACCGCGCCTGACCAGAGGCGACCGGGCCTAGCCGACGGTTCGCGGCTCGAGCTGCGGCCGCCGGACGTTGCGGCAAACGACCAGGGTGTTCCCGACGTCGCATTCCAGGACGGAGAGAGACCTTGGCGCGAGGCCCTCACGCCGCAGCGCCTTGGAGATCCAGCGGGTGGGCCATGAGTTGGGGCCGTCGGCGACGTTCCACACGATCAGTCCGCCTGGCTCCACGACGCGACTGAGCAGGGCGGCGATATCGCTCGTGAGGATGGAATCGGGAATCTCCACGCCGCGGAACACGTCCACCGCGACAGCGGACCATTGCCGGGTGGTCGTCCTCAGGAACGACAGGGCGTCCTCATGGACGCACTCGACATCCTTCGGGAGATGAAACCACCGCCTGGCGATCTCGAAGGCGATGGGCCAGTTGTCCACCGCCGTGACCGCCGCCCCGCGCCGGCTGAGCTGCGTGGCGAGCGCGCCGCCGGCCGTGCCGAGCAGGAGCACGCGCTCCGCGCCCTTGAGCGCGCGTTCCATCGCGGTGATGTAGTCGAGGAGGTTGCGTCCTTCGGCGTCGACGTGGGTGTAGAGGGCGCCGCCATCATAGTAGAGCCGCGAGCCGTCCCGGCGTTGCTCGAGGATCCGGACGCGGCGTTCATCGTCGTCGCGAACCTCCAGAACCTTCACGCTGTGCGCCCCCTTGGCGATGCCGACCCAACGCACGACCCGCCGGGCGGACCCCGCCGGCGTTCGTCGTCCGCCATCGCCATGGTCGTGATCGTAATGGTGATGTGAAGAACTCCAATAATGGAATTTGAAACATTGCTATTGCGTGATCGAATGCCGTCGCGGACGGCTGCGGTTCGAAAGCCACGTGATCGCCATACGCAGGCCTCGACCGCGCAGGGTCGGGAGGGCGCGCGCGCCTTCGTCGATCACTGGCGCGGCATGGCCCCCCGTGACGGACCCCGCCGGCGGAGAAGCTGGGCGAAGCGGGTGCGCGCGCAGCCTGTCGGGAAAAAATCGGCCGCAACTCGCCTGATGCGATAGACATCAGGATAGATGTAAATATGATCACGCCAGACGGTCCTGACAGACCCTTCGGCACATGTTCGGTCCGGCAGGACGGAGGGCTGGTCGGACCGCGCGCCGAACGCGAGGGAAACGGGCTCAGATGGGCGCCAAGGGGAGCGATGCGACGGGCGGCGCTTTCGCCAGCAGAGCGTCTCCGCATGGTATCGCCGGAGCCAGTGCAGTATGACCTTCAGCGCCCTGGCTGCCATCCTCTGGGCGATCGCCGCGCTGCTCGGGCTCGCAGGCGCCTCGGCCGCCGGCGCGCGGCTCCGGGCCCTGCGGCCGATGGCCTATCCCCTGAACGCGCTCATCAGCGCGGCGGTCGGCGCTCTTGCGCTCTTGAGCCTGCTGCAAGGCGGAGGCGAGACCCTCATCCTCCCGCTGGGCGTGCCGTGGATCGGCTCGCACTTCCGGCTCGACGCCCTGTCGGGGCTGTTCCTCGCCATCGTGGGCTTCGGCGGCTGTTCGGCAAGCGTGTACGCAATCGGCTATGGCCGCCACGAGACGTCGCCGACGCGCGTGCTGCCCTTCTACCCGGCGTTCCTGGCGGGCATGAGCCTGGTCGTGCTGGCCGGGGACGCCTTCACCTTCCTGGTCGCCTGGGAATTCATGTCGGTGATGTCGTGGGCGCTGGTCATGGCGCACCACAGGACGCCGGGGAACACGCACGCCGGCTACGTCTACCTGGTCATGGCCAGCTTCGGCACGCTGGCGCTCCTGCTCGCCTTCGGTCTGCTGGCCGGGCCACAAGGCCACTACGACTTCGCTTCGATGCGATCGGCCGTCGAGGGCCACCCGCTTGCGGGCCTGGTCCTGATCCTCGCCCTTGTCGGGACGGGTTCCAAGGCGGGCCTCGCGCCGCTCCACGTGTGGCTACCGCTCGCCCATCCCGCGGCGCCCAGTCACGTCTCGGCGCTGATGAGCGGGGTCATGACGAAGGTCGCGATCTACGGCTTCATCCGCATCGCCTTCGATCTCCTGGGTCCGCCGGAGTGGTGGTGGAGCATCCCGCTGATCTCGGCGGGCGCTCTCACCGCGGTCCTGGGGCTGCTCTACGCCATCCTGCAGGACGACCTGAAGCGCCTCCTGGCCTACAGCACGGTCGAGAACATCGGCATCGTCTTCCTCGGCCTGGGCCTTGCCCTGGCCTTCAAGGCGAACGGCCTCGCCGAGGCGGCGGCGCTGGCCATGACCGCGACCCTGCTGCACGCCGTCAATCACGCCGCCTTCAAGAGCCTGCTCTTCTTCGGCGCCGGCGCCATCCTCACGGCGACCGGCGAGCGCAATCTCGGGGCCCTGGGCGGCCTCATCCATCGCATGCCGCTGACCGCGATGCTGTTCCTGATCGGAGCCGCGGCGATCTCGGCCCTGCCCCCCTTGAACGGCTTCGTCTCGGAGTGGCTGATGTTCCAGGCGGTGCTGGTGAGCCCGGCCCTGCCGCAGTGGGCGCTGAAGTTCCTGGTCCCGGCGGCCGGGGCGACGCTGGCGCTGGCGGCGGCCCTCGCGGCCGCCTGCTTCGTACGCGCCTATGGCATAGCCTTCCTCGGCCGGCCGCGATCGCCCGCCGCGGCGGAAGCCCGTGAAGTCGATGGATTCCAGACGGGCGCCATGACGGCGCTGGCGGCGGCCTGCGTGCTGGTCGGGGTCCTGCCGGGGTTCGTGATCGACGCCGTGGCGCCCGGCGTCAGGCTCGCGGTCGGCGACGGCGGGTTGCAACCCCAGGCCACGCAGGCCTGGCTCAGCCTCGTCCCGCTGTCGGCGAGCCGCAGTTCCTACAACGGCCTGATGGTCTTCCTCTTCGTCGCCTTCGCGACGCTGGCGTCCGCCGGACTGGTCAGAACGCTCGCGTCCAGGGCGGTGCGACGCGCTCCGGCGTGGGACTGCGGATATCCCGACCCCCGACCCGTCACGCAGTACTCCCCCAGCAGCTTCGCCCAGCCCCTGCGGCGCGTCTTCGGCGCGCTGGTCTTCCGCGCACGCGAAACGGTGGAGATGCCCCCTCCCGGCGACCCGGCGCCCGCTCGGTTCTCGGTCCAGGTGCGGGACCTCATCTGGGAGGGCCTTTATGCGCCGCTGGCCGCGGCGATCGGCAAGGCGGCCGACCGGCTCAACGCCCTGCAGTTCCTGACGATCCGACAGTACCTCTCGCTGGTGTTCGGCGCGCTGGTGCTGCTCCTGGCCCTGCTGACGGTGTGGCGATGATCGACGCCGCCCTCGCGCAGGGTTTCCAGATGCTGCTGGTGCTGGCCCTGGCGCCGTTGCTGACCGGCCTCGTGCGGAAGGTGAAGGCGCGCCTGCTGCGGCGGCGCGGCGCGCCGGTTCTCCAACCGTATCGGGACCTGCTGCGCCTGATCCGCAAGGAGGCGGTGATCGCGGAGAACGCGTCGTGGCTCTTCCGGGCCGCGCCCTACCTCATCTTCGCCGCGACCTGGGTCGCCGCCGCGCTCGTGCCGACGTTCGCCTCGGGGCTGCTGTTCAGCTGGTCGGCCGACCTCATCGCCATCGTGGCGCTCCTGGGCAGCGCCCGCTTCTTCCAGACGCTGGCCGGGATGGACATCGGGACGAGCTTCGGTGGCCTCGGCTCGAGCCGCGAGGTGATGATCGCCTCGCTGGCCGAGCCCGCCCTGTTGATGGTCGCCTTCACGCTGTCGCTCCTCGCCCATTCGACGCAGCTCTCGACGATCACCGAGGTCGTGCGCTTCCAGGAGGTGGGCTTGCGCATCTCACTGGCCATGGTGCTGCTCGCGCTGATCCTCGTCGCCCTGGCCGAGAACGCCCGCATCCCGGTCGACAATCCCGCGACCCACCTCGAGCTCACCATGGTCCACGAGGCCATGGTGCTTGAGTATTCCGGCCGTCACCTGGCGATGATCGAGTTCGGCGCGGCCCTCAAGCTGCTGCTCTACCTTTCGCTGATCGCCGGCGTCTTCCTGCCGTTCGGCATGGCGCGGGCCGGGGACGGCCTGGCCGCCCATGGCGTCGGCCTGGCGGCCTATCTGGCCAAGCTCGCCGTGGGCGGCGTCCTGCTGGCGGCCTTCGAGACCGCCATCGCCAAGATGCGGGTGTTCCGGGTCCCCGAATTCCTTGGCTCGGCCCTCATGCTCGGCTTCCTCGCCACCCTGCTTCTGTTCGTGTCGAGGGGGCTCTGATGAGCGCGCTCGACTTCGACGTCGCTCATCTGCTGTCCGGCCTGATGGTGCTGGTCTGTTTCCTCATGCTCTACCAGGACCGCCTGTACAGCCTCCTGAACACCTTCGCGCTGCACGCCCTGGTGCTGGCGCTGGCCGTCGCCTGGCAGGCCTACATCCAGGGCGCGCCGCACCTCTACGTGACCGCCGCCATCGCGCTGATCTTCAAGGGCGTGGTCATCCCGGTGGCGCTGCACCGGCTGATCCGGCGCATGGGCATCCACCGGGAGGTCGAAACGGTGGGCGGGGTCGGCCTGACCATGCTGTTCGGGCTCGCGCTCGTGGCGTTGGCGATCTCGGTCATGCTTCCGGTCACGGCGGCGGCCGGCACGCTCGCCCGCGAGGATCTGGCCTTTGCGCTCTCCGTGATTCTGCTCGGCCTTCTGATGATGATCACCCGGCGCAACGCCGTAAGCCAGGTGGTGGGCTTCATGACGCTCGAGAACGGCCTGGTGCTCGCCGCCACCGGCGCGAAGGGCATGCCGCTGGTGGTGGAGATCAGCGTCGCCTTCTCGATCCTGATCGCCTTCATCGTCATCGGCATCTTCCTGTTCCGCATCCGCGAGCGCTTCGACACCGTCGATGTCGCCGCCCTCGACACGTTCCGCGGAGATCGCCGGTGAGCGGGCTCGGCGCCTACGCCCTGGGGGGCGTGCTGCTCCTGCCGCTGGTCTTCGCGGCGGTCCTCGCCCTGACGCCGGGGTACCGCCTGAGCGCGCGCTTGAACGTGCTGGCGTCGGGAGCGTCGTTCCTGTCCGCCCTGGTGCTGATCGAGCAGCGGCCGCCGGTGAACGATTTCCTGTTCGTCGACGACCTGAACGTCGTCTTCCTGGTCCTGAACACCTTCGTGGGCTTCACCACGAGCGTCTTCAGCGCGAGCTACATCCGCCACGAGCTCGAGACCGGACGGCTGACGCCGGTCTACCTGCGGTTCTACCACGCCATGTACCAGGTCATGCTGTTCGGCATGAGCCTGGCGCTGGCCGCGCAGAACGTCGGGGTGATGTGGGTTGCCGTGGAGCTGGCGACGCTCACCACGGTGGTCATGGTCGGCATCTACCGGACCCACGAGGCGATCGAGGCGGCGTGGAAGTACTTCATCCTGGGCAGCGTCGGCATCGCGCTTGCACTCTTCGGCACGATACTTGTCTACCTCGCCGCCCAGCCGGTGATCGGCGAGGGCCTGAACGCCATGTCCTGGCTGCAGCTGGTCGCCCATGCGCCCGGATTCGACCCGGCGCTGCTGAACCTGGCCTTCGTGTTCCTCCTGCTGGGCTACGGGACGAAGGTGGGGCTGGCGCCCCTCCACGCCTGGCTGCCTGACGCCCACGCCGAGGGCCCCACGCCGATTTCCGCCGTCCTCTCAGGCCTGCTGCTCAACGTCGCCCTCTATGCGGTGTTGCGCTTCAAGGTGGTGATGGCCGCCAACGCAGGCGCCATCGCGCCGGGGCCGCTCCTGGTGACCATGGGCCTGACCTCGGTGGTGTTCGCCGCCTTCATGCTCTACCGCCGCCGCGACATCAAAAGGATGTTCGCCTACTCCTCGATCGAGCACATGGGCATCATCGCCTTCGCCTTCGGCATGGGCGGGCCGCTCGCCAACTTCGCGGGTCTGCTGCACATGACCATGCACAGCCTCACCAAGTCGGCGATCTTCTTCGCCGTGGGCCACGTCGCCCAGGCCAAAGGCACCCAGAAGCTCGCGGACATGGGCGGACTGACGGTCACCCACCCGGCCCTGGGCTGGGGGCTGGTCGCGGGCGTCGTCGCCATCCTCGGCGTGCCCCCGATGGGCGTCTTCATGAGCGAGTTCCTGGTGGTGAGCTCCACCTTCGCGCGGCAGCCGCTCTTGGCGATCCCCCTGGTGTTCGGCCTGCTGGTCGCCTTCGGGGCCCTGGTCCTACGCATGCAGCAGGTGGTCTTCGGCGAACCAAAGGGCGAGAGCCATCCGGTCGACGCTTCCTATGTCCCGATGGTGGTCCACCTGGCGATCGTCCTGATGGCCGGGATCTGGTTGCCGCCGGCGATCGTGGCCTGGTTCCAGAACGTCGCGAAGGCGTTGGGGTGACGCCTTGACCGAACCTGCCTCCGTCCTCGCCCAACTCGTCCGCACCGGCGATGCCGTTGCATCCGGCGGCCGCTGGCCGCGGGTCCGCCTCGGTCATCGCGCCTGGCTGCGGATGTACGACGCCCTCAGCCTCCGGGAGCTCGAGCTTGTCGCCCTGTGGGGCGAGCCCGACAGCGTCCATGTCGCGGTCCGCCAGGGGACCGACGCGGCCATCCTCACGCACGCCTGCCCAAGCGGAGACTACCCCTCGCTTGGGCGGCGCCATGCCCCGGCGATCCGGCTCGAGCGCGCGCTGCGGGACCTCGTGGGCCTGCGTCCCGACGGCCTGCCGGACGAACGGCCCTGGCTCGACCACGGCCGGTGGAGCGTCCGGCGCCCGATGGGCTCCGCCGAGCCCTCGGCGGGGACAGGGGCGCCTTACGCCTTCCTTCCCGTGGAAGGCGAGGGCCTGCATGAGATACCGGTGGGTCCGGTCCATGCTGGGATCATCGAGCCGGGTCATTTCCGCTTCACGGCGAACGGCGAAACGATCGTGCGCCTGGAGCAGCGGCTCGGCTACGCCCACAGGGGCGTCGCCGCGCTCATGGCCGGCGCGACCGTCCCCTTTGCGGCGCGGCTCTGCGGGCGGATCTCCGGCGACAGCACGGTGGCCTACGCCTATGCGTTCGCGCTCGCCGTGGAGTCGGCGACGGGCCAGGCCGCGCCGGAACGCGCGCAGTGGCTGCGGGCCCTGATGGCGGAGCTGGAGCGGCTCGCCAACCATCTCGGCGACATCGGCGCGATCTGCAACGACGCGGCGTTCTCGATCCTGCACGCCCACACCGGCGTGCTGCGCGAACAGGTGCTGCGCGCGAGCGAGGCGGCTTTCGGTCACCGGCTGATGATGGACCGCATCGTGCCGGGCGGCGTCGCGGGCGACATCGCGCAAGGTGGCCGCGAGGCGATCGCGGGCGTCGTGGCGCGGATCCGAAAGGTCTTGCCGGATCTTATCGAGGTCTACGACGAGACGAACTCGCTGCAGGACCGCGTGGTGGGGACCGGGACCGTGCGTTCGGACTGGGTGGAACGGTTCGCCGCCGGGGGCTTCGTCGGCCGGGCCACCGGCCGCGCGTTCGACGCGCGTCGGTGGGCCGCCTACGCGCCCTACGACCGCCTGACGTTCGATGTGCCGGTCTTCACCGAAGGCGACGTGAACGCCCGTGTCTGGGTGCGCATTCGGGAGGTCGAGCAGAGTCTCGCGCTGATCGATCAGCTGCTCGGTCAGGCCCCGGCCGGCGCCCTGTGCAATCAGTCTGGCGCATCAGAACTGCCCGCCGGCGCCGAGGGCGCGGCCCTGGTCGAGAGCTTCCGCGGGGACCTATTCCTCTGGGTTCGGCTCGGTGCGCAGGGTGCGGTCGCCGCGTGCCATTTCCGCGACCCTTCCTGGTTCCAGTGGCCGCTCCTGGAGGCGGCGGTCGAGGGCAACATCGTGGCGGATTTCCCGCTCTGCAATAAGTCCTTCAACTGCGCCTATGCCGGGCACGACGGGTAGCGAGCATGGCGAACCTGCTGATCCAGGGCCTCCTGCGCCCACTCACGGAACCGAGCCCCGGGGCGGATTCCGACGCGACGGAGGAGCTGGTCCGCCTGGCGGCGCAGCTCGGAACGGCGACCCGACGGCGGCTGGGTCGGAGCCTTTCGATCCGCGAGATCGACGCCGGATCCTGTAACGCCTGCGAACTCGAGATCAACGCGCTCGCCAACAGCTACTACGACCTGGAGCGGTTCGGCCTGCGCTTCGTCGCCTCGCCCCGCCATGCCGACGTCCTGCTCGTGACGGGGCCCGTGACCAAGAACATGCGCGAAGCTCTGGAACGCACGTACCAGGCGACCCCCCACCCCAAATGGGTCGTTGCCGCGGGCGACTGCGCCCGGGGCTGCGGGCTCTTCTCGGAAAGCTACGCCTGCGTGGGCGCGGTTTCGAACGTCATCCCCGTGGATCTCCAAATCGCGGGATGTCCGCCCACCCCGACGGCGCTGCTGCGCGGTCTCCTGGGCCTGCTCGAGCAGAACTCGCCCAGCCGCCGATAATCTCCCTCAGCCGGGACTATGTGGGCCCTTGTCCGACGGTGAACGGGCGCTCGTCGCCGATGTGGACCTCCACGGCGTCGCAGTGAACGCAAAGGCGTTCTCGGCTGCGCGCCAGGTCTTGAAGGCCAACGGCAATCGGGGAGGCCTGGCCCGACATCGATCCGGATCTGCTGCTCGACCTGGACCATCTGCGGCGGAAACGTCCGGGCGTCGTTCCTCGCCAGCCGCCTCGGCGCCGTGCGCCTGGAAAATGCTCTTCGCCAGATCGAGCCCGATCGTCGCAACCTTGCCCACGGACGCCTCCTTCGAGTGGTGCTTCAACACCTCCACTCTGGCGCCTCGATGCCGTCAGGGGGCGTCCAC
>NZ_DASWTE010000172.1:0-7776 GCF_036402295.1 Phenylobacterium sp.
CCTCGACCGCAATCCCGAGGGCGCTGCGCCGCGCGGCAAGTGGGCGGACCTGGACTTTCTGCGCGAGGTGTTCGGCCTCAATCCGAAGCTGAAGGACACCCAGTTCGCCGACTACCACGGCCACGGCTGGAACTTCCGCGCCATCTTCAAGCGCAACCGAGACGGCGAGCTGCTCGACAAGGACGGCGCGGTCATCGCGAACGACGACCCCGAGAAGTTCCACAAGAAGGGCGCGCCCGAGTTTACGCCCGCCGGCCAGAACGCGCCGGGCAAGGCGGTCCACATGATGGACATCCACGCCGAGAAAGGCATGCAGTGCGCCGACTGCCATTTCGCGCAGGACAGCCACGGCTCGGGCCTGATCATGGGCGAGGTGGCCAATGCGGTGGAGATCCGCTGCAAGGACTGCCACGGCACGTCCAACGCCTATCCGACGCTGAAGACCTCGGGCCCGGCGGCCGACCCGAAAGGCAACGACCTGACCCTGCTGCGCAACCCCGACGGCCAGCGCCGGTTCGAGTGGGTCGAGCGCGACGGGCGCCAGGTGCTGATCCAGCGCTCGCTGCTGGATCCCAAGGTCGAGTGGCGGATCAAGCTGACCAAGGACACGGTCGACCGCAGCTCGCCCGACTTCAACGCCAAGTCCGCCCGCGCCAAGCTGATGAGCAAGATCAGCCAGGACGGCCGGCCGTTCAGCTGGGGTCCAGGCGTGGCCGCGGGCGACCGCGCTCACAACGACGACGAGATGGAATGCTTCGCCTGCCACACCTCGTGGACCACGGCGTGCGCGGGCTGCCACCTGCCGATCGAGGCGAACTGGAAGACCACGACCCACAAGTACGAGGGTGAGGAGACCCGCAACTACGCCACCTACAATCCTCAAGTGGCGCGGGATGACATGTACCAGCTGGGCAAGCACCAGACGACGAAGGGCTCGACCATCGCGCCGATCCGCTCGTCCTCGGCGCTGGTGCTGTCGTCGACGAACGTGAACCGCGAGCGGATCTACGTGCAGCAGCCGCCGATCGCCGCGTCGGGCTTCTCGAGCCAGGCATTCGCGCCGCACTTCCCGCACACCGTGCGCACGACCGAGACCAAGACCTGCTCGGACTGCCACGTGAGCGCGGCCAACGACAACAACGCGATCATGGCCCAGCTCCTGCTGCTGGGGACCAACTTCGTGAACTTCGTCGGCCAGAACGCCTGGGTGGGCC
Source organism: Phenylobacterium sp. (assembly GCF_036402295.1). Lineage (GTDB taxonomy): Bacteria > Pseudomonadota > Alphaproteobacteria > Caulobacterales > Caulobacteraceae > Phenylobacterium. Next base: position 1,215 of record NZ_DASWTE010000172.1, read on the forward strand.
TGGAAGGCGGCATTGAGGCGGTGCGCGTGTCCGAGTGGAGCGAGCCGCAGGCGGTGTTCGGCAGCTACCTGCACCGCTACGCCTATCCCGATTTCTACAAGCTGCACGTCGACCAGAATAAGCGCGAGCTCAAGGACTGGCGGCGCGGCAAGCCGTTCGTCGACGGCCTGAAGGGCGGCGAAGAGGACGCTTACGAGGAGATCTCCAACTTCCACCACAAGACCGACGGCGCGGCCCGCTGCCTGCAGCTGCGCGGCGAATACATGTTCGTGGCGGAAGGGAAGGGCGGCTTCCGGGTGTTCGACGCGGCCAGCGTGGCCAACAAGGGCATCTCGCAGCGGGTGATCACCGCGCCGTTCTCGCCGCTGGGCCACGACACCAAGGTGGACTCGAAGAACGCCACCTGCATGGCGCTGTCGACCAATCAGAACATCGCGCCGCTTCGGAACGAGGCGATGGCGAAGATGATGGTCAAGGACCCGGTGACGGGCGCCGACGTCAGCCTGCTGCGGGCCAACCAGGAGCAGGCGTTCCACCCGCTCTATTCCTACGCCGTCATCACCGACAGCGAGGAGGGCCTGATCCTCGTCAACGTCAACACGCTGGCCGACGGCGACCCGCGCAACAACATGCTGAAGCGGGCGGTCACCTGGAACGCCGGCGGGGTGCTTAGGGGCGCGCGCCACATCACCCTGGGCGGCCACTACGCCTACATCGCCGCCGACGCGGGCCTGGTGGTGGTCGACCTGAACGATCCGCTGAAGCCGCGGCACGTGACCACCGTCTCGCTGCCCGACGCGCGCGCCTCGGCGCTGCAGTTCCGCTATCTATGGGTCACCACCCAGCGGGGCCTGGAACTGCTGGACGTCACGAAGCTCGACCAACCGAAGCTGGTGGAAGGCGCGACGGTGCCGCTGGTGGATGCGCGGCGCGTCTATGTGGCCCGCACCTACGCCTACGTCGCCGCCAAGCGCGACGGCCTGGTCATCGTCGACGTGAAGAATCCCGAGCGGCCGCGCCTGCACCAGAAGTTCGACGGCGGCGGCGCGATCACCGACGCCGAGGACGTGGTCGTGGGCTCCACCAACGCATCGCTGTTCGCCTACGTCGCCGACGGGCGCAACGGCCTGAAGGTGGTGCAACTGATCAGCCCGTCCAGCCAGCCCAACTTCTACGGCTTCTCGCCGGCGCCCAGGCCTGAGCTGATCGCCTGGGCGAGGACGCCGTCGCCGGCGCTGGCGCTGTCCAAGGGCCTGGACCGCGACCGTGCCGTCGACGAGACGGGCGGCCAGATGGCGATCTTCGGCCGCCTCGGCTCACGGCCCTTCAACCGGTCCGAGATGGAGCGCTTCTTCACCGACCGCTGGGGCCGGCCCTACCGGGTCTCCGACGCCGTGGACATGACCGCTTGGTTGGGGCCTGGGCTGGTGCAGCAGGCGGACCGCTGACCGTCATCCCACGGCCAGCCGCAGGCTGATCCGGGGGACTATGCGGACTCAGGAGAGCTGCGGATTCAGCTTGGGTCCCCCGGATCGCGCGTTGCGCGACCGTGGGATGACGATTAGGTGGCGGGCGCGTCCGTCGGCGTGGTGTAGGCCGGGATCGGCATGGGCACGCCCTTCAGGTCGATCTCGCCCACGGCCTCGATCGGCACGCTCTGCTTGGCCAGCTTCAGAGTGTCGGCGCTGAACAGGATGCGGGTGCCGAAGGTCTTGTTGGCGGCCTCCAGCCGCGCGGCGATCACCACCACCTCGCCATAGGCCGTGTAGTTGAACCGGCGCTCGCCGCCGAAGTTGCCGACCAGCCCGATGCCTGACGACAGGCCCATGCGCGTGTAGCCGAACTTGATGCCGCGGGCGATCATCCTTTCCCGGATCTCGAGGGCGTAGACGTCGATCTCGCGGGCGCAGGCGATGGCGCGGTCGGCATGGTCGGGCGAGAGCACGGGGGCGCCGAAGATCGCGATGATGCCGTCGCCGGTCATCTTGTCGATCATCGCCTCGTGCTTCCACAGGATGTCGATGACCCCATCGAAATACTCGTTGATCACGCCCTCGAAGGTCTCGAGGTCGAGGCTGGCCACCAGGTTCGAGAAGTTCTCCAGGTCGGAGATCATCACGGTGATCTCGCGCTCCTCGGCGCCGATCTTCACCTCCTCCTGGCCGTCGACCATCCGGTCGATCACCTGCGGGGCGAGGTAGCGCTCCAGCGTCGAGGAATAGAAAGCCCGCTGAGTCTGCAACTCGGCGGCGGCCAGGCGGCTCAGGATGAAGAACGCCAGCGCGAAGCTGATCCCCGGCGAGGTCATTGGCGCCATCCACGCCAGGCTCTGGTAGAGGAAGTAGGCGATGAGGCCGAAGAGGCCGATCCCCAGCACCACGATACCGATCGAGAGCCACCAGCTCTGGGTAGACCGGCCAAGCAGCGCGCCGCCCATGCCGGCCGCGAAGACCAGCAGCGCCGTCGAGAGCGGGCCCGGCGTGTGGATGCTGTCGCCCGCCAGCATCTGCGAGAGCGCATGCACGTGCACCTCCACGCCGGGCGTCCCGTCGAAGTGCCCCGGCACGAAGCGCATCGGGGTGTAGTGCATGTCGTCCTTCAGCGTGCTCGCATCGACCGTGGCCGAGCGGGTCACGCGCCCGATGAAGGCGATCTTGTCCTTGAAGAACGCCTCCGGGAGGAACGCCACGAACGCGGCCGAGTACGATGGCGCGATCGCGCCGGTGTTCTCGGCCTTCACCGAGGGGTCGGCCCGCCGATAGCGGATGGCGAAGTCACCCTTCTTGGGCTTCAGGCCTTCGGTCACCATGCCGGTCTGGGTGGCCAGCGCCGGATAGCGGCCGGGCAGCGGGTCATAGCGGCGGACGACGTCGTCGTAGTCAGTGCCGATCAGCGCCCGGGCGTCGGCGTAGTTCAGCTTCTTCGCCACCGGAAAGTCGACGCCGGGGGTGAGCTGCGGGTCCACGGCCGCCACGATGGGCGCCTTCACGGGCGCGATCCGCCGCTGGAAGTCGGCGAACTCCTCGGGCGTGCTCCAAGTGTCGAGCAGATAGTCGACGGCGACCGCCTTGATGCCTTTGGAGTCCAGGGTGGCGATCAGGTCGCCCAGCCAGGCCTTGTCGATCGGCGACAGGCAGTGGCAGGGGGAGGCTTCGCTCATCGCATTCAGCGCGTCGTCGTCGATCTTGATGATCACGAACTTGGACTGCGCCGCCGGCGCGCCGGCGGCGATCCGCATGTCGGACGTCAGGTTCTCCACGAACCGCCCTGGCGTGGAGCCGCCGAGCCACAGCGCGGCCGCTGCAGCCACGACGGCGACCACCACGGTGACGAAGGCGTCGGCCCAGACCTTGCCGCCGGTGGCGCGCAACCAGGCGCGCAGGGCGATGATCCGCCCGATCAGACCTCTTGGCGTGCCCGCAGCAGCCATGGATCAGGCGAGCGTCCGGAACGGGAAATTGTAGGTGACGGCCGGCGTGTATTCCCCCGCCTGGCAGATGTGGGTGGTCAGGCTGCCGGCCTGGCACATGAGCAGCGCGAACGCCGGCGGCTCCTCGACCAGGATCTCGCGACCGTCGGGCACGTGCATGTCGACCTCGGTGAGGTCGAGGGTGAGCTGGATCGAGGTGGCGGGCGCGGCCGTCAGCACGTGGCCGGCGAACGCGCCGTTGAACGCCCGGTGGATGTGGCCGCACAGTAGCGCCTGCACCTGCTCGCGGCCCTTCAGCACCGACGCCAGGCGGCCGATCCAGGGGGAGGCCGGATCCGGGTCCATCCACTGGATGCCGCTGGGAATCGGCGGGTGGTGCAGGATGACCGCCGTGGGCTTGTCGGGCTCGGCCTCGAGGGTGGCCGCAAGCCAGGCGGCGCGGTCCTCGCAGTAGTCGCCGTGGTTCGGCCCCTCCAGCGTGTCGCACACGACCATCCGCATCGGCCCGAAGTCGACGGCGTACTGGATGAAGCCGTTCTCGTCGGTCTGGGCCCCGGGGCCGTCGAACACCGACAGGAAGGCCTCGCGGCTGTCGTGGTTGCCCATGCCGTAGAAGACCGGAATCTCGCTCTCGGCCATCAGCCGCTGGAGTTCGAGGTACTCTTCCCGTTCGCCACGATCGACCAGGTCGCCGCTTGCCACGATGGCTGCCGGCCGTGGCCGCAGCTCGTGGATCGCCTTCATCACCTGGCGCAGGCGTTCCTCATTCCGCTGTTGGTTCAGCGGATCCTTGTCGGTCGTCACGTGCAGGTCTGTGATCTGCGCGATCGTCAACACCAAGCCGCCTCCCCAAGCAGCGCGCACTGTCCCGGTCTAGATACGGACGCTTAGCGGCGGCGGATGACCAAGTTGCGAATTTCTGTCATGTCCTCCATCGCGAAACGAACGCCCTCACGGCCGAGACCCGAGTCCTTCACCCCGCCATAGGGCATGTTGTCGACCCGGTAGCTGGGGACGTCGCCGATGACGACTCCGCCCACATCGAGATGGTCCCATGCTTCGAGCATCTTGTAGAGGTCGCGTGTGAAAACGCCGGTTTGGAGGCCGAACTTGGAATCGTTCACCTCGGCCAGGGCGTCCTTGAAGTCGGTGAACTTCGAGAGGATCGCTACCGGCCCGAACGCTTCCTCGGCGTAGAGCGCTGCCTTGCGGCCGACACCCTCCAGCAGCGTGGCCTCCAGCATCGCGCCCTCGCGCTTGCCGCCGACCAGCAGCTTTGCGCCGTCGGCGACGGCGGCCTGGATCCAGCTGTCGAGCCGGGCGGCCTCCTTCACGTCGATCATCGGCCCGACGAAGGTCTCTTCCTTGTGCGGGTCGCCGGTCACCAGCGTCTTGGTCTTGGCGACCAGCCGGTCCTTCAACTCGTCGTAGATCGAGGCGTGGATGATGATCCGCTGCACCCCGATGCACGACTGGCCCGACTGGTAGAAGGCGCCGAAGACGATCCGCTCGACGGCGTCGTCCAGGTCGGTGTCGGCGTCGACGATCACCGCGGCGTTGCCGCCCAGCTCCAGCACCACCTTCTTCTTGCCGGCCTTGGCCTTGAGCTCCCAGCCCACGCCGGGCGAGCCGGTGAAGGACAGGAGCTTGAGCCGCTCGTCGACGGTGAAGAGGTCGGCGCCGTCGCGCTGGGCCGGCAGGATCGAGAACGCGCCCTTGGGCAGGTCGGTCTCGGCCAGGATCTCGCCGATGATGATGGCGCCCAGCGGCGTGCGCGAAGCGGGCTTCATCACGAACGGGCAGCCCACCGCCAGCGCCGGGGCGATCTTGTGGGCCGCCAGGTTCAGCGGGAAGTTGAAGGGGCTGATGAACGAGCAGGGGCCGATCGGCACCCGCTTCCACATACCCTGGTAGCCCTTGGCCCGAGGCGAGATGTCGAGCGGCTGGACCTCGCCCGTCATCCGCACGCTCTCCTCGGCGGCGATGCGGAAGGTGTCGATCAGGCGGGTGACCTCGCCGCGCGCGTCACGGATCGGCTTGCCGGCCTCGATGCAAAGCGCATAGGCCAGCTCCTCGAACCGCTCCTGGAAGCGCTTCACGCAGTGCGCGAGCACCTCCTGCTTGGCGTAGGACGGCATCCGCGCCATCGGCTCAGCCGCCTCGACGGTGGCGGCGATGCCCGCGTCGATGATCGCCGCGTTGGCCAGGGCCACGCGGGTCGCCACCTTGCCGGTGTACTTGTCGGTGACCTCCAGATCGAGGTTCGGGGTCTGGGCCTCGTTGGCCAAGTAAAGCGGGTAGGAGTCCCGAAGGGCGGTCATGTCCGTATCCTTTGGCTTCTGCCGCTTAGATGGCCGCGCTCAGTTCCTTGATCTGGCGGTTCAGGATGAGGTCGTTGTCCGAGTAGTCGACCGGGCAATCGATGAGGTTCACCCCAGGCGTGTCGAGGCAGCCGCGCAGGACCTTCGGCAGTGACGCCGACGAGTCGATGCGGAACCCGTTCGCGCCGTAAGCCTTGGCGTACTCCACGAAGTCGGGGTTGCCGTAGGTCAGGCCCCAGTCCTTGAAGCCCATGTTGGCCTGTTTCCAGCGGATCATGCCGTAGCTGCCGTCGTTCAGGATCAGCACGGTGATGTTCAGCTTCAGACGGACGGCCGTCTCCATCTCCTGGCTGTTCATCATGAAGCCGCCGTCGCCGCAGATCGCCATGACCTTGCGCTCGGGATAGATCATCGCGCTGGCCATGGCGCTGGGCAGGCCCGCGCCCATGGTGGCGAGCGCGTTGTCGAGCAGCACGGTGTTGGGCCGGCGCGCCGCGTAGTTGCGGGCGAACCAGATCTTATAGACGCCGTTGTCGAGGCAGATGATGCCGTCGTCCGGCATCGCCTCGCGGATCTGCTTCACCAGGAACTGCGGATAGATCGGGAAGCGCTGGTCGTTGTCGTACTTGGCCGCGTGCTCCACCTCGGCGGCGCGGGCCTTGTACATGGCCGAGAAGTCCCAGCCCGCCTGGGGCAGGATGTCTTCCTTGATCTGCCAGATGGCGTTGCCGATGTCGCCGATCACCTCGTACTGCGGGAAGTAGACCGGATCGACCTCCGCCGAGCGGAAGTTGATGTGGATCACCTCGGC
>NZ_DASWTE010000173.1:0-3761 GCF_036402295.1 Phenylobacterium sp.
GGGCTGGGCGAGCCCGGCGGCGGCTTCGACGGCCTGTGGCTCCGCGGCGGGGGGCGCTGGCTCAGCGGGCGACGCCTCTGCGACCTCGGGGCCGTGCGGCGCGGCGACCAGGGCGACCGAGATGGCCGTCCCGACACCTGCGGCCATCGGCGGCGCCTCCGGACGCAGGACGAAGGCGGCCAGGAGGGCGGCGTGCGCGCCGAGGCTCAGGGCGGCTATGGCGGTCCTGCGCGATCGTCTGGCCGGCATGGCGGGGGTACCCCGCGCGCCGCGCGAACGGATGTCGGCCTAGGCTCGGACCGCCCAGAGCAGCGCCTCGCGGTTTCCGTCACCGCCGGCGATGGGGCTGTCGGCGGTCGCGCGCACCGTCCAGCCGGACGCCTCCAGGAAGGCCTGAACGCCCGTCACCGCGTCGGCCCGCGCCGCGGGATCGGAGACGAGGCCACCCTTCCCTACCCGCTCGGGCCCCACCTCGAACTGCGGCTTCACCAGCGCGACGAGGTCGGCGCCGGACAGGGCCAACGCCAGGGCCGCGGGCAGCGCCTTGGCGAGCGAGATGAAGCTGACGTCGGTGACGATCAGTCCCGGCGGCTCGTCGATGAGGGCCGCGGTGAGGTCGCGGGCGTCGGTCGCTTCGAGGCTGACGACCCGCGGGTCGGCGGCCACCTTCGGGTGGAGCTGGCCGCGGCCGACGTCGACGGCGTAGACGCGCGCCGCGCCGCGGGCCAGGCATACCTCGGTGAAGCCCCCGGTCGAGGCGCCTACGTCCAGCACCACACGCCCGGCCACGACCACCGGCCAGAGGTCGAGCGCGTGGACCAGCTTCAGCGCGCCGCGACCCACCCAGGGATGGGCGGCGAGCGCCTCGATCGTCGCATCGTCGGCCAGCAGCTCCGAGGCCTTGGCGACGGGCCGGCCGTCGGCCGTGACGCCGCCCGCCTCGATGGCCGCGCGGGCCTTGGCGCGGCTCTCGAACAGGCCCCGCGCGACGAGCAGGACGTCGGCCCTCGTCTTCACTGGGCGGGCGTCTTCAGGCGTCTTCTTCAGCGAACACCTTCTTGAGCTCGCTCTTGAGGATCTTGCCGTTGGCGTTGCGCGGGAGGGTCTCGTGCCAGAACTTCACCGCCACGGGCACCTTGAACGCCGCCAGGCGCTCGGCCACGTGGGCCCGCAGCTCGGCCTCGGTGGCTTCCGTACCCGGCTTGAGGGTAACGACGGCGGCCGGCTCCTCGCCCAGGATCCGGTGTGGCTTGCCCACCACCGCGGCGTCCATGACGGCCGGATGGTCGTAGAGGACGTTCTCGACCTCGACGCAGTAGATGTTCTCGCCGCCGCGGATCAGCATGTCCTTGGCCCGGTCGATGATGAAGCAGAAGCCCTCCTCGTCGAGGCGGGCCAGATCGCCGGTGCGGACCCAGCCGTCGACGAACGTCTGGGCGGTCGGCTCGGGCTTGTTCCAGTAGAGCTTGGCGTTCATCGGCCCCTTGGACCATAGCTCGCCCACCTCGCCGACCGGCAGGACGGTCTTACCATCCGCAGGGTCGCGGATCTCCAGCTCGGCGACGGCGGCGGCCACGCCGCAGCTGTCGGGGCGGTTCTGGTAGTCCTCGGCGCCGTTCGAGGTGACGGTCGCGCAGGTCTCGGTCATGCCCCAGCCCTGGCCGGACTGGCTCTTGGGGAACACCTCCTTCAGCCGCCGCACCAGTTCGGGCGCCGAGGGTGCGCCGCCGTAGCTGACCGCCTCCAGCGAGGAGAGGTCGTAGTTGGCGCGGGCCGGATGCTCCAGGAGTTGCCAGGCGATGGTCGGCACCCCGCCGGCCGAGGTGACCTTCTCGCGCTCGATCAGCTCGAAGGCGCGAATCGGGTCCCACTTGAACATCAGCACCAGTTTTGCGCCGGCGAACACCGTCGGGTTCAGCACGGCGAAGCAGCCGGTCACGTGGAAGAACGGCACCGACAGCAGGGTGGCGCGCTGAGGTGCGTCGGGATCGGGCGCGGGCGGCATCTCGCCCCGACGCAGGAAGCCGCGGGCCATCGCCGCGCCGGCCGTGATGATGTTGGTGTTGATGGCGCGATGGGTGGCGAGCGCGCCCTTCGGCCGGCCGGTGGTGCCCGAGGTGTAGAAGATGGTCGCGTCGTCGTCGGTGGCGATCTCGACCGGCGGGATGGCGCGGTCGGGCAGGTTCGCCCAGGCGTTCGGCGCGCCGATCACGTCCTCCAGCTTGGCGACGTAGGGGTGGGCCACCTCATCGACCTCGCGGCTGACGTAGACCCGCTTCAGCTCGGGGCAGTTGGCGAAGTGCTCGGTGAGGCGCTGGTAGCGCTCGGCGTCCATCACCGCGATCTTCGTGCCGGAGTCGGTCAGCCCGTATTCCAGCTCGGGCCCGGTCCACCAGGCGTTCAGCGGGGTGACGATCGCGCCGATCGCGGCCGCCGCGTAGAACGCCACCACCCACTCGGGCACGTTGCGCATGATCACCGCCACGCGGTCGCCCTTCACGACGCCCTGGCTCTGCAGCTCGATGGCGAAGGCGGAGACGGCGCGGTGGAAGGCCTCGTAGGTGACCCGCTCGTCCTCGTAGACCAGGAAGACCTTGTCGCCGTGGCCCTTGGCCATCTCGGCCACGACGCGCAGCGTCGGCGGCTGGTTCTTCCAGACCTTCAGCTTGACCCCGCGGATGGTCTCTTCGGCCACCTCGGTCGGCAGGCCGGGCTGACCGATCAGGGCGTGGGCCTGCTGAATGGACATCGCGGGCCAACCCGGCGGCAACTCGGCCTCAGCCATCGTCTTCTCCCTACTCGCGCCCGGATTCCACGCCCGGGCGTCGTGTGGGTGAACAAGCATAACCTAACGGAAGAGGCAAACGCCTGTTCGACACTGACGATGACCCCTCGGCATGGCGCGGAAGCGGAAGGCCCGCGCGAAGCGCGAGCCTGCCGGCGTCAGGCCACGGCCCCAAGCCGCGCCAGGGCGCTCTCCAGCTTCGCCTTAGCCGTCTCGGCGTCGGCCAGCCGCTCGCGGTTCTCCTCGACCACCTCTTCCGGCGCGCGGGCGACGAAATCGGGGTTGGCGAGCTTCTTGGCGGTCTTCTCGATGTCGGAGGCGAGCGCGCCCACTTCCTTGGTCAGGCGCGCGCGCTCGGCGGCGATGTCGATGAACTCGGCCACCGGCAGCGCCAGGGTGGCGCCGTCGACGACGTAGGGGATCGAGCCCGCGGGCGCGGCGTCGACGAACTGGACGTCGGAGACGCGCAGCAGACGGCCGACCAGCGCGGCCGAGGCGCTGAGCACGCCGCGCTGTTCGGCGCTCGCGTCGACCACCAGCAGCGCCGGCTGGGCCGAGGGCGGGACGTTCAGGCCCTGGCGGACCGAGCGGCCCTCGGTGATCGTCTCGATGATCAGGCCAATCTCCGCGTCGGCGGCCGGGTCGACCAGACCGGCCGGCAGGTCGGGCCACAGCGCCGTCATGAGCTGGCCTTCGGAGCGCGCGGCGCCCAGATCGGCGGTGCTCTGCCAGAGCTCCTCGGTGATAAACGGCATCACCGGGTGGAGCAGCTTCAGGATCACGTCCAGCGCCCAGGCAGCGGTCGCCTGGGTCTCGGCCTTGGCCGTTTCGTCGGCGCCGGTGAGCAGCGGCTTGGCGAGCTCCACGTACCAGTCGCAGAACTGGTTCCAGATGAAGCGGTAGAGGACGTTGGCCGCCTCGTCGAAGCCGCAGCCGGCGAGCGCGGCGGTGACCGCGGCGGCCGTGCGCTGGGTCT
>NZ_DASWTE010000174.1:0-14084 GCF_036402295.1 Phenylobacterium sp.
CCACCAGGACCAGCCGGGCGACTACCGGGTCGAGGTGAAGAAGCGCGGCCAGGTCTCGACGGTGACCTTCCCCTACAACCCGCTGGACGCGGTGGGCTGGCACGGCGACCTCGCGCCCGTGCGGCTGAACGTGAAGGATATCCGCCCGGTGGTGAGCCACCGCTACCACCTGCCGCCATCCGTGCACTCGACCTTCGTGAGCGACCGGTTCGTGGTCTGCACCTTCGCGCCGCGGCCGTTCGAGACCGACCCCGGGGCGCTGAAGATCCCGTTCTTCCACAACAACGACGACTACGACGAGGTGCTGTTCTACCACGCAGGCGATTTCTTCAGCCGCGACCACATCGAAGCGGGCATGATGACCTTCCACCCGTCGGGCTTCACCCACGGGCCGCACCCGAAGGCGCTGAAGAACATGCTCAGCCAACCCAAGCCCGCCACCGACGAGTACGCGGTGATGATCGACACGCGCGACCCGCTGGACGTAGGCGACGCGGCGGCCTCGGTGGAGAACCCGGCCTACGTCGACAGCTGGAAGGGCGGGTGAGCCTGCAGGACGACCTGACGGCGGCGGCGGTCGAGGAGCTGGACCGCGCCATGACGCTCGGCTGGCCGCAGCTGTCGGCGGCGACGCCCTGGGGCGACACCTTCGATGGCTTCACGCCCGAAGGCCGCGAGGTCTGCTTCGAGCGGGCGTACATGTGGGAGCACGAGGCGGGCGGCGACATCCGGGTGGAGGTCACCGTGTACGAGCCGCGAAGCTACGAGGACGGCGTGCGGCTGACGCGCGTGATTGCGAAGAACGGGAGTGACGGATGAAGCTGGCGTCGTTGAGGGGTGGGCGTGATGGCCGCCTCGTGGTGGTCTCCAACGACCTGGCCTGGTACTCGCCGGCCGACCGCATCGCGTTGACCCTGCAGGCGGCGCTGGACGACTGGGCGCGCTGCGAGCCCGAACTGCGGGGCCTGGCCGAGAGCCTGGAGCACGGCTCTGTGCCGAAGGCCCGCTTCCACGAGCACGACGCTGCGAGCCCGCTGCCGCGCGCCTACCAGTGGGCCGACGGCTCGGCCTATGTGAACCACGTGGCCCTGGTCCGCCAGGCGCGCGCAGCCGACATGCCCGAGAGCTTCTGGACCGACCCCCTGATGTACCAGGGCGGCTCGGACGGCTTCCTGGGCCCCCGCGACCCGATCCCGCTGAAGGACGAGGCGTGGGGCTGCGACATGGAGGGCGAGATCGCCGTGGTCACCGGCGACGTGCCCATGGGCGTGACCCGCGAAGAGGCGCTGAAGCACATCCGGCTCGTGATGCTCTGCAACGACGTCTCCCTGCGCAACCTGATCCCCGGCGAGATCGCCAAGAGCTTCGGGTTCTTCCAGTCCAAACCCGCCTCGGCCTTCTCGCCCGTGGCCGTGACCCCCGACGCCCTGCCCAACTTCAAGGCCGGCAAGCTGCACGGGAAGCTGGAGGTGGAGCTCAACGGCAAGCCGCTGGGCGAGGCGGACGCCGGCGTCGACATGACCTTCGACTTCGGGACCCTGATCGCGCACGCGGCCAAGACCCGCGCGCTGGCGGCTGGCACGATCATCGGCTCGGGCACGGTCTCGAACCGCGACGCCGACGGCGGGCCGGGCAAGCCGATCGACCAGGGCGGCCTGGGCTACTCCTGCCTGGCCGAGGTGCGGACCGTCGAGACCCTGCTGACAGGCAAGCCCGTGACCCCCTTCATGAAGCCCGGCGATACGGTGCGCATCCAGATGGTGGATGCGAAGCGCCACTCCATCTTCGGCGCCATCGAGCAGCAGGTGGCGAAGGCATGAGACGGGAGGGTCGCCGTCCTCCTCCTCGATGGACGAGGGTTGGGTGGAGGTGTGGCCGCAGAGCTCACGCAGATGGCGCGAGTAGGCGCCGGCGCCCAAGAGCGCCCGTCGCGTCGTCGCCCTGCGCACACCTCCATCCGCAGCCCTTCCTCCGTCGAGGAGGAAGGGAGGGAGTCACACAATGACAGCGCCGACCAGGGACCGCGGGCAGGAAGCGGCGGACCTCAAGCTCGACAGCTACCTGCCCTATCGGCTGTCGGTGGCGTCGAACGCGGTGTCGGGCCTGATCGCGCGGGCCTACGAGGACCGCTTCGGCCTGACCGTTCCGCAGTGGCGGGTGATCTGCGTGCTGGCCGAGGACGGGGGTCTGACCCAGGTGCAGGTCGTGGCCCGCACGGTGATGGACAAGGTGACGGTGAGCCGGGCCGCCCAGGGGCTGGTGAAGCGCCGGCTGGTGACCCGGGCCGAAAACAAGACCGACGGGCGCAGCCACGTCCTGGCCCTGACGCCCGAAGGCCGCAGCCTGCACGCCGAGATCGCCCCGCTGGCCTTGGCCTACGAGGCGGCGCTGATCGCGGGCCTAGCTCCCGAAGACGTGACCTTGCTCAAACGGCTGCTCGGCCGCCTGCAAGCGGCCGCAGGACAGTTGTCGGGCGAGCCAACTCGACCCTAAGGTGAGATTCGTAAGGGGGCGGCAACTATTGCAGTGCGTGGATGCTGTGGCGCGTAGCGAGGCGGCCCATGCCAATCCCGGATTGGTTGCTGGACGTGGAGGTGGTCGGTCCCATGTCAGGCGAACAGCTTTCCGAGCTCAGCGATGAGCTGGAACGCAAGGTCGGCGAGCGTATTGGCGAGCTGGAGCGCCTGAACGCCGAACTGCAGCAGGCGCTCGAGCAGAAGACCGCCGCCCAGGAGGCCCAGGCTCGAAGCGAGGCCCACTTCCGCGCCGCCTTCGAATCCGACGCCGTGGGGCAGGTGCACCTGGACCCAATCACCGGCCTCATCATCCGCGCCAACCGCTGCTACGCCGCCATGCTGGGCTATGCGCCCGAGGAGCTGGTGGGCCGGCGGGGATCGGACTTCACCTGGCCCGAGGACAAGACCGGCGAGCCCTACCAGCGGTTGATCCAGGGCAAGGTCGAGACCTATTCGCGGGAGAAGCGCTGCATCCGTCGCGACGGCACGCCTGTCTGGACCCGGTTCTCGGCCTCGATGGTGCGTGAGCCCGGCGCCGGCAAGCCGCTGCTCGCGGTGGCCATCGTGGAGGATATCGACGACCGCAAGCGGGCCGAACTCGAACTGGCGCGCGCCAAGGACGAGCTGGAGGCCGTGGTCGAGCAGCGGACCTCCGCGCTCGCGCAGCGCGACCTCCTGCTGCGCGAGGTCTATCACCGGGTGAAGAACAATCTGCAGATCGTCGACGGCCTGCTGCTGATGCAGGCCCGCCGCCTGCCGGAGCCGCAGGCGCGGGCGGCGCTGGAGACGTTGCGGGCGCGGGTCTACGCTCTGGGCCTCGTGCACCACCAGTTGATGGGCTCGAACGACCTCGAGACCTTCGAGATCGCGCCGTTCCTCCGGGAGCTATCGGCGCATCTGCTGGAAGGATTCGGCGGCGGCGTGGCGCTCGAGGTGCGCGCGACGACGCTGAAGGTGGACCTGGATTTCGCGATCCCCCTGGGCCTGCTGGTTACCGAGCTCGTCACGAATGCGGTCAAGCACGCGTTCCCCGAGGGGCGGGGATCGATCGCGGTGGCGCTGGAGGCGGACGGGCCGGGCTGGCTCACCCTGACGGTGGCCGACGACGGTGCGGGCTTTGACGCCGCCGGACGACATGAGGGTTCGCTGGGGGCCAACATCGTGGAAGGCCTGGTGCATCAGCTGAAGGGGACGATGACGGTGACGGCCGATGAAGGGACCCGCTGCATGGTGCGTCTGCCGGCGCCGGTGCGGGCATGACCGTATCGCGGTCTCACTGCGTCGTGGCGGTGGTCGATGACGAATTCATCATCGCCGAAGGCCTGACGCTGCAACTCGAGGACCTGGGCCTGACGGTCTGCGGAACCGCGGCCAACGCCGACGACGCCGTGGCGCTGGCGCAGGCGAAGCGGCCCGCCCTGGTGCTGATGGACGTGCGGCTGGAGGGCGAGAAGGACGGCGTCGACGCGGCGATCGCGATCCACGAGACGGTCGGCTCGAAGGTGATCTTCGTCACCGGGTCGCGCGAACCCGCCACCATGGCGCGGATCCAGCTCGACCACCCGGCCGGCGTGCTCTTCAAGCCGATCTCGGACCACCAGCTGAAGCAGGCGATCGACGCGGCGCTGGCGAGCTAGAAAGCGTGCGTCGCTGAATGCGCCGCAGGGCGCTGTCGGTCTAACCGCTGAAGACGCGCAAATGCGCGGACGGGACAGCTGACATTCCGCGTCCTTCCGCGGTCAACTCCGTCTGCGCTGACGCGCCGAGCGCAAGGCCTTAGGCGGCGAGCCCGTCCCGGCGCACGCCCCAGCGGTGCGAGCCTTCGCCGAACGGCAGGTGGAAGCCGTAGGCGGCCCGCTTGTGCTCGTCGCGCCAGGTCTGCTCGAACGAGACGATGACCTGGAGCTGCAGCTCCTCGGGGATCTGTCGGACGTCGTGGCCCAGGGTGCGGGCCACCTGCTCAATCACTATCGTTCGGTGCGCTTCGCCGCCGAGCGACAGGAGGGCCTCACGCACGCGCTTGCACAGGGTCGGCTTGACCTTGACGGTCTTCCTGGCCGGGGCGGCGGGCTCGTGGGCGATTTCCAGCGGGTTCTGCATGGTAGGCATACCATTGCCGCTGTTGGTTTATCGGCGGGTTAAAGCGCACGGGAAAAGCGAGATTAACGCAACTCGGGGGTGATTTTTTCATCCCCGGGCCCAAGTCACCCCCAACCGAGCGCCACCGCGCCGCGGTAGACCAGGAACGAGGTCAGGTAGGCCAGGGCGACCATGTAGGCGAACATCACGCCCATCCAGCCCCAGGAATTCGTCTCCCGCTTCACGACGCCCAGGGTGGCGACGCACTGCGGGGCGAAGATGTACCAGGCCAGGAACGACAGGCCGGTGGCCAGGCTCCACTGCTCGGCCAGGCGCGCGCCGAGGGCGCCGACGTTGGCCTCGGCATCGCCCACCGCATAGACGGTGCCCAGCGCCGCCACCGCCACCTCGCGCGCGGCGAAACCGGGGATCAGCGCCACCACCATCTGCCAGTTGAAGCCGATGGGCGCGAAGAGCGGCTGGATCGCATGCCCGATCATGCCGGCGAAGCTGTAGTCGATGGCGGGTCCGGTCGCGCCCACCGGCGGGCCGGGGAAGGTCGACAGCACCCACACGAGCACCATCAAGGGCAGGATGATGCGGCCGGCGCGGGAGATGAAGATCTGCGCCCGCAGCAGCAGGTTGCGCGCCACGTTCTCGAACGACGGCAGCTTGTAGGTCGGCAGCTCCATCAGGAACGGCTCGACGGCGCCGCGCCAGAACACCTTGCGGATCACGAACGAGACGGCGAGCGCCGAGAGGATGCCTGAGGCATAGAGCCCGAACATCACCAGGCCCTGCAGATTGAGGCCGGGGCCCACGACGCGGTCCGGGATAAAGGCGCCGATGATCAGCGTGTAGACCGGGATCCGCGCCGAGCAGGTCATCAGCGGGGCGACGAGGATGGTCGTCATCCGATCGCGCTTCTGGTCGATCACACGGGCGGCCATGATCCCGGGGATCGCGCAGGCGAAGGACGAGAGCAGCGGGATGAAGGCCCGCCCGTGCAGGCCCGCGCCACCCATGATCTTGTCCATGAGGAACGCGGCCCGCGCCATGTAGCCGAAGTCCTCGAGCAGGATGATGAAGAGGAACAGCACCAGGATCTGCGGCAGGAAGACCAGCACGCTGCCCACGCCCGCGAACAGGCCGTCGACGATCAGGCTCTCCAAGAGGCCGTCGGGCAGCAGCGTCCCCACCTGCACGCCCAGCCAGGCGACGCCGGCCTCGATCAGGTCTTGCGGCGGGCCGGCCCAGGTGAACACCGCCTGGAACATCAGGAACAGCAGCCCCAGCAGGATCGCCAGGCCCGCCGCCGGGTGCAGCAGCACCGCGTCGACGCGGCCGGTCAGGGTGTCGGGATGTTCGGGCGGGCGGACGTAGGTCTTCAGGATCCGCTGCGCCTCGCGATGCGCGCCGCGGATCTCGGTCGCCGACGGCTCGCGCCAGACGTTGTCGGTGGCGAGCGCGCCCGAGGCGATCAGGGCGTCGACCTTGGCGGTCAGCTCCTCGATGCCGCGCTTGCGGGTGGCCACCGTCGTGACGATCGGGCAGCCCAGCTCGCGCTCCAGCCCCTCCAGGTCGATGCGCAGGCCCTGGCGCTGGGCGATGTCGTACATGTTCAGCGCCAGCACCATCGGCCGTCCCACGGCCTTCAGCTCCAGGATCAGGCGCAGCACCAGACGCAGGTTGGTGGCGTCGGCCACCGCCAGCACCACGTCGGGCGCCTCCTCGCCGGCGAGCTGACCCAGCACCGCGTCGCGGGTGACCACCTCGTCGGGGCTGCGCGCGCGGAGGGAATAGGTGCCGGGCAGGTCCAGCACCGACAGGCTGCGGCCCGAGGCGGTGGTGACGAAGCCCTCCTTCCGCTCGACCGTCACGCCGGCGTAGTTCGCCACCTTCTGGCGGCCGCCGGTGAGCGCGTTGAACAGGGCGGTCTTGCCCGTGTTGGGGTTGCCGACCAGCGCCACCCGCGCCGGCCGCCTCCGGATCGCGAGCGATCCGGAATCCCCTTCAAGAATCGAACCGGCCCCGACGGGGGCGGTTTGGGCGGCCTCGCTCATTTCGATTCCAGCCGCACCCAGACGTCGGCGGCGTCGCGGCGGCGCAGAGCCACCCGCATGTCGTCCACCTTCACCGCGATGGGATCGGCGCCGAAGAGGCCCTGATGCAGGATCTCGAAGGCCGCGCCCTCCACGAAGCCGAACTCCAGCAGCCGCCGCTCCAGCTCGTGCACGTCCACGCCATGGCCGTTCACGTGATCGGCGCGCACCTCAGCGATGACCCCGCGGTCGCCCGGCTGGACCCGGCTCAGCCGCGTCAGCCCTTGCGCCTCGAGGAGGGCGGCGTCGTCCGACTGGGCCAGCATCTTGTGCATACGAACGGGGAGTCCTGCGTTCGCCGAGATTGCGAACTATTATCAGGTACGACCTCGGCCGTCCGGGCGCAAGGCTCGCGTTGACGCAGAGTCCGCGCGTTGAACGAGCGGGGGTGAGTCAAAGGAGGTGGCCCCTCTTGCGCTCGCGCACCAGGGTGTCACCGAAAGGCGGGCCCGGACTTCAGCCCGAGCTTCTTGAAGACGATCGCCGCTGGGCAGAAGCCGGTGAATGCCGACTGCATCAGGTTTGCGCCTGCGAAGGCGCTGAGGAGGGCCCACCAGGGGCTGACGAAGTACGCGAGGACCAGCCCCGTGAGGATCACGATACCCGCGAAGAGCAGGACGGCGCGCTCGATGGTCATGACTTCGCTCCTTGCTTAGGCCTTCAGCTTGCGGGCGCCGATGAGGTCCAGCGCCAGCTTCTCGTAGAAGGGCTCGCCTTCGCCGTGCTTCACCTTGGCCAGGAAGTACTTCTCGAAGCCCACCTTCGCGAGGTGGACCCAGCGCCCTTCGGCCGACCAGTTGACGTTGCGCGGCGGTATCTGGGGCTGGGCCATGAAGGCCACGCCCCCGTCGCCGAAGTCGGCCAGGCAGATGGCGTTCCAAGTGGCCTCGGCCGTGGCCGGCCGGCCCTCGATCAGGGCGGCGAGGTTCTCGGCGATGGCGCGGACCATGCTCTCGATCATGAAGCCGGTCTTGGGCACGCCGACCGGCACGGGGGTCTTGCCCATGGGCGGGATCGCCACCGCGACCCCAAGGCCGAAGACGTTGGGAAAGGCGGGGTTGCGTTGGGCCTTGTCGACGATGACGAAGCCGCGCGGGTTGGTCAGGCCCTCGATCCCTCGGACCGCCGCCACGCCCCGGAAGGCGGGCAGCATCATGGAAAAGGCGAACGGCAGCTCGTGGTGGGCCTTCACCGCGCCGTCGTCGGCCACCTCCTCCACGCCCAGCACGCCGGCTTCGGCCTTCACGACCCGGGCGTTGGTGATCCACTTGATGTGGCGGTTGCGCAGTTCGCTCTCGAGCAGACCCTTGGTGTCGCCGACGCCGTCCAGGCCCAGGTGGCCGATGTAGGGCTCGGCGGTGACGAAGGTCATCGGGACCTTGTCGCGCAGCTTGCGGCGGCGCAGCTCCGTGTCGAGGATCATCGCGAACTCGTAGGCCGGGCCGAAGCAGGAGGCGCCTTGCACGGCGCCGACCACGATGGGCCCGGGGTTCCGGAGGAACGCCTCGAAGTCGACCGCCGTCTCCTCGGCGTGGTCCACATGGCAGATCGACCGGGTGAAGCCGCCGTGCGGGCCGAGCCCCGGAATCTCGTCGAACGCCAGCTCGGGGCCCGTGCCGATCACCAGGTAGTCGTAGGCGAGGCTGGTTCCGTCGTTCAGTTCGATGCGGTTCTCGGCCGGATGCACGCGCCTGGCGCCCACGCCCCTGAAGCCGATCCCCTTCTTCTTCATCACCGGCGGCAGCTCGATCTCGATGTCGCGCCGCTCGCGCCATCCCACCGCGACCCAGGGGTTCGACGGCACGAAGTGGAACGTGTCGCCCTGGTTGACGACCGTCACATCCGCTTTCGAGCCGACCGCCGCCTTGATCTCGAAGGCTGCGATGGTCCCGCCAAGACCGGCTCCCAGGATGGCGATGGCTGGCTTGCTCATTGGGCCATGCTGCCACTCCGAGCGGGCCTGACATTGAGCGAGGTCAAGGCCGATGGCGCCCGTTGAGCCTATCCGGGGCGGGAGGTGAGCCGCCTCGACCCGTGACAGCGAGATGCCCATGCCCGGTCCCTTGATCCGCGACCTGACGCCGGCCGAGGTGCAGGCGATGCTCGAGCGCGACGAGATCGTGCTGATCGACGTCCGAGAGCCTGCGGAGTTCGCAGCCGAACGGATCCACGGCGCGCTCAACTTCCCGCTCTCCACCTTCGATCCCAAGGCCTTGCCCAGCGGCGGGCGCGAGCGGGTGGTGCTGCAGTGCGGCTCCGGCAAGCGCTCGGCCATGGCCCTGGAGCGCTGCCAGGCCGCGAGCTTCGCGCTCCACGATCACCTCGGCGGCGGGATCGCGGCCTGGCGCCAAGCCGGCCTGCCGACGGTGCGGCTCGACGCCGACACCGGAGCGGTCCTCGACCTTCGCTGAGCTTTAAGGAGGCCCGCCGATGCGCCGCCCGCACGCCCTCAGCCTCACAGCCGCCGTGGTCCTGGCGCTCGGCGCCTGCGGAAAGTCGCCCCAACGCGTCGAAGCTGCAGCGGCTGATGCGGCCGGCGAACGCCTGGTCCTCGCCGAGCGCACGGTCGCCGACCTGAAGCCCGTGGCGGCCCTGGTCACCACCAAGGACATGGCCGAGGCCCGCGCCCGCATCGGCGGCACGCTCGTCCGGCTCGCGGTCAAGGAGGGCGACCAGGTCCGCAAAGGGCAGGTGGTGGCGGTCGTCACGGACCAGCGGCTGGCGTTCGAGACGCGGGCCTATGAAGGCCAGGTCGCGGCTGCAGTGGCGGAAGCGACCCGCGCCAAGGCCGATTTCGCGCGCATCCAGACACTCTACGACCAGGGCGTCTACGCCGAGGCCCGTCTCGAACAGGCCGCGGCCGCCGCTCGCGCCGCCCAGGGGCAACTGGACGCGGTGCGCGCTCAACGCAGCGCCGCCGCCGAACTGGTGGGGCAGGGCGACGTGCTGGCGCCGGCGTCCGGCCGCGTGCTGCGCGCCGACGCGCCGGCGGGCTCGGTGGTCAGCCCCGGCCAGTCCGTCGCCACCATCACCGCGGGCGAACCGCTGCTGCGGCTCGAGATCCCCGAGGCCCAGGCCCGCGCACTTCGGGTCGGCGATTCCGTGCCCATCATGGTGGAAGACCTGCCCGGCGTCGGGGCGGCAGGTGTGATCGAACAAGTCTACCCGGCGGTCACCGCCGGCCGCGTCGTCGCCGACATCCGCGTGGCGGGCCTCGATTCCGGCCTCGTCGGTCAGCGCGTGCGGGTCCGCGTGAAGGTGGGCGAGCGCCAGGCGCTCGTGATCCCCCGCCGCTTCGTGGCCACGCGCTACGGCGTCGACTTCGTGCGCGTGGCGGGCCGCGACGGCGGGGCGGCCGACATCGCGGTCCAGGTCGCCCCTGGGCCCGTCGCTGACGAGGTCGAGGTGCTCTCCGGCCTCGGCCGCGGCGATGTCATCGTCGCCCCGCCGCGCACCCTGGCCCAGGGCGGGACGCGATGAACCTCGGCCTCTCCGGTCTGCTCACGCGCGCGACCATCGCCTCGCCCTTGACGCCGCTCTTCCTGCTCGCGGCCATCGCCGTGGGGCTCCTGGCCCTGATGTCGATCCCGCGCGAGGAGGAGCCGCAGATCAGCGTGCCCATGGTCGATATCATGGTGCAGGCCCCGGGGCTCCGCGCCGAGGACGCCGCCGAGCTGGTGGCCAAGCCGCTGGAAACGATCGTGCGGAGCGTCGACGCCGTCGACCACGTCTACACCCAGGTGGAGGACGACCGCGTCCTGGTCACCGCCCGCTTCGATGTCGGCCAGGACCCCGACGACGCGGCCGTGCGCATACACGAGAAGGTGCGCGCCAACTACGACAAGATCCCGGTAGGCATCCCCGAGCCGTCCATCGTCACCCGCGGGATCAACGATGTGCCGGCGGTGGTGCTCACCCTGTCGCCGAAGCCCGGCTACGCGTCGCGCTGGAGCGACCAGGCCCTCTACGACCTCGCCGGCAAGCTGCGCACCGAGGTGGCCAAGGTCGCGGACGTGGGTTTGACCTTCATCGTCGGCGGCCGGCCCGACGAGATCCGCGTCGAGCCCGACCCCGAGCTGCTCGCCCTGCGCGGCGTGCCCCTCAGCGCCCTCTTGGAGACCGTCCGCCAGGCGAACCGCAGCTTCCCCTCGGGCGCCATCCGCGAAGGCGGCCAGGCCGTGGACGTGTCCGCCGGGCGCACCCTGGCCTCGGCCCGCGACGTGGGCCTGCTGACGGTGAGGTCCGTGAATGGCGAGCCCGTCTACCTGCGGGATGTCGCCTCGGTGGTCCAGGCGCCGCGCGAGGATCAGGCCCGCGTCTGGCGCCACACGAAGGCCGAAGGCGGCTGGAGCCGCACTCCCGCCGTGAGCCTGGCCATCGCCAAGCGCGAGGGCGCCAACGCCGTCGTCGTGGCCGACCACATCCTGGACCGGGTGGAGGGCCTGAAGGGCGCGCTGATCCCGGACAGCCTGGAGGTCGCCGTCACCCGCGACTACGGCGAGACTGCCGACGAGAAGGCGAACGAGCTCCTCTTCCACCTGGGGCTGGCGACGGCCTCCATCGTGGTCCTGATCGGCTTCGCCATCGGCTGGCGCGAGGCGGCGGTCACCGCTTTCGTCATCCCCACGACGATCCTCCTGACGCTCTTCGCCTCAAACCTGATGGGCTACACCATCAACCGGGTCAGCCTGTTCGCGCTGATCTTCTCGATCGGCATCCTGGTCGACGACGCCATCGTGGTGATCGAGAACATCGCCCGTCACTGGGCGATGGGGGACGGGCGGCCGCGGAGCCAGGCCGCCATCGAGGCGGTGGCCGAGGTCGGCAACCCCACCATCGTCGCCACCCTGACGGTGGTCGCGGCCCTGCTGCCGATGCTGTTCGTCTCGGGGCTGATGGGGCCTTACATGGCGCCGATCCCGGTGAACGCCTCGGCGGCCATGGTCTTCTCCTTCTTCGTGGCCATGGTGATCGCGCCCTGGCTGATGATCCGCTTCGCCCGCCGCGCCCTGGCGGACGGGGAGGGGCATGCCCACGGAGAAGGCCGGCTGGGCGGCGCCTATCGCAGGCTCGCCGGTCGCGTGATCGCCACTCGCCGCAGCGCCGGCGTGTTCCTGGCCGTCGTCGGCGTCGCGACGCTGGCGGCCATGTCGATGTTCTACTTCAAGGCCGTGACGGTGAAGCTGCTGCCGTTCGACAACAAGTCGGAGTTGCAGGTGGTGGTGGACATGCCCGAGGGGACCAGTCTGGAGGCGACGGAGCGCACCCTGGACGCCGCCGCGCGGATCGCCCGGGGCGTGCCTGAGGTGGTGTCCATGGAGACCTATGCCGGGACCGCCGCGCCCTTCAACTTCAACGGGCTCGTCCGCCACTACTTCCTGCGCAGCCGTCCCGAGCAGGGCGACCTGGCCGTGGCGCTCACGCACAAATCGGACCGCAACCGCGCCAGCCACGCCGTGGCGCTGGACCTGCGCGAGCGGCTCGCCAAGCTGCCGCTGCCCGAGGGCGCGTCGGTCAAGGTGGTCGAGGCGCCGCCGGGCCCGCCGGTGATGGCGACCCTGCTGGCCGAAATCTACGGCCCGGACGCTGAGACCCGCCGCGCCGTCGCCACGGAGGTGAAGCGGATCTTCAAGGGCGTGCCCTATATCGTCGACGTGGACGACAGCTGGGGAGAGCCACGCCCGCGCCTGCGGCTCACGCCGAACCGCGAGCAGGTGGAGTTCTTCGGGCTTTCCGAGGGCCAGGTCTTCGACTCCATCGGCGCCGTGCTGGGCGGGTCCACGGTGGGCTATTCGCACCGCGGCGGCGGCCGCCCCCCGCTCGAGATCGCCGTGCGCCTTCCGCAGTCCGATCGCACCTGGAGCGAGCGGCTGGCCTCCACGCCGGTGGCGGTCGCGCAGACCGCCCAGGGCCCCCGCCTCGTGGAGCTGGGCGAGGTGGTGGAGGCCACGCGCGAGACCGGCTCCTGGCCGATGTACCGCCGCGACGGCCGTGACGCCGAGATGGTCACCGCCGAGCTGGCCGGCCAGTACGAGGCGCCGATCTACGGGATGTTGGCGGTGAACCAGGCCATCGCCCAGCACGACTGGAAGGACCTGCCCGAGCCTGCGATCCGCCTCAACGGCCAGCCGGCCGACGAAGGCGGGCCGACGCTCCTGTGGGACGGCGAATGGGAGATCACCTGGGTCACCTTCCGCGACATGGGCGCGGCGTTCGGGGTGGCGATCCTCGGCATCTACGTCCTGGTGGTGGCGCAGTTCAGGAGCTTCCGCCTGCCGCTGGTGATCCTGACGCCGATCCCGCTGACCCTGGTGGGCATCGTCATCGGACATATGCTGTTCCGGGCGCCGTTCACCGCCACCTCCATGATCGGCTTCATCGCGCTCGCCGGCATCATCGTGCGCAACTCCATCCTGCTGGTGGACTTCATCCGCCACAGCCAGGGCGAGGGCCGGCCGCTGCGCGACGTGTTGCTGGAGGCCGGCGCGATCCGCTTCAAGCCGATACTGCTCACCGCGCTGGCCGCCATGATCGGGGCGGTGGTGATCCTGTTCGATCCGATCTTCCAGGGGTTGGCGATCTCGCTGCTGTTTGGCTTGGCTTCCTCCACGCTGCTGACGGTGCTGGTGATCCCGGCGATCTATGTGGTGTTGCGAGACGACGGCCGACCTTCGACACGGCTCAGTCATCCCGCAGCTGTCGGGCCCGAGCCGGAGCAGGTCCCGCTGGCCAGGGCATCTTGAAGCCGCCGAGGCGAGGCCTCCCAGGGCCGCGCCGCTCGACGCTACCAGAACTCGGCTGCCGGGCTTCAGCGGGAGACGCAGCGCTGCTTGCATCCAGAAGAGCCCCGCCTTGACGTCGTTGTCCCAGGCGGCGCTGAACCCCTCCCACAATCCGTCGCGCGAGCGCGCGGTGCGGTCCTGCGCAGATTGCGCGAGCGCGGTGAGCCGGTGTAACCAACGCCAGCGGCCCCTGTGGTGGAATTGGTAGACGCGCCGGATTCAAAAGCGCATTTCGGGCCGAAAGGTCGTAAACTTACGTAGTCATTTCAGTGTCTTAACGTAGTGCGCCGAGTTTACACATGCCTTACACATAAGCCCCGTGATCCGGGAAGTGAGGCAGGGCGATGGAAAGCCACACCCTCATGGACGGGAAAGTCCATGTGTACCGCCGCGAAAACAGCGGCTTCTGGCAGTGCGCCGTGTTCCTTGGCGGACGAAATCACCGCCAGACGACGCGCCAGAAGAGCCTCGCCCTCGCGATGGATTTCGCCCGCGAGTGGTACATGGAGCGGTACGCCGATGATCGGCTACGCCGACGCGGCCTTCCGCTCCCGACCGAGGATGAGCGAGCTGCGGCCGGCGAGCCGTTGTTCCTCCGGCCGCGA
>NZ_DASWTE010000175.1:0-3364 GCF_036402295.1 Phenylobacterium sp.
CCGGCGAGCCGGACGAGGCCGAGATCGAGCGGCGGCGGGCTGCCTACTTCGAGCCCTACCACGCCGCGGTCCGGGCCGAGCTGGACCGGCTGCGCGCCATCCACGGCAAGGTCGTGCTCTACGAGGCCCACTCGATCCGCTCGGCGGTCCCGCGGCTGTTCGACGGCCTGCTGCCCAACTTCAACATCGGCACCAATTCGGGCGCGAGCTGCGACCCGGCGCTGACCGCGGCCGTCGAAACGGCCTGCGACGCCAGCGAGTTCAGCCGAGTCACCAACGGCCGCTTCAAGGGCGGCTGGACAACGCGCCACTACGGTCAGCCCGAGCAGGGCGTCCACGCCATCCAGATGGAGCTCGCTTGCCGCGGCTACATGGACGAGCCGCCCGGCCTGCTCACCTCGAAAACCTGGCCCACCCCCTACGACGACGCCCGCGCCGCCCCCATGCGCGCCGCCCTTAGCAACGTTCTCACCGCCTGCCTGGACTTCGCCAAACCATGACCCGCAAGGACCCCACCCGCGTGATCCGCCCGGCCACCGGGCCTGAGCGCACGGCCAAGAGCTGGCTCACCGAGGCGCCGCTGCGGATGCTGATGAACAACCTGCACCCCGACGTGGCCGAGCGCCCCGATGAGCTGGTGGTCTATGGCGGCATCGGCCGCGCCGCTCGGGACTGGGAGAGCTTCGACAAGATCGTCGAGACCTTGCGCCGGCTCGAGGACGACGAGACCCTGCTGGTGCAGTCGGGCAAGCCGGTGGGCGTCTTCCGCACCCACGCCGATGCCCCGCGGGTGCTGATCGCCAACTCCAACCTCGTGCCGCGCTGGGCCACCTGGGATCACTTCAACGAGCTCGATCGGGCGGGGTTGGCCATGTACGGCCAGATGACCGCCGGCTCGTGGATCTACATCGGCGCCCAGGGGATCGTGCAGGGCACCTACGAGACCTTCGTGGAAATGGGTCGGCAGCACTACGCCGGCGACCTCTCGGGCCGCTGGCTCCTGACCGCGGGCCTGGGCGGCATGGGCGGGGCGCAGCCCCTGGCGGCGGTGATGGCGGGGGCCTCGTGCCTGGCGATCGAGTGCCAGCAGTCCAGCATCGATATGCGCCTGCGCACCGGCTACCTCGACCGCCAGACGTCCAGCATCGACGAGGCGCTGGCCTGGATCGAGCAGTCGTGCCGCGACAAGACCCCGATCTCGGTGGGCCTGCTCGGCAACGCCGCCGAGATTCTGCCCGAGCTGTTCGCCCGAGGCGTGCGTCCCGACCTGCTCACCGACCAGACCAGCGCCCACGACCCGGTCAACGGCTACCTGCCCAAGGGCTGGAGCCTGGAGCGCTGGGCCGCCATGCGCGACCAGGACCCGAAGCAGGTGGAAGAAGCCGCCAAGGCCTCGATGGCCGAGCACGTGCAGGCGATGCTCGACTTCCAGGCCGCCGGCGTGCCGACCGTCGACTACGGCAACAACATCCGCCAGATGGCCAAGGAGGCGGGCGTCGCCAACGCCTTCGACTTCCCGGGCTTCGTGCCGGCCTACATCCGACCGCTGTTCTGCCGCGGGATCGGCCCGTTCCGGTGGGCCGCGCTGTCGGGCGATCCGTCCGACATCGCCAAGACCGACGCCAAGGTGAAGGAGCTGATCCCCGACAATCCGCACCTCCACAATTGGCTCGACATGGCGGCCAGGAAGATCAAGTTCCAGGGGCTGCCGGCGCGCATCTGCTGGGTGGGCCTGGGCGACCGCCACCGGCTGGGGCTGGCGTTCAACGAGATGGTGGCGAAGGGCGAGCTGAAGGCGCCCGTCGTAATCGGCCGCGACCACCTGGACTCGGGCTCGGTCGCCTCACCCAACCGCGAGACCGAGGCCATGCGCGACGGCTCGGACGCCGTCTCGGACTGGCCGCTGCTGAACGCGCTCCTCAACACGGCCTCGGGCGCCACCTGGGTGTCGCTGCACCACGGCGGCGGCGTCGGCATGGGCTTCTCGCAGCACGCCGGCATGGTCATCGTCTGCGACGGCACAGATGCGGCGGCCAAGCGGATCGCCCGCGTCCTGTGGAACGACCCGGCCAGCGGCGTCATGCGCCACGCCGACGCCGGCTACGACATCGCCCTGCAGGTCGCCCGCGAGAAGAAGCTCGACCTGCCCGGCATCCTGCCCTGATGCAGGTCCTCCGCGCCGCCGACCGGAAGGGCACGCCGTGGAAGAACCGCGGCGGCGTCACCCGCGAGGTCTGCGCCTGGCCGCCGGGCGCGGGGTTCGACGACTTCCAGTGGCGGGTCAGCATGGCCGAGGTCCGCGCCGACGGGCCGTTCTCGGCGTTCCCGGGCGTCGACCGCATCCTGGCGGTGCTGGAGGGGCGTCTCGCCCTGGACATCGAAGGGCATGCGACCATCGAACTCTCCGCGGCCTCGCCGCCCGCCGCCTTCCCGGGCGACGCCCCCACCGTCGGTCGCGTACTGGCCGGCCCCGTCACGGACCTCAACGTGATGAGCCGCCGGGGCGCCGTGCGGGCCGACCTGACAAGCCTCGAGATTCGCCCGCGCCTGACGCTCGCGCCCACCACCGGCACGCGCCTCGTGGTCGCCCGCGGCCGGCTGCGGGTCACCGCCCCGCAAGCTGTGGACCTGCTCCCCGACGACGCCCTGCTCCTCACTGACGCCGACCCGCCGGTCACGCTCGAAGCCCCAGAAGGCGCCCCGGCATGGCTCGCGGCCTTCACCGGCCTCCGCTGACGCCTGTCGCAAACCCGTCACGCGCGCCGCCTATGCTGGACGCTCGCGATAGCGGGACGGAAACGATGCGGTTTGTCATGCGCGGCTACGGGCGTGGGCCGGGCGTTTCGACGCCGCGGAACGTGATCCAGATCGCCCTGCGCGCCACGACCCCGGAGGACGCGGTCGCCGAAGCCGATCGTCACTGGCGTCGCAATGCCTCAATGCGCGCCTGCCGCGGCTACTCCGTCTTCGACGCTCAGGGCAGACCCCTCACCTACGTGAGGGCCTGCGAGCCGGCCTAGCGTTCAATCCCTCAGCGGACGCGGGTGACGACCCAACCGCCCTCGCGGGACTCTGCCGCCCACTCACGCTCGGGCGCATGCTTGCGCGCCGCGGAATAGTCGATCCGCTTCTGGGTCGTCACGACACAGGAGCGGCCGGGCGCGAGGCTCAGGAGGCGCTCGGTTATGGGTCCGTAGGTCTTGGGCATCGGGGGTTGCTCGTCACTTCATCGTCGGGATGACGAAGGCGGAGTCCTCGACGGAGCCTTCGGGCCAGCGGGCGGTGATGGTCTTGACCTTGGTGTAGAAGCGGACGCCCTCCATGCCGTGCTGGTTGGCGTCGCCGAAGGCCGAGCGCTTCCAGC
>NZ_DASWTE010000176.1:0-26898 GCF_036402295.1 Phenylobacterium sp.
GTAGAGCGTCTGGCGCGACAGGCCCATCTTGCCGGCGATCAGGTCGATGCCGAGCTCGCCCGTGTGGAGCAGGGGGATGGCGTGGGCCTCGACCTGGCCGCGGACGGTGCGGCTGGTCTCCAGCTCGGCCAGCAGCTTCTCGGCGCGCTCGCTGAAGATGCCGAAGACGTAGCGGCTGGCCTTTGCGACGCGCACGCCGCCCCAGCCGGGGGGCAGGAGGATGGCGTTCTCGTCGCTGTCGAACTGGACGTCGACGCCGAGGATCCGGCGGTAGGCCTCGGCGTGCGCGGGTGCGGCGTGGGTTACGTGCACCGCCAGGACCATGACGCCCGCGTTGGCGGCGAACTCGCGGCTGTTGCAGATCATCCGCGCCCAGGTGCTCTCGGTGAGCTCGGGAAACTCGTTGGGATTGCGCCGGGTGTCGACGAGCCAGAGGCCGCCGGTGGGGGGATCGGGGCGCAGCTGGAAGCGGTCCTCGAAGCCGACGCCCTCGACCTCGATCACGAGGCGGCCGTAGCGGTTTATCTGGTGGAACGCCTCGATCATCGTCTGCGAGGCGCGCGACAGCAGGCCCACGACGGAGAGCTCGGAGAGGTCGATCGACTGGCCCCAGATCAGCCCCAGCGCCGGCTCGCCGGTCAGCTCCTTGGCGGTGCGCATCAGGGCCACGTAGTTGGGCATCGGCACGCGGTGATCCTGGTCGGACAGGTCCTCCGCGGTGATGCCCGAGCGGGCCATCAGCTGCTCGCGGTTGGCGCCCATCGAGACCGCCAGCTCCAGCAGCCCGCGGGCGTAGCCGGCGCCCACCGTGGTGCGGCTGGCGGCGTCGGAGTTCTTGACGTCGGAGATCAGCATCGGGACGGCCCGCGGAACTGGCGCTTGACCAATGGGTAAATCCAGCTACCGCGCAAAGCAAGGTAGCTTGCATTAATCGTTTGTAACATGGCTGGCCAAGGTGGGACGGGTCGGCGATGACAACGTGATGACCCCGCTCGAGTTGCGACATGGCGACCTGCGGCTGGCGCTGGCGCCCGCCCTGGGCGGGTCGGTGCTGAGCTTCCGGCTGGGCGACCTGGACCTCTTGCGGCCGACGCCGGCGGGCGCGTCGGACGTGCTGGAGACGGCCTGTTTCCCGCTGGTCCCCTACGCCAACCGGATCGCGGACGGGCGGTTCACCTGGGGCGGCCGGACGGCGGCGCTGGCGGCGAACATGACGGGCCAGGCGCATCCGCTGCACGGCGACGGCTGGCGCGGCGCGTGGCGGGTGGAAGGCGTCGACGAAAGGTCAGCGGTGCTGGAGCTCATGCCGCAGGGCTCGGCTTGGCCGTGGCGGTATTCGGCGGCGCAGTCGGTGCGGCTGAGCGATCGGGGGCTCACCTTGACCCTGTCGGTGACCAACCTGGACGATGCGCCGGGGCCGTTCGGGCTGGGCTTCCATCCCTATTTCCCGGACAGCGCAACGGCGCGTTTGACGGCGGCGACGACCGGCGTCTGGGAGGCCTCCGACGACCTACTGCCTGTGCGCGAGGCCGCCGCTTCGCCCTGGTGCGATAGCGCGCCGGTGCGAGGGAACGTGCTCGTGGACCACTGCCACACCGGCTGGAGCGGCGAGGCGCGGATCGAGCTCGGGCTGGGCAAGCCTCCGCTGCGGCTCACCGCGTCGCGGGCGCTGCGGTGGCTGCACGTCTATGCGCCGCCGGGCGAGGACTTCTTCTGCGTCGAGCCGGTCAGCCATGCGCCGAACGCGCTCAACATGGCCGACCCCCAGGCGCACGGCGTCTGGACGCTGGGCCCGGGCGACACGGGCGTGGCCTGGATGCGCCTCGATCTCGCATGAGGCCGAAGAAGCACCGGGGCACGCGCGGCCAGCGTCGCGCGCGTCGGCTGATCTCGCCGGTCAGTCCAAGGTCTTCAAGGGAGCCTGGGCGTCGTCGAACTCGTGCGGGTTGATCGCCAGCGCTCGCGCGCGTTCCTGCGCCGAGTGGCGCCTGTCGCCGGCGGCGGCGTAGATCTGCGCGGCGACGCCGTGCAGCTGCGCCGTGTCCCAGTCCGTCTTCAGCACCGGCTCGATCGTCCGGCGCGCCGCGTCGGCCTGGCCGTTTCGCAGCAGGGCCTCGGCGAGCTGGACCTTCGCGTCGCCGTACGGACGGGCGGCATGGTTGCGGCGGGCGATGTCGAGGGCGCGGGCCGGATCGCCGGCGGACAGGTAGTGGTCCAGGGCATGGCCGTAGGCCGCCTCCGGCAGGAGCGCCAGCCGTCGCTCCCATTCGGCCGCCGCCCGCGACCGCCAGGCGGCCACGGCGACGCGGTCGCCGCGGGCCTGCGCTAGGGCCGCGAGCGCATCCATGAACTCCGGATTTCCCGTGCGCTGGACGATGCCCGCGTAGAGCGCCTCGGCCTCGGCGGCCCGACCCTTCAGCGCAAGGGTTTCGGCAATGTGCTCCTCGATGACGTAATAGCCCGGGAACAGCGCATCGGCCTTGCGGAAGAAGGCGAGCGCCCGGTCCCACTGGCCGCGCTCGAGGTACAGCACGCCCTTCTGCATTTCGACGTTGGCGCGGAATTGCGGCGTCGGCGAGCGGCTGGCGGCGACGGCGGCGTCGAAGAACCGCTCGGCCCTCTCCGGCCGCCCGGTCCTGGTGAAGTAGACGGCCCATCGAAACGCCGTGCCGGCGCCCGGCTCCAGCGCGTCCGCGCGTCGATAGAAGGCCGCCGCCGCCTTCAGGTCCCCGCGGTAGAAGGCGATGTCGCCACGAAGTGCGAGCGCCTCGGCGCGCTCCAGCTGGTCGGGCGGCACGGCGTAGCGGTCGATGGCGTCCAGGGCCCGCTCGGCGGCGTCGAGCCGGTGCAAGGTGAAGTGCAGCGCCGCCTGTGTCAGGTGCGGCCCGGCGCCGGCGGGCGCCAGGGCGAAAGCCCGGTCGAGCGCACCCTGTGCGGCCGCATAGTCGTCGAACGAGCCGGTCAGCCGCGCCCGGGTGGAATAGCTGCGCGACAGTCCCTCGTAGAACACCCACTCGCCGGGCTGGGCCGCCACGCGCGCCTTGGCGCCGGCAAGGCCGGCGTCGGCGCGGGCCAGGGCCTCCGCCAGGGTCCTCGGGGTCTCGTCGGGCGTCTTGACCTGCCCAACGGCGGCCGGCAGGCGCGGCCCCGGATCCGGAGCCGGCCCCCTCACTCGCTCGACCACCAGCACACTGGCCACGGCCAGCGGCGGAACCGCGAGCCACAGCCAGCGCGGCGACACCGTCGTCAGGCTCAAGCGGGCGCGACCGGCTTGGCGCAGATCGCGAGGTTCGCCCTGGCGAAGTCGTCCTGCAGCGCGTTGGCCAGGACGGCGAGCGTCGAGGTGATCTCGTTCACGTACTTGCGCCCGGCGTCCTGGGCCGGGCTGTCGTCGTTGTAGGGGTTCTTCGCCGGGGAGCTGATGAGGGCCGTGGCGATGGCCGGCATACCCATGCGATCGACCTGCACGTACGCCGTCGAGGGCTCGGTTCGGAACATGAAGTTCGAGCCGCCCGTCGCGGCCGGCGTCCCGCCGTGCGGCGGCGCGAGGTAGGGGAACTCCGAACGGAACGGCACGTCGTTGGCCTGTGGCCCGAGGGGCAGCCGGGTGAGCGTCAGGGCGTCGTGCTTCCTCAGGTCGAGGAAGATCCAGGCCAGCTCTATGTCGATCACCGAGTCGGTCAGGCGCCGGCCGTTGGGGAACCCCGACGGCTGCTTCAGGTCGACCTTGATCGTGTCCGGCACGACGAGGTTGGCCACGCTGCGCCGGCCCGGCCCGACCGGCTGGTCAAGGCAGTCCTGCACGTTGAGCGGCGAGCCGGCCGGCGCGAGCGTTGGCGTCGGTGCGGGGGCGTCATCGCCGCCGCCACCGCAAGCGGCCAGGGCGAGGGGCAGGGTGGCCAACAGGACAAGGCGGCGGATCATTGCAGTTGCCCTCCGATGCGCGCGCTGGTGGCCCAGATGTTGAGCTCGTCGCTGGTTTCGATGAGCGGCCTCGGAATCTGCACGACCAGCGCCGTGTCGTTCTGGCCTGTGAAGAAGCTGCGGCTGCTCACGAACGAGAGCGTTCCCGTGGATCGCGTCTCGCGGAAGCCCTGCAGGTCGAAGAAGAACGGGTCGTCGTAAAGCCCGGCGCGCGCCAGGATGCCGCTGCGCGCGAGCGTGGTCTCGACGGGGCCCACCAGCGCGGGTCCGTTGTCGGGAAGTCCGTTGATCTCGACGCCGAAGTTGCCCGACGCGTCCTGGCCAAAGCGGAAGCGGATCTGCACTTCCGGGTCGGCGGGGAAGCCCGCGTTCGAGATGTTGATCGTGTAGAGGACGTCGCGGTCGTAGACCGCCTTTTCGGCGCCCGGCGCAGGCCCTGCGAAAGTGAGCGCAATCACCAAATGCTCCGCGGTGTGCCAGACGTAGACGTCCGCGATGTCGGCCGACCGGTCCGCGGTGGTGTCGACCGCCGGGTCGGTGCGGGCAGGCGGGTCAAGATGGTCCGCCGCCACCGTCGTTCGCTGTGATGTGGACAACGCCAGCGCCGCCGCCAGGATGCCCGCCGCCGCAGGCAGACTCTTCCAAGCACTCACGACTTACCCCCCACGTATAGCTGCTCCTTGCGCACAACATACGGTCCGTTAACCCACCTGGACGAGTCCGTTTTGCGAAGAATGAGGAGCTGCCTCAACCTTGGGCAGTTGCGGTGGCGTCCTGCCATGGCCGCGGCGGCCGGCGGCTTCGGCTGGGGTTGCTATGCGGCGCGGCCGCAGGTTCAAACACCGTTCCTGAGCGCGCGTTCGTCGTCTATGCAGAGCCCATGTCCGAGGGCCAAGATCCGATCGCGCAGGCCCTGAAGAAGGCGCCGGCCACGCCCGCGGGACGCCAGGCCGCCTGGTACCTGGGCCGCCTGCACGCCCTCGGCGAGGGCGTCTGTCTGGCCGACCAGGCGCGTTTTGCGCCGTCGCTGCCGGCGTTCCACGCGGCCACCACCGACGAGGCCGTGCGCGACGACTGGCGCGCTTTCGCCGCGCGGGTCGGCGCGCCGCTCGAGGCGCTCGCCTTCGCCCCGACGTCGGACTTCGCCCTCGAGGCCACGGTCACCGCCAAGGACAAGCGCTGGAAGCTGAACCTGGCCGTGGAAGAGCAGGCGCCGTTCCGGATCACGCAGCTGACCTTCGAGCGGGTGCACGACTTCGAGCTCGCCGTGCGCGAGGCCGTGCCCGCCGACGCCTTGACGCTGAGCGACCTGGAGCGCCGCTGCCCGATCGTGCTGGGGGACACGCGGTTCTGGTTCGACCGGGGGGACCGCTATTTCGACTTTGCGCGGCTGATGGAGGACTGCACGGTCGGGCTGGCGACGGTGGACGGTGCGCCCGCCGCCATGACCTGCGGCGCCCGCCATACGGTGCGGATCGGCGGGGCGCTGAAGTCGATCATCACGGTCTCGCATCTGCGGGTGCTGCCGGAGCATCAGCGGAAGGGCCTGTGGGGCGCCGCGAACCGGGTGCTGGACAAGTACTGGCCGCAGGTGGACGGCTCCAACGCCTACATTGCGGTCGACAACGCCGGCATGCAGCACGGCTTTCGACACACGCCCGACAAGTGGCCCACGCCGCTCCATCGCGTACGGCTGTCCTGCGCGCGGCTGGCCGGCCCCGCCTTCGGGCGCGCCGCGGCGCCCGAGGATGCGGCGATGATGGTCGAGCGCCTGAACGCCTTCCACGGGAGCGCGGAACTGTTCGTCCCGTACACCGAAGAACGGCTGGCGGCGCGGCTCTCGCGCGCTCCCGATCTCTACGGCTGGGACAAGATGTGGCTCGCCGACGGCGCCGTCGTGGGCGTCTGGCCCGCCGGACGGGCGGTGCGGGTCGTCACCGAACGGGGTGGTGTCCAGACCCACTCCGATCCCGGGCTGGTGCTGGACTATGCGTTCGCGCCAGGCGCCGAAGCCGCGTTCGAAGGGCTGGTGCGCGCCTGGTGCGGCTGGCTGGCGGCGCGCGGCATGGATCGGCTGACGATCCTGACCTCGCCGCACGGGCCGGGCTCGGACCTGCTCGCGTCCCTGGCCGACGACGTCGAGCCCTACAACATGTGGACGCCGGGCATTCCCGTCCCGCCTGGGGCGGAGACCCGTGGGCTGTATGTCGACCCGATCTACTTCTAGGGCCGCGGGCTAGGTCGCCGCCCGCTTCGCCACCGTTGAAGGTGCGGCGGCCGCAGGTACAGTCCCTGCAGCTTGGCCGTGGCGGCCTTCGGGGGAGTTGATGGACGTTCTCGTGAAACTGTTGTTGTGGGCGCACCTCGTGGCGCTCGCGCTGGGTGTGGGCGGCGGCCTGGGGATGTCGCAGGTGGGACCGCGGCTGGTGAACGCGTCGCCCAATCAGCGCGAGACCTGGTGGCCGCTGGCCAGGGTGTTCCGGATGCTCACGAGCATCGGCCTCGTGCTGCTGCTGGTCACCGGACCGCTGATGGTCTGGCTGAAGTACGGCGGCTTCGCCGGGATGAACGTCTGGTTCCAGGTGAAGATGGGCCTCGTGGCGCTGGGCGTCGTGCTGATGGGGCTGAGCGAGATGGGCCTGGCCCGGCTGAAGCGGGGCGACGAAGCCGGTGGCAAGCTGGCCATGACCGCGGGCCCGGCGCTTGGCGTGACGATGTACGTGGTGATGCTCGCCGCAGTCTTCGCATTCAACTGAGGCGCCGCAGCCTCAGAAGCACCTTCTGCGTGAGCGCTACCACATCGGGCTTGAGAAGCCCGGCCGGGTAGGGGACACCTAGGGGGCTCGAGGAGGATGGGGTTGGAGCCGAAGCCGGCGCGTCGCCAGAGAGGTTCGCTGACGATCCACGACGTGGCGCGCCACGCCGGCGTCTCGCCCATGACCGTGTCGCGCGTGATCAACGGCGAGAAGAACGTCCGCGACTCGACGCGCGAGGCGGTGAACGCGGCGATCCGCGAACTGAATTATGCGCCGAACCCGGCGGCGCGCAGCTTGGCCGGCGCCGACCTCGTGCGCATCGGGCTGCTCTATTCCAACCCCAGTGCGGCCTACCTCTCGGAGTTCCTGGTCGGCAGCCTGGACCAGTGCAGCCGCGCCAACATCCAGCTGATCGTCGAGAAGTGCGACGAGGCGCGGGCGGAAGCTGCGGCCGCGCGGCTGGTGGCCTCGGGCGTGGACGGCATCATCCTGCCGCCGCCGCTGTGCGACTTCGCCGATCTGACCCGGACGCTGAACGAGGCCAACGTGCCCGCGGTTGCGGTGGCGACGGGCAAGCCGCCGGCGGACGTGTCGGCCGTGCGGATCGACGACTTCGGGGCCGCCCAGGCGATGACCCGCCACCTGATCGGCCTGGGCCATCGGCGGATCGGGTTCATCAAGGGCCACCCGAACCAGACCGCCAGCCGCCAGCGCCACGAAGGGTACGTCGCGGCGCTGGCGGAGGCAGGGATCACCGCCGACCCGGCGCTGGTCGCGCAGGGCTACTTCACCTACCGCTCCGGCTTCGAAGGGGCCGAGACGCTGCTGGCGGTGGAACCGGCGCCGACGGCGATCTTCGCGAGCAACGACGACATGGCGGCTGGGACGGTCGCCGTCGCCCACCGCCGGGGCCTCGACGTGCCGGGCGACCTGACGGTGGTGGGCTTCGACGACAGCGCGCTCGCCACCACCGTCTGGCCCGAGCTCACCACCATCCGCCAGCCGATCGCCGACATGTCGCGCCAGGCCGTGACCCTGCTGACCGACGAGATCCGCAGCCGCCGCGCCGGCGAGAAGGCGCAGCATCCGCATGCGTTGCTGGACTTCACGCTGATCCGACGCGAGTCGGACGGGCCGCCGAAGGGCTAGGCGATCCGCTGGAACCGGGCCGGCGGATCCTGCGGGTCGGCGATGGCGAGGCGGACTCGCAGTTCCTCCCCGGGCTCGACGTGGTTCGCCGCGACGCGCGCGACGATGGGAAGCTCGCACAGTTGTATGCGGGCGCCGCGCTCGTCCGTGTCGGTGACGATGGCGCAGAAGGTCTCGCCTTCATGTCCCTGCAGCATCACCGTCTCTGCCAGGTCCACGACGGCGCGCTCGATCCGGCCCGAGAGCGCGTTGGCGCGCGCCATGACCTCGGGCAGCTTCTCGAAGGCCTGGACGGCGGCGTCGGGCGCGGGCTGGCCGTTCGCCAGCGCCAGGACGGCGCTCACCACATAGCGGTCGGGCAGGCGGCGGAGCGGCGCGGTGGCGTGGGCGTAGGGCGCTGCGACGGCGGCATGCCAGGGCGGCTCGTCCGCCTGGAAGGAGACGTAGGACGCGGCGGTCCCGGCGCGGCGCACGGCCAGCATGAAGGCCGCCTGCTTCGGGTCGCTGGGGTCGAGCCCGCGCTGGAACTGGGCCAGAGGCTCCATCTGCGGCCATGAGAGGTCGAGCGCCCGGGCGGTCTGGCGCAGGCGGTTCACGGCGCGCGCCTCGGGCTCGGCCATGACGCGGAACAGGCCCACGCCGGCGGCCTGCTGCACCTGGGCGATGGCGAGATTGGTTGCGAGCGACAGGGCGGCGTTCTGGTCCTCGGAGAGTGCGCGAGGTCGGAAGCGCAGCTGCAGGCGACCGTCGTCCAGAACGGCGACTTCCTGCTCGGGCGGGTCGACGCGGGCGGCGCCCCGCGCGGCTTCGGCGGCGCGGATGCGGGCGGCGAACTCCGGAAACCCCGGTGGCAGTTCCGACGGCCGGACGGTGTCGTAGGCCAGCTTGGCGACGCTCCTGATGATGGCCCGCTCGGCTCCGTCCAGCGCCACGCCGCCATCGGGCCGCACCCGTACCGTGAAGATCACCGCCGGCTTCGGTCCGGTCGGCAGCAGGCTCGCGGCGGCTTCGTTGAGGATCGGCGGATAGAGCCCCGCCTTGCCGTCCGGAAGGTAGAGGGTCGCCCCGCGCCGCCAGGCCTCGACGTCGACCGCGTCGCCGTCGTCGACGAACCAGGCGACGTCGGCGATGGCGTAGTGCAGCAGCAGGTCCGGGCCGCTGGGCTCGATCGTGAAGGCCTGGTCGAGATCGGTGGACGTGGCCGGGTCGAGGGTGACGAACGGCCGGTCTGTGCGATCGGCATGCGCAGTGGGCCGGCGCTTCGCCGCGGCCTCGGCGGCTTGCAGCACGTCGGGCGGGAAGCCGGCGGGAACCTGGAACTGCACGCGAAGCCTGGCCAGGCCGTCGCCCAGCGCCTGGTTCGGATCGACGAGCGTCTTCATGGCCGACGTCTACCGGGCGCGGCGCGGCGGTGGAACCTTGACACCTCGTGCCGGGAATTGATAGCGCTACCAACAACAATGAGGGAGGTCTGACGATGGGTGGAGCCGCGCCGCGGCCGACGGCCTATCTGCCCAGCGACTGGACGGACGCCACCCTGGTCGGCCGCATCCAGACGAAGGCAGGCCCCACGCCCGTTGTCGTGCGGTCGGGGCGCCTCTACGACGTCTCCGAAGCCGCGCCGACCGTCTCCGAATTGCTGAACGCCTGGCCGCGGCCGGCTGAGGGCCGCGACCTTGGCTCGGTCGAGGACTTCGACTTCGCCGCCCAGCCGCTGCTCGCGCCGGTCGACCTGCAGTGCGTGAAGGCCGCGGGCGTGACGTTCGCCGTCTCGGCGGTGGAGCGGGTGATCGAGGAGCGGGCGCGGGGCGACGCGGCCAAGGCCGAGGCGATCCGCGCGGCCCTTCGCGACCGGGTGGGCGCCGACATCCGCTCGGTTTCACCCGGGACCGAGGAAGCGGCGCGCCTGAAGGCGGCGCTGATCGCCGATGGGCTGTGGTCGCAGTACCTGGAGGTGGCCATCGGCCCGGACGCCGAGATCTTCACGAAGGCGCCGGTGCTGTCGGCCGTGGGCCATGGCGCGCAGGTGGGCATCCGCTCGGACTCGGCCTGGAACAACCCCGAGCCCGAGGTGGTGCTGGTGGTGAACCGCGCCGGCGGGGCCGTGGGCGCGACGCTGGGCAACGACGTGAACCTGCGCGACTTCGAGGGCCGCTCGGCGCTCCTGCTGGGCAAGGCCAAGGACAACAACGCCTCGTGCGCGTTGGGCCCTTTCATCCGGACGTTCGACGACCGCTTTTCGATGGAGGACGTGCGGTCCGCGCGCGTGGACCTAACCATCGAGGGCGCGGACGGCTACCGGCTTGAGGGGCACAGCTCCATGGACCAGATCAGCCGCGACCCGCTGGAGCTGGTCCGCCAGGCGATGAGCGAGCACCAGTACCCTGATGGCTTCGCGCTGTTCCTGGGCACCCTGTTCGCGCCCACCCAGGACCGCGACACGGCCGGACAGGGCTTCACCCACAAGGTCGGCGACGTGGTGCGAGTGAGCAGCCCGCGGCTGGGCGTGCTGGAGAACGAGGTGACGACCTCGAAGGCCGCCCCGCCCTGGAGCTTCGGCGTCGGCGACCTGATGCGGAACCTGGCCGGACGCGGCCTGCTGATGGCCCAAATAGGCACCCAATGGCCGGCGCAATGACCGAGACCCTTCCCCAGTTCATCGGCGGCGAACGCGTGGCCGCCGACGCGCCCGAGGCGAGCCTGAACCCCTCGAACACCAACGACGTCGTGGCCCGCGTCCCGAACGGCGGCGCGGCCGAGGTGGGCGCCGCGGTGGCGGCGGCGAAGGCGGCGTTCCCGGCCTGGTCAGAGGCCTCGCCCGAGGTTCGCTTCGACCTTCTGGACAAGGTGGGCGACACGATCCTGCAGCGCCGCGAGGAACTGGGCCGGCTCCTGTCGCGCGAGGAAGGCAAGACGCTGGCCGAGGGCATCGGCGAGACGGTGCGGGCCGGACGGATCTTCAAATACTTTGCCGGCGAGGCGCTGCGCCGC
Organism: Phenylobacterium sp.; assembly: GCF_036402295.1. Classification (GTDB taxonomy): domain Bacteria; phylum Pseudomonadota; class Alphaproteobacteria; order Caulobacterales; family Caulobacteraceae; genus Phenylobacterium. The sequence continues at coordinate 10,821 of NZ_DASWTE010000176.1, forward strand.
CACGGCCAGAACCTGGACTCGGTGCGTCCCGGCGTGGAGATCCAGACCTACCGCCAAGCGGTGGGCGTCTACGGCCTGATCACGCCCTGGAACTTCCCGATCGCCATCCCGGCGTGGAAGGCGGCGCCGGCGCTGGCGTTCGGCAACACGGTGGTGCTGAAGCCGGCGGGCCCGACGCCGGCGACGGCTGCGGCGCTGGCCGAGATCATCTGGGCGTGCGGTGCGCCGGCCGGCGTCTTCAACATGATCTTCGGACCCGGCGCGATGGGCGCGGCCCTGGTCGACCACCCGGACGTGGACGGCGTGTCGTTCACCGGCTCGCAGGCTGTAGGCGCGGGCGTGGCCGAAGCGGCGGTGAAGCGGCAGGCCCGCGTGCAGCTCGAGATGGGCGGCAAGAACCCGCTGGTGGTGCTGGACGACGCCGACCTGGACCGTGCGGTGATGGTGGCCCTGGACGGCTCGTTCTTCGCCACCGGCCAGCGCTGCACGGCCTCCAGCCGGCTGATCGTCACCGACGCGATCCACGACCGCTTCGTCGCGGCGCTGGCGGAGAAGGTCGCGGGCTTAAGGGTCGGTGACGCGCTGGCGCCCGACACCCAGATGGGGCCGGCGGTGAGCGAGGCGCAGATGGAGACCAGCTACCGCTACATCGACATCGCAAAAGCGGAAGGCGGCCGGATCGTGACCGGCGGCGGGCGGCTGAAGCTGGAGAACCCGGGCTGGTACGTCCAGCCGACCCTGATCGCCGGCACCGACAAGGCGATGCGCATCAACAACGAGGAGGTCTTCGGGCCGGTGGCCTCGACGGTGCGGGTGAAGGACTACGAGGAGGCGCTGGCGGTCGCCAACGACGGCGACTTCGGCCTCTCGGCCGGCATCGTCACCGCCTCGCTGAAGCACGCCCGCGACTTCCAGCGGCGCGCGCGGGCCGGGATGGTGATGGTCAACCTGCCGACGGCGGGGGTCGACTACCACGTGCCGTTCGGCGGCGCGAAGAAGTCCAGTTATGGCGCGCGCGAGCAGGGCTTCGCGGCGGTCGAGTTCTACACCCAGACCAAGACGGCCTACTCATGGGCGTGAGCGTGAACGTTGCGCCCAAGACCGCCATCTATCCCAGCCTGGAAGGCAAGCGGGTGGTGGTGACCGGCGGCGGCTCTGGCATCGGGGCGGGGCTCGTGGAGGCGTTCGCCGCCCAGGGCGCCGAGGTGCATTTCCTCGACGTGCTGGAGGCGGAGTCGCGGGCGCTGGCGGAGGAGCTGGATGGCGCGAAGATCGCGCCGCAGTTCCACGCCTGCGACCTCAAGGACGCCGGCGCGATCGCGGCCGCGTTCAAGCGGATTGGTCCGGTGGACGTGCTGGTGAACAACGCCGGCAACGACGACCGCCACAGCCTCGACGAGGTGACGCCCGCCTACTTCGACGACCGGATCGCGGTGAACCTGCGCCACATGGTGTTCTGCGCCCAGGCGGTGGTCGACGGCATGAAGGCGCGCGGCGGCGGCGCGATCGTCAACTTCGGCTCCATCTCGTGGCACCTCGGCCTGCCGGACCTGGTGCTCTACGAGACCGCCAAAGCCGGCATCGAGGGCATGACCCGCGCGCTGGCTCGCGAGCTGGGCGAATTCGGCATCCGGGTCACCTGCATCAACCCGGGCAACGTGCGCACGCCGCGGCAGCAGAAGTGGTACACAGCCGAAGGCGAGGCGGAGATCGTGGCGCAGCAGTGCCTGAAGGGGCGCATCGAGCCCAGCGACGTGGCGGCGCTGGTGCTGTTCCTGGCCTCTGACGACGCGCGCTTCTGCACCGGCCACGAGTACTGGATCGACGCGGGTTGGCGATGATCGCGACGGACCCCGAGTGCGTCCTGCGCTGCGCCTGCGAGCTTGGCGAGGGGCCGGTGTGGCGCGACAAGTCGCTGTGGTTCGTCGACATCAAGGGCCTGCGGATCCACCGCTATGAGCCCGGCACGGGCGCGGCCTGGAGCTGGATGGCGCCGGCCCAGCCGGGGTTCATCGCGCCGCGGCCCGACGGGACCTGGATCGCCGGGCTGAAGACCGGGCTGCATCGGTTCGACCCTGCGAGCGGCCGCTTCGACCTGATCACGACGGTCGAGGATCCGGCGTTGGACAACCGGCTGAACGACGGCGCGGTCGACGCGAAGGGGCGGCTATGGTTCGGCTCGATGCACGACGGCGAGAGCAACCCCACAGGGGCGCTCTACCGCCTGGACAGCGGAAAGCCCGTGCGGCTGGACGAGGGCTACGCCATCACCAACGGGCCATGCGTCAGCCCCGACGGGCGCACGCTCTACCACACCGACACGCTGAAGAAGGTGATCTACGCGTTCGACCTGGCTGACGATGGCGCCGTGTCGAACCGGCGCGTCTTCGCGACGATCGACGAGCCTGACGGCTATCCGGACGGGTCGGTGGTGGACGTCGAGGGCCATGTCTGGACCGCTCTGTGGGGCGGCTGGGGCGTGCGGCGGTATTCGCCTGAGGGCCGCGTGGTTGGCTTTGTGCGGCTTCCGGTGGCCCAGGTCACCAAGGTGGCCTTCGGTGGGTCTGACCTGAAGACGGTCTACGCGACCTCGGCCTGGAAGGGACTGTCACCGGCCGCTCGCGAGGCCCAGCCCTTGGCGGGTGGCCTGTTCCGGTTCGACGTCGACACGCCGGGCCAGCCGCAGCACGATGTGGCGCATGTCTGACCGCACGCCCGTGCGCCCGTTCCGCTCGCGGGACTGGTTCGCCGACCCCGCCCGCTCGGACATGACCGCGCTCTACCTCGAGCGCTTCATGAACTACGGGATCACGCCGCAGGAGCTGCAGGCGGGCCGGCCGATCATCGGCGTCGCCCAGACGGGCAGCGACCTGTCGCCCTGCAACCGAATCCACGTGGAGCTGGCGAAGCGGGTGCGCGACGGGATCCGCGACGCGGGCGGGATCCCGATGGAGTTCCCGGTCCATCCGATCTTCGAGAACTGCCGCCGGCCCACCGCGGCCCTGGATCGGAACCTGGCCTACCTGGGCCTGGTCGAGACGCTCTACGGGTATCCGATCGATGCGGTTGTGCTGACCACCGGCTGCGACAAGACTACACCCAGCGGGATCATGGCGGCCTCGACGGTCGACATCCCGGCCATCGTGCTGTCGGGCGGGCCAATGCTGGACGGCTGGCACGAGGGCGAGTTGGTGGGGTCGGGCACGGTGATCTGGCGTTCGCGGCGCAAGCTGGCGGCGGGCGAGATCGACGAGGCCGAGTTCCTGCGCCGCGCCACCGCCTCGGCCCCGTCGGCGGGCCACTGCAACACCATGGGCACGGCCTCGACCATGAACGCCGTGGCCGAGGCCCTGGGCCTGTCGCTGCCCGGCTGCGCCGCGATCCCGGCGCCCTACCGCGAGCGCGGCCAGATGGCCTACGAGACGGGCCGCCGGATCGTGGAGATGGCCTACGAGGACCTGCGGCCGTCGAAGATCATGGACCGCGCCGCGTTCCTGAACGCCATCAAGACCGTGAGCGCGATCGGCGGCTCGTCCAACGCCCAGCCGCACATCGTGGCCATGGCCCGGCACGCGGGCGTGGAGCTGTCGCCCGACGACTGGAGCGTCCACGGGCTGGACGTGCCGCTGCTGGTGAACATGCAGCCGGCGGGCCAGTACCTGGGCGAGCGGTTCCACCGGGCCGGCGGTGTGCCGGCGGTGCTGTGGGAGCTGTTGCAGGCGGGCGAGCTGGCGGGCGGCTGCCTGACGGTCACCGGCCGGACGATCGCGGAGAACGTCGAGGACCGCGAGAGCCACGACCGCGAGGTGATCTTCCCCTACGCCGCGCCGCTCCGGGAGCGCGCCGGCTTCGTGGTGCTGAAGGGCAACCTGTTCGACTTCGCGATCATGAAGACCTCGGTGATCTCGCAGGAGTTCCGCGCCCGCTACCTGTCGGAGCCGGGCCGGGAAGGGGTGTTCGAGGCCCACGCCGTGGTGTTCGACGGCTCGGACGACTACCACCGCCGCATCAATGATCCCGCCCTGGGGATCGACGAGCGCACGATCCTGGTGATCCGCGGCTCCGGCCCGATCGGTTGGCCGGGCTCGGCGGAGGTGGTGAACATGCAGCCGCCGGACGCGCTGATCCAGCGCGGGATCCTGAGTTTGCCAACCCTGGGCGATGGCCGCCAGTCGGGCACCTCGGACAGCCCCTCGATCCTCAATGCCTCGCCCGAGAGCGCGGTTGGCGGCGGGCTCGCATGGCTGCGCACGGGCGACGTCATCCGCATCGACCTCGACGCCGGCCGCTGCGACGCCCTGGTGGACGACGCCGAGATCGTGCGCCGCAAGGCGGAGGCCCCGCCGCCGGCGCCGGAGAGCCACACGCCGTGGGAGGAGCTCTACCGCGAGAAGACCGGCCAACTCGCCGAGGGGGCAGTGCTGGAAATGGCCGTGAAGTACCGCGGCGTGGCCGCGAAGACCCCGCGCCACAACCACTGAGACTGTCGGTATCCGGTCCAGCAACGTCCGACCACTTGACGATGATAGCGCTATCATGAATGGTCTGCCGACAGCGGCCACAGAGCCGTGCACACGAGGAAACGAGGGCCAGCCAGTGACTGCGACAACTGCCGGGAGCACGGGCGAGGCCGCACGGGTCAACATGGCCTTCATCGCCGCCATCGTGGCCGTGGCCACCATCGGCGGGTTCATGTTCGGGTACGACTCGGGGGTCATCAACGGCACCCAGGAGGGGCTGGAGAAGACCTTTGCGCTCTCCAAGCTGGGCACCGGCTTCAACGTCGGCGCGATCCTCTTGGGCTGTGCGGCCGGCGCCTTCGCAGCAGGCCGGCTCGCCGACCTGATCGGGCGCCGCACGGTGATGATGATCGCCGCGGCGCTATTCATCGTCAGCGCGATCGGCACGGGCGCGGCGTCGTCCTCGTTCTTCTTCATCATCGCCCGCTTCATCGGCGGCATCGGCGTGGGCGCGGCCAGCGTGCTGTCGCCGGTCTACATTTCGGAGGTGACCCCGGCGGCGATCCGCGGGCGGCTCTCCAGCGTCCAGCAGATCATGATCATCACGGGTCTCACCGGGGCGTTCGTCGCGAACTATGCGCTGGCCAAGACGGCGGGCGGCTCGACCGCTGAGTTCTGGCTGGGGTATCCGGCCTGGCGCTGGATGTTCTGGATGCAGGTGATCCCCGCCGGCGTGTTCCTGGGGACCCTGCTGTTGATCCCCGAGAGCCCGCGCTACCTGGTGGTGAAGGGCCGCGAGGGCCTGGCGCTGACCGTGCTCACGAAGCTGTTCGGCGCCGCCGAGGCCGAGCGGAAGGTGGCCGAGATCCGCGACTCGCTCGCCGCCGACCACCACCGGCCCAAGCTTTCCGACCTCATCGACAAGGCCTCGGGCAAGATCCGGCCGATCGTGTGGACCGGCATCGGGCTCGCCGTGTTCCAGCAACTCGTAGGGATCAACGTCGTCTTCTACTACGGCGCGGTGCTCTGGCAGTCGGTCGGCTTCTCCGAGGACGATGCGCTCAAGATCAACATCCTGTCGGGCTCGCTCTCGATCCTGGCGTGCCTGGCCACTGTGGTGTTGATCGACAGGATCGGTCGCAAGCCGCTGCTGCTCATCGGCTCGGCGGGCATGGCCGTGAGCCTGGCCGTCATGGCCTGGGCGTTCTCGACAGCGCATATGGTCGACGGCGCCGTGGCGCTGGGCGGCACGGAGGGCCTCGCGGCCCTGATCTCGGCGAACCTCTACGTGGTATTCTTCAACCTCAGCTGGGGCCCGGTGATGTGGGTGATGCTGGGCGAGATGTTCCCGAACCAGATCCGCGGCTCGGGCCTGGCGGTGGCCGGCTTCGCCCAGTGGATCGCCAACTTCGCCATCTCGGTCAGCTTCCCGGCGCTGGCGGCCTCGCTGGGGCTGGCGGTGACCTACAGCTTCTATGCGCTGTCGGCCCTTGTCTCGCTCATCTTCGTCCGCGCCATGGTCCACGAAACCCGCGGCAAGGAACTGGAGGACATGGTGGGCTGACTGCAGCCCGCCCGTTGCTGGGGAGGCGTGGAGCCCCGGACCGGCACGTCCTTAATGGCTCGTTTGCACCCGCTGCGATACCAATGATTGGGACGTGGGGAGCTAGCGTGACAGCGATTGTGGACCAGGTTCGGGAGGGTCGCGGGACCCGCTCCAGACAGGGAAAGCTCCTGTCGATCGTCATCCCGATGCACGACGAAGAGCCGGTGCTGGATGTCCTGTTCGGCCGGCTCGACGCGGTGGCGGCCGGATTCGGCCTCTCCATAGAACTGGTGTGCGTGGACGACGGCAGCCGCGACGCGACGCTCGCGCGGCTCCGCGAGCGCGCCCGGACCGACAGCCGCGTCAAGGTGATCGCGCTCACCCGTAACTTCGGCAAGGAGGCCGCCCTGACGGCCGGACTGGAGGCGGCCACCGGCGATGTCGTGGCGCCGCTCGACGCCGATCTGCAGGACCCGCCCGAGCTGATCGGCGAGTTTCTCGACCTCTGGGAGCAGGGGTACGACGTTGTCTACGGCGTGCGCGCCGACCGCAGCAGCGACACGCCGGCCAAGCGACTCACGGCGAACCTCTTCTATCGCGTCTTCAACACCGTCTCCGACCATGCGATCCCGGCGAGCACGGGCGACTTTCGCCTTATGGACCGCGAGGTGGTCGAGGCGCTGAAGCGGCTGCCCGAGCGCAACCGGTTCATGAAGGGCCTGTTCGCCTGGGTCGGGTTCCGCCAGGTCGGCGTGCCCTATACCCGTCCCGAGCGCGCGGCGGGAACCAGCTCGTGGCGCTACCTGCGCCTGATGCGCTTTGCAATCGACGGAATCACGTCTTTCACCACCGTGCCGTTGCGCATCTGGACCGGCATAGGCCTCGCCGCCGCCGCCGCCGCGATGCTCTACGCGCTGTTCCTGATCCTGCAGGTGCTCCTGTACGGCCGCGATGTCCCAGGCTACGCGTCGCTGATGGTCGTCGTGCTCCTGGGCTTCGCCGTGCAGATGGTGGCTCTGGGATTCCTCGGCGAGTACGTCGGGCGGCTCTACGAGGAGGTCAAGCAGCGGCCACTCTACCTGGTCCGCGAAACAATAGGCTTCGGAGCCGGCGATGCCCCATAGGGCGGCCGGACGTCGCCTGGCGCCCGCATGAATCGCCTCCGGACATTCGTCGAGGGCGGCTGGTTCGGCCGCGAGCGCGCCATTGGGTACGCACGCATGATGGCGATCGCGTTCGCGCCAAGCCTGGTCTTCTATTACCTGCAGGCGATGGGCCCGGTGGGCAGCGACTTCCTCGCCTTCTGGTCGGCAGGCCGCATGGTGGTCTCCGGGGATCCGGCCGCGGCCTACGACCCGGCCGCCATGGAAGCGCTGCAGACCGGGCTCGGCCGCTCCACATGGTTCCCGTTCCTCAATCCGCCGCCGTTCCTGGCCGTGGTCGCACCGCTCGGACTCGTGCCTTACGCCTGGGCGTGGCCGGCCTGGGTTGCGGCGACCTATGCGGTCTGGCTCGCCGTCGCGCGCCGGATCATGCCGGGAGCCTTCTGGCCTGTCGCGGTGTTCCCGGGCGCGCTGATTGCGGCCTGGCACGGCCAGAACGGCTTCGTGACGGGGGCGCTCTTCATCGGTGCGATGCTCGGCCTGCGCTCGTCGCGGCCCTGGCTGGCGGGCGCCCTGATCGGCGCCCTTGTCATCAAGCCCCACCTGGTGCTCCTGGCGCCGGTCGCCCTGGCGGCCAGCCGCAATTGGAAGGCGTTCATCGCCGCGGCGATCTCGGCCCTGGGCCTCTTGCTGGTGTCGTGGCTCGCCTTCGGCCCCGACGTCATGGCCGCGTTCCTCTCCGGCTCGTCGATCAGCGCCGGCCACCTCGGCGACACGCGCGCCGACTTCCTGCTGCGGATGCCTACGGTCTATGCCAGCGCGAGCCTGTTCCTGGGGACCACGGCAGGCATGGCCGTCCAGGCGGTGGCGACGCTGGCCTGCGCGGTCGCGGTCTGGCGGGTCTGGGCGACCTCGGACGATCATCTCGGCCGCGCAGCCGTCCTGGCGACGGCGGCCATTCTGGCGACCCCGTACGCGTTCCACTACGACCTGCCGCTGCTGATCCTCCCCGTGTGCTGGTGGGCGCGCGATGCGATGGCGCGGGGCTGGGCGCCGTACGAGCGCCCGCTGCTGGCGGCGTTCTACTGGTCGCCGCTCGTGGTGCGCGCCGCCGCCCTGCCGCTCGGCGTGAACGTCATGCCCCTGGTGCTGGGCGGCGCCCTTGTATTCATGGTCCGCCGCGTCCTGGCGTCGGCGGCGGTCCGGCCGGCGGGCGCGATCGTCGAGGGGGCCTGAGGGCTATCGCCGCACCTCCCGCGATCCGTATTCGACACCCTGCCGAGGGCAAAACAACTGCAGGGCGAGCCACCACATGGGGTCCTTAACATGGCCTTATTCCGGGAGCCGTCGGCCCGCTGTTAGCTAGACCGTGATGGGAGGCGGCGCCGGGGGGCGTGTCCGTCGAGTTTCGAGAGGCGGCGTCTCGACGGCGCCGTGGGACGGGATGATGGAGAACCTGGACGCCGAGACCTGCCTGGCGCGGGCGCGCCGCCTGACGGTCATGGCGGACGAGGCGGCGGACTACGACCTGATCCTGACCTACGACGCGCTCGCCATGGAGTGGCGAGAGCTGGCTGCCCGTTGCCCGCCCGCGGCGAAACCTGTGCCTGTGAAGCCGTTTCCGGCGCGCCCGGCGGTCGCCCGCGCCCGCCGAAAGCGGTTCTGGTTCCTGTGAGCGTGGGGGTGCGATCGCGGCGTCGGAATGGCGCGGCTTGTTGTCCCGGCGACCGCGAGCGCACTTTTCAAGTTGAGTGCAAGCCGTGTTAGGTACCCGCCAGAGACATGAGCGTGCGCCAGGGCGTCTAGGATACCTGGCGTCTTCCGGTGCGCGTCGTCGAAGGTCTCCGAGGCTTCGGGGCGGGGCGCGTACAATGGCGGGCGCACAACGGTCTTCGCAGGGCGACCCCGCGCCAATCCGGCGCTCGGGCGCTGGCATCGCCGCGACCGTCGCCCTGTTCACCCTGCTGATCGCCGCCGGCGTCGCCTTCCTCAACAGCTTCAGCGCCAACGCCATCCCGACGATGCTGATGGCGGCCGTGCTGATGGTGGCGGTCGTCCTGGGCCTCGCCTACGGTCTGCTGGCCGCGCTCGTCGCTCTGATCGCTTATCAGTTGCTCGTGGGCGCACCCCTGGTCGACCGGGAGCTCGCGGCCAGCGACTTCCCGCTGATGGTGCTCTTCGGCCTGGGCGCGCTCGTTGCAGGCCGCTACACCGACATCGTCCGCAAGCGGGACGCCCAAGCCCGCATGCTGCTCCAGGCCGGGCAACCGCTCTCGTCGCAGGCTTCGGAGCCGGCGCTCGGACGTTTCCTGCAACGCGTGAAACTCGAGGGCCGGTCCAGCGAACGGGCTTCGGCGCCCGAGGAGGTGCAGCGCGCGCTCGTCAGCTTCTGCATCGTCGGCGCCGGACTGGTGGCCAGCCTTCTTGCCCGCGACGCGCTCGGCCCTTCTGCCGGCGTGCTCTGCGCGCTTGCCGGCGTGCTCGTCGTCGGGGGCGTGCTCGGCGGACGGTTCGGCTTCGCCGCGGGGATGCTGGCGGCGGTGGTGCTCAACCAGATCGACCCGGTTCAGAGCGCGCTCGGCATTCGCGAAGGCGAAGTCGGCCGGGCTTTCATCGTCGTCGTCTTCGCGGCGGCCGGATGGGGGGTCGGCCGGGTGGCGGATCAGGCGCAGCATGAGCGCCGCACGCTCCGCACCATCATGGATGCGGGACGTGACTTCTCAGCGAGCCGCGACGAGGCGGCCATGCGGCGCGCGCTCCTCGATATCCTGGCCAAGCTGTCGCCACGCGCCCGGGTCGAGATCACCGGGGATGCCGGCGCCGAGCGCCTCGGCATTTCGCCGTCCGCCGACCGGCAGTGGGCCGAAAGCGATCCCCGCTGGCGCGTCCATCCGCTGGCCTCCGACGGGCGCGAGGTCGGGCTGGTCCGCTGGCGGTTCCCGGGCGGCGACGGCGCCACGACCGGCCTCGACGACACGACGCGAGCTCTCGTCGACCTGGCCGCCTCGGCGATCGTCCGGGCGCGGCTGAACGCCGAGAAGGCCGACATGGAGTTCGTCGCCCAGACCGAGAACCTGCGCCTCATCCTGCTGGACGCGGTGTCGCATCACTTCCGCTCGCCCCTGGCCGGCATCCTGGGCTCGGTGACCAGCATCCTGAACCTTCCCGATCAGCATGACGGGGCGATGCGCCGCGAGCTGCTGCTGATCATCAAGGAGCAGACGAACCGGCTGAGCCGCTACGTGGACAACTTCCTGAGCGTGGCGCGCCTGGAGACCGGCGCGATCGTGCCCAATCCCACGGAAGTCGCCCTCGAACCCTTGATCTACGACGTCTGGGAGACGTTCGGCGAGGCCGGCGGCGCGCGCCGGTTCCTGCAGGCCAAGATCGACCACGAGACGCTGCTCACGGACGCCGGTCTGCTCGGTCAGGTCCTGGGCAACGTCCTCGAGAACGCCATCAAGTACAGCCCTGAAGGCTCGGTCGTGGACGTTCGCACCGAGACCGAGAGCGATCGCCTGATCATCCGGGTCGCGGATTGCGGCCCCGGCATCGCACCCGAGAGCCAGGGCCGGATTTTCGAGCGCTTCTACCGCATGCGCGGCGTCGCCGCGCCCGGACTGGGCCTCGGCCTCTATATCACCCGCAGCCTTGTGGAGATCCTCGGTGGCTCCGTTGACGCACGCAACAGGACCGACGGGCAGACCGGCCTCGTCGTCTCCGTTTCCCTTCCCCTCCGAACCCCGGCGAATGATGAATAAGGATACCAAGATCCTGGTGGTGGAGGATGAAGAGCAGCTCTCCCGGATGCTGCGGTCCATCCTGACCCAGTCGGGCTATACCGTCTCGTCCGCCAAGACGGGCCTCGCCGCCCTCGAGCACCTGGTGCGCGAGGAGTTCGGGGTGATCCTCCTCGACCTCGGCTTGCCCGACGTCGACGGCAAGGAGGTGATCACCCAGGCGCGGGCGATCTCGGCCGCGCCGATCCTGGTGATCTCGGCGCGCGAGTCCGAAAACGAGAAGATCGCGGCCCTCGACCTGGGGGCCAACGACTACGTCGCCAAGCCGTTCGACGCGGGCGAGCTGCTCGCCCGGATCCGGGTGGCCCTGCGCCCGCCGCGGGCGGCGCCCAGCCAGATCTCGTCGCCCCGGCGCGGCCTCGAGATCGACGTCGCCTCGCGCCGCGCGATTGTCGACGGGCAGTCGGTGCGGCTGTCCCGCAAGGAGACCGAGCTTGTCCAGCTACTGGCCGACGCCAAGGGCGCGATCGTCAGCCACGACAAGATCATCGAGGCGATCTGGGGCCGTGGCAGCGACGCCGACCTGATGAATGTTCGCGTCCTGGCGTGGCAGCTGCGCCGTAAGATCGAACCCGACATCTCTGCTCCGCGCTTCCTCATCGCAGAGTCCGGCGAAGGGTACCGGCTGAACCTGGAGTAAAATCGGCGATCAAACCCGCGTGATCGGCGGCGCGATACTTGGTCGCATCGGGCGAAGACTACCCGTCTCTCTGTATTATGGAAAATTAAGAAAAATACGCCCATTGCCTGTGTCAGCTTGAGTAAGCAACCACCTTGCGCCTATCTGATGTAACGCATTATCACTGTGGCCTTGCCTGCGGGTGGCACGCGAATTGCGGCAGCCAACCAGCAGACAATGGCTCCATGGAGGGCTGGGGTGGGACTCGGGGTGCTGTTCCGGACGTTCAACCGCCTCCTGGCTGATCGCCGGGGCGGTACAAGCATCGTGCTGACGTTGATGATCGTGCCGATCATCGGGGCCGTCGGTATGGGGGTCGAGGGCGCCAGCTGGTACCTGATCCACCGCGCGGCTCAGAACGCCGCAGACGCGGCGGCTGTGGCGGCGGCGATCAATGCGTGTGCCCCAACCGACGCGTGCGACGTGACCGAACTTAGCGCGACCTACGTCGAGGAAGCGGCGGCCGTCGCCGGCCGGTTCGGCTTCGTGGACAACGACTCCACCGACATCGCGACCACCATGGTGAACTGCCCGGGCACGACCGATCCCGACTGCTACCAGGTGCTGATCACCAAGCGGTTCCCGGTCACGCTGGTGCGAATGGTGGGCTTCAACGGCGACACCACCCTTGGTGGCCAGCCCGCGCAGACCATTCGCGCTGTGTCGATCGCGCGGCCAAAGGGTCTGGGCGAGATGTACTGCATCACGACGGTGGGCGGGGCAGCGAACGCCATCGACCTAGACGGCGGTGGCGGCGGCGGCGCGAACATCGATTTCGGCGGTTGCGATTTCCTGGCCATGGGTGGCGGCGCGACCTGCACCAATATGGTGGGCGGAACGTCCAACATCGGCTACGCGGACGTCCTGTCGACCGGCCAGGCCAACAAGGATTGTGGCACCGAGCGGCCGCTGGATCCGGCCACCGTGCCGCCGGATGCCTACGCAGCGCTAGACGGCATCCTCGACAGCGCCATCCCGGACCCGAACACCCAATGCCCCGGCGGCTTTGCCAAGGCCAACAACCAGAACGAGATTCTCGGGGCCTTCGCGACGAGCAACAATCTGAGCGGATCCCAGTCGTTCTCGATGGGCTCTCCCCTGTGCGGCGACGTCAGGCTGACTGGCGATGTCACGGTGACGGCGGACAGTCAGATGGTGATCCTGAACGGACGCCTCGACCTGAACGGCCACAAGCTGTATGCGCCGGCAGGCACCTCCCTGAGCATTATCCTCGGGGGTGTGAACGACAACAACTACGACCACACGATCGTTTCGACAGGCGCCGGCACCGGCACCCTCGACTTCCAGGCGGACAAGGACGACGCCAACTGGCGCGGGATCGCCGTCTATGTGGATCCCGACCTGAACACGAACGTCGACCAGGACTGGGATGGTTCGAACCCGTCGCTCAACATATCGGGGATGGTGTACGCACCCACGGCGCGCATCGATGTCAGCGGCGCGATCAACCATGCCACGGCCGGCGATGCGTGCCTCGCTTTCTATGTGGAGAGCCTGCGCGTGAACGGCACCGTCGCCCTGTTCGCGGAACCGACCCGTGATTGCGACCGGGCGAAAGTGAACGTGCCCCGGGTGCCCGGGACCGAGACGAGGCAGGCGTTGGTGCAGTGATGTCCTCGCGTTTTTCCAACTGGCGTACCTTCCTGCGTGACGTGCGCGGCACGGCGGCGGTGGAGTTCGTGCTGTGGTTTCCCGTCATTGCCATGCCGCTGGTCGGTGTGATCGACCTGGGCATCTTCGCGGTACAGCGGATGCAGGTCGAAGCGGCGAGCCAGGCCGGAGCCGCCGCTGCTTGGCGGATGTGCGACAAGGATGCCGAGCATCCGGTCACCAACACGAATTGCGCCAGCGTCGGCACGACGATCACGGCGGCCGTCCAGGGCACCGGCCTCGGCACGGGCGCGACGGTCGCCTCGACGCCTGTCGTCGGCTGGTACTGCGCGACCGACGCTGGCGCCCTGACGTTGCTGGGCTCGACGTGGGCGATCGACTCGACGAGCCCGCCGGCCAAGCCGGCCGACTGCTCAGCCGCGGTCGGCGGCAGCACCACCAAGCCCGGCGAGTACATCCAGGTGACGGTCAACTTCACCTACACGCCACTGTTCGGCGTCTTGCGCACGGCGGGGATCCTGCCCGCCACCATCAGCCACACCGCCTGGCGGAGGGTCTACTGATGCGCGGTCGCTTCATCAGGGAAGAGCGCGGGTCGGCGGCTGTCGAGTTCGCCCTGGTCATCGGCTTCGTCGCGATGACGGTGCTCAGCATCATATCAGGCTCGATGCTCTTCTACACCTACGCGAACCTCAACATGGCGGTGGAGAACACAGCGCGCTGGGCGGCGATTCGCGCGACGGTCGACAAGGTTGACCCTTCCAGCGGCGCGGTTCAGGCACAGGGCGACGCCTTCTATGCCGGCCTCTCAGACACGCCGGCGTTCATGCTTGCGACCTGCGGCGCGGGCTCCGGCAAGCAGGTGTCGGCGACGGCCAACTTCTCGCTGGTGACGGGGTTCACCCCGGTGACCATCCCGATCTCGGCCACCAGCTGCTATCCGCTGGGTTAGGCCGCTCCCAGGCCCATCTGGGCCGCCACAGTCGGCAGCAGCACCGCGTACTGGGTCAGGGCCACGGCATAGAGGCTGCCCAGCACGGGTCGCCCGGCCTGGAAATTCAGCACAACGCCGGCCAGCAGCGGCCCGCTGATCGGGCCGACGATGAAGAACGGCGCGAGGCGCTTGAGTCGGGTCAGCATGCTCTTCGAATCCCCTTCGGGCATGACTGAACCCTGCGAATGGTGACGCTTCAAATGCAGATTCCGTATTAACCTTTAACACCAGCAGAAATGCTGTGGACGGGTCGTATCGTTCCCCCCGTTAAAGGTTAAATTTAGCCAATGCTTAATCGAGCTGGGCTTTAATGCAGGTGTGTCCAGCCAGACCGAGCTCCTGACCGTACGCAATCTCGCCAAGCGCTTTTCGGGCGGGGGCGGCGTCCAGTCGGTTTCGATGACCGTCCGCGCGGGCGACATCACCGGCTTCATCGGCGTCAACGGCGCAGGCAAGAGCACCACCCTCCGCTGCATCCTGGGCCTCCTGCGCCCCGACGCCGGCGAGATCCGCCTGTTCGGCGGCCCGGCCGACGCGAAGGCCCGCCGCCGCCTGGGCTTCCTGCCCGAGGAGCGCGGGCTTTCGCCGCACGACCGGGCGCGCGACGCGATCGCCTTCAACGCGCGGCTGAAGGGGCTGGGCAAGGCCCAGGCCTACGTCGCCGCCGACCAGCTCCTCGGGCGGATCGGGCTGGGCGCGCGCACCACCGCGCGCATCGGCGAACTCTCCAAGGGCAACGCCCAGCGCGTGCAGATCCTCTGCGCGCTGGTCCACAAGCCCGACCTCCTGATCCTCGACGAACCGCTGTCGGGCCTCGACCCGATCGCCCAAAGCGAAGTCCTGTCGCTGTTCGCCGAGTTCCGCGCGGCCGGCGGCGCCATCCTCTTCTCCACCCACTCGATGGCCGCGGCCGAGGCCGTGTGCGATCGCGTCGTCATGGTGGCCGGCGGCCGTACGGTCTTCGAGGGCGACCTCGCCGACGCGGCGGCCGGCGTTTCGCACGGCGCCGTGATCGTCACCGCGGATGAGGCGACCCTCGCCGCCGCCGTCCGCGCCGTGGGCGGCGAGCTGCGGCCGATGTCGGGTGGCATCGGCGAGGCGACGCGATGGCGGGTCGTGCTGCCGCGCGAGGTGCCGCACCCGGCGCTGCTGCGCGCCCTGGCCGAACACGAGGCGTCGATCCTCGCCTTCGAACCGATCAAGCCCAGCCTCGAGGCGGCCTTCTGGGAGCACGCCGTCGCGCCGGCGCCGGCCGCCCCGCGCGAGGCCCACGCCGCATGAGCCACCCCGTCTGGCTGATCGCCGCGCGCGAGTTCCGCACCTATGCGGCCACGACCAGCTTCTGGGTTGCGCTGGCGCTTGGGCCGCTCCTGATGGGCGGCGCGTTGCTGCTCACGTCAGGCCCGCCGAAGGCGCCCGCGAGCGCCAGCCTCACCCTCGTCGCCGAGGACAGGGGCGCCCGGGCGGTCTTCAGCGACAACTTCCCGCTCTCCGAGGCCGCGCGGCGCGAGGTCGTCGCCGCGATCGCGCGCGACGGCCGGCTCTCCGGGCCCGTCACCGTCAGCGCTCCAGCCAAGGCCACGTTCGACGCGGCCGCCGTGTCGCGCTTCGCCCTCGTGATGATGCTGTGGCTCACGCTCGTGGGCTCGCTGGGGATGCTGCTGCAGGCGGTGGTGCGCGAGCGCGCGAACCGCGCGCTCGAGAGCCTGCTGGCCGCGGCGCGCCCGATCGACATCGTGCTGGGCAAGCTTGCAGGCGTAGGCGCGGTTTCGGCGCTGGTGCTCGTGGCCTGGGTGGGGTCAGCGGCGGGACTTGGCGCGGTGGCGTCGGAGGCGGGCGGCGCGATCTCGGGCCTGCTGCGCGG
>NZ_DASWTE010000177.1:0-4286 GCF_036402295.1 Phenylobacterium sp.
CGCCGACTGCACTCGGCAACGCTGCGGCGCTCGAGGTCGCCTCCTCCGCTTCGCGACCCGGCGTCTTCAGATCGAGCCGCACGATGAAGAAGCGGAACAAGCCGTAGTACAGCGCGAAGTAGACGAGCCCGATCGGCAGCAACATCCACGGCCGCGTCGCCTGCTTGAAGTTGAGCACGTAGTCGAACAGGCCGGCCGAGAAGCCGAAGCCCAGCCGGACCCCAGCGCGTCCATCCCCGCCATCGCGACGCCGGTCAGCACCGCGTGCACGGCGTAGAGCGCGGGCGCCAGGAACATGAAGCTGAACTCGATGGGCTCGGTCACGCCGGTCAGTAACGAGGTCAGCGCCAGCGAGCCCAGCATGCCGCCGACGGCCTTGCGCCGCTCGGGCCGGGCGGCGCGGTACATGGCCAGGCACGCCGCGGGCAGTCCGAACATCATCACCGGGAAGAAGCCGCTCATGAACGCGCCGGCCGACGGATCGCCGGCGGCGAAGCGGTTGAGGTCCCCGGTCACGCCGTTGAAATCGCGACCAAGTCCTACCTCGCCGCGCTCGCGGCCATCGCCCAGCTCGTGGCGGCGTGGACACAGGACGCGGCGCTCACTGCCGCGCTCGACGAGTTGCCCGGCCGGATGGCCGAGGCGCTGGCGCTGGACTGGAGCGCGGCCCTGCCGGTGCTGGAGCGCTCGGCGAGCCTCTATGTCGTCGGGCGCGGCCCCGGCTTCGCCGCGGCCCAGGAGGCGGCGCTCAAGTTCAAGGAGACCTGCGGCCTGCACGCCGAGGCCTTCAGCGCGCCGAGGTCCGGCACGGCCCGATGGCCATCGCCCGCGACGGCTTCCCGGTGCTGGTGCTGGCGCAGGACGACGCCACGCGCGACGGCGTCGAGACGCTCGCAGCCGAGCTCGCCGTGGCCGGCGCCAAGGTGCTGATCGCCGGCGGGACCGCGCCGGGCGCGGTCAGCCTGCCGGCGCTGCCGGCCCACCCGCTGCTGCAGCCGATTCTCCTGGCGCAGAGCTTCTATGTGATGGTCGAGGCGCTGGCGCGGCGGCGCGGCTTCGATCCCGACCGGCCACCCGGCCTCTCCAAAGTCACGAGGACCCTCTGATGTCGACCGCGCTCGTCGGCGGCCGGGTCTTCAACGGCAAGGGGTTCGTCGCCGGCCTGGGCGTCGTGATCGAGGGCGCGCGGATCGCGGCCGTGGTCCCCGAGGCCGAGGCGCTGGCCCGCGCCGACAGCCGCCACGACCTCGCCGGCGGTCGGCTCGCGCCCGGGTTCGTCGACACTCAGGTCAACGGCGGCGGCGGCGTCCTGTTCAACGACGAGCTCAGCGTCGAGGCTATCGAGGCCATCGGCGCGGCCCATCGCCGGTTCGGCACGACCGGCTTCCTGCCCACCCTGATCAGCGACGACCTCGACGCGATCGACCAGGCGCTGCGGGCTGTCGAGGCGGCCATCGCGGCGGGCGTCCCGGGCGTTCTCGGCGTGCACGTGGAGGGGCCCTTCATCAACGCGGCGCGCGCTGGCATCCACGACAAGGCGAAGTTCCGCCTGCTGGACGAGCGCGCCATCGCCCTGCTCACGTCGATTCGCGCCGGCCGTACCCTGGTGACACTGGCCCCGGAGCTCACCGAGCCCGGCATGATCCGCCAGCTGGCCGACGCCGGTGTGGTGGTCGCCGCCGGTCACACCGACGCCAGCTACGAGGAAATCCGCGAGGCGCTGGACGCCGGCGTCACCGGCTTCACCCACCTCTTCAACGCCATGTCGCCCATGGCCAGCCGGGCGCCCGGCGCGACCGGGGCGGCGCTGGAAGACCCCAAAAGCTGGTGCGGGATCATCGTGGATGGCCGCCACGTGCATCCGGCCGTGCTGCGGCTGGCGCTGCGCAGCCGCCCCCTCGACCGCTTCATGCTGGTCACCGACGCCATGCCCAGCGTGGGCCTCTCGGAAAAGACCTTCACCCTGCAGGGCCAGACGATCACCGTCGAGGACGGAGTCTGCGTGGCGCCCGACGGCACCCTGGCCGGGTCGGACCTCGGCATGGCCGCCGCCGTCCGCAACACCGTCGAGATGCTGGGCGTCGACGAGGCGGCGGCGGCCCGGATGGCCGGCCTCAATCCCGCGAGCTTCCTGGGCCTGGACCACGAGCTGGGCCGGATCGCGCCCGGCCAGCGGGCCGATCTGGTCCTTCTCGACGATGCCGGCCGCGCGCAAGGCACGTGGATCGCCGGGCACTTCGCTTCCAGTTGATCGGCGCGCCCCACCCAAGGGGAAAATGCTTGGCTATTGTCCCAACTTTGGCCATGCCGGGCGTCTGTAACGCTGGTGCAGCGCCCAAGAAGACCAAAAGGGGGAACGTGTTGGCGCCTTCGAGGCCGTCAGAGAGGTCGGCAGGCGATTCGCCGCTGACCCGGGCCTTCTTCGAGAAGCGGGAGAACCTCCTCCTGTTCCTCGCGGCGCGCACCCGCTGCATGGCCACTGCCGAAGACCTGTTGCAGGACCTGTATCTCAAGGTGGCGGCCGCCGAAGCCGACGAGGCCGACGTCCGCGCGCCTTCGGCGCTGCTCTATCGGATGGCCACGAACCTCCTGGTCGACCACGTGCGCAGCCGCCAGCGCTCGTCGCGCCGCAGCGCCGACTGGCGGCGCGAGACGCGCGCCTTCGTGGGCGCCGAGGAGGTGGCCGGCGATCCGCCGGCCGACGAGGCGGTGATCTCCCGCCAACGCGTTCGCCTGCTGGCCGAGGCCGTGGCCGAACTGCCGCTGCAGATGGGCAAGGCGTTCCGCCTTCACAAACTGGAGGGCCGCAGCCAGAAGGAAACCGCCGAAGCCATGGGCGTCTCGGTGAAGATGATCGAGCAGCACATCCAGGCGGCCGTCCAGCGCCTGGCCCAGAGGCTCCGGTCGTGAGTCGCAAGAATTTTCTTCGGCGGCCTAGGGCTGCGGCGCGACGGCGCCGTCTCTCCGGGTGTCCAGCGCGTTCTGCGCAGACCTGGCAGGCGGGCCGATGAGCAGCATGGCGATCGTGGAGGAGCGGGAACTGGCGGAAGCCAGCGCCTGGCTTGCGCGCCTGCAGCGTGAGGACGTCGCCGAACAGGATGGCCTCGAGTTCGAGGCGTGGCTTGAAGCTGCCCCTGGCAACCGAGCCGCCTATACGCGGGCCCTGGCCATCTGGCACGAGTTCGAGACCGCCGCCCCGCTGGTGCAGGACGAACTGGCCGCCGGCCAGCGCCGCGAGGCGCAGAAGCTGCGCGGTAGGGCGACCCGCCGTTGGTGGATGGGCGCGGGCGGCATGGCCGTCGCCGCCGGCCTGGCCGTCGCGGTCCTGCCCGGCGTCCTCGCCCAGCAGGCCACGGCCGAGACGTACGCGACCGGCAAGGGCGAGCGGAAGCGCGTGACGCTGGCCGACGGCTCGATCGTCGACCTCAACGCCGAGACCCGGCTCGCGGTCACCTACGCCCGCAGCGAGCGGAAGGTCGAGATGGCCGAGGGCGAGGCGATCTTCGACGTGGCCCGCGACGCCAGGCGACCCTTCACGGTGGCCGCTCCGAACCGTGAAGTCCGCGTGCTGGGCACCCAGTTCGACGTCCGCAGCCGTCAGGGCGAGCTCACGGTGACGGTGGCGCGCGGCAAGGTGCAGGTGCGGCCCATCAGCACGGCGATCCAGGGGCGTTCGTTCCTGCTGACGCCCGGGCAACGCCTTGAGGTGGCTTCCAGCGGCCGCGAGGAGCTGAAAGCCGTCGACCCGCAGGAGGCCTTCAGCTGGCGCGCCGGCCGCCTGATCTACAGGGGCGAGCCGCTGGCCGATGTCGTGGCCGACCTGAACCGCCAGTACGTCGAACAGATCGAGATCTCCGACCCCGAGCTTGGCAAGATGCCCATCACCGGTGTGATCGTGCTCGACGATCAGCCGGCCGTTGTGGCGCGTCTGAGCTTGATGCTCCCGATTAGATCGGTACCTTCCGACAGGGGGCTGCTGCTTCTTCGGAAGTGATAGGCCGAAGTAAGGGCGGAGCTGACCATCCTCGCGCGTCGGGAATTGGCGGCCGCTGTCACGTGCGTCGTGGTGGTGGCCTGTGCCGGCAGTACCGCCGACGCGGCGCCCGCGCGTATCCATTTCCGCGTCGATCCCCAGCCCTATTCCGAGGCGCTGCTCGACATCGCCCAGCAGGCCAACATCACCCTGATCGGCGCCGCCGCCTGCAGCGGCCAGTCGCGCACCCGGCTGGCCGGTCCGATGACCTTGGAGCAGGCCCTGGGCCATCTCCTGGCGGGCGCGCCGTGCG
>NZ_DASWTE010000178.1:0-10031 GCF_036402295.1 Phenylobacterium sp.
TGGGGCGCGGCGCAGCTCAGCGACGACCAGATCGCCTACGCCGCGTCCGACGTGCTGCACCTGCATGCGCTGCGCGAGCGGCTGGACACCATGCTGGTCCGCGAGCGGCGCGACCACCTGGCCCGCGCCTGTTTCGAGTTCCTCCCGCACCGCGCCCTGCTGGACGTGGCCGGCTGGGAGGATGCAGACATCTTCGCTCATACCTAGGTAGGGCCCCATGACGGCCGCCGACAGCTCGCTTCCCGAACCCCGCCGCGCCGACTTCGAGCGCTGGCGCCGGCGTTCGCGGCTGATCCGGACGCTGCGGGTCGCGCTGCCGGCCGCCATCGCGCTGATCTTCGCCGGCCTGATCGGCAGCGTGGCCTGGTCCACGTTCAACGCCCAGCCCAAGGCGGCGCGGGCCGGTGACGAGCCCATCCGCCTGCTCAACCCGCGCTTCGTCGGCCGAGACGACAAGGGCCGCGCCTTCGTGCTCACCGCCAACTCGGCGATCCGCGACCAGAAGGACTACCAGCGGGTGATCCTGCAGAAGCCGGCGCTCGTCCTCGACGAGAACGGCCCCGACCAGATGCGCATCAACGGCGCCGCCGGCGTGTTCCACGAGCAGACCGGCAAGCTGGAGCTGACCAACGGCGTGCGCATGGCCGACAACAAGAACGCCTTCGCCACCGCCGCCTCGATGTTCGACACCAAGTCGGGCGAGGTCG
The DNA here is from genome assembly GCF_036402295.1 of Phenylobacterium sp. Taxonomy (GTDB): domain Bacteria; phylum Pseudomonadota; class Alphaproteobacteria; order Caulobacterales; family Caulobacteraceae; genus Phenylobacterium. The sequence continues at coordinate 708 of NZ_DASWTE010000178.1, forward strand.
TCGGTTCAGGCCCCATTCAGGGCGCGGGAGGTCTTGGAGAAATCAGCGCAGAGTCCTATGGCGTGTACGGCAAAGGCGAGCGCATGGTCTTCAAGGGCGGTGTCCGCACCCGCCTGGAACCGAAGAAGTAGAGCGGCGCGAGCGCAAGGGCAGTCATGAAGTCTCTCGTCACCTCCTCGATCGTCGCCGCGGTGCTCGCCGCGGGCGCCGGGCCTACGCACGCCCAGGGCTTGGGCCCCAACTCGAAGGGCCCGATCGACATCACCGCCGATGAGCTCGAGGTGCAGAACAAGGTCTGCATCTCCACCTGGAAGGGCAAGGCCGAGGCGCTGCAGGGCGAGGCCCGCCTGCGCGCCGACCTGATCCGCGCCCATTTCGAGACCAAGGCCGGGTCGGGCGGCGCCACGGGCACGGGCTCGTGCGGCGACCTGATCAAGATGGATGCCGAAGGCAACGTCTACTACGTAACCTCGAAGAACCAGCGCGTGCGCGGCGACGTCGGTGTGTACGACGCCCAGAACGAGACCGTGACCCTGACCGGCGACGTGGTGGCCGTGCAGGACCAGAACGTGCTGCGCGGCACCCGCATGGTGTTCAACACCAAGACCGGCGAAGGCCGCATGGTGGGCAGCGCCACCGGCCCCAACGCCAAGTCGCGCCCGCGCGGCGTCTTCTACCCCTCGAAGAAGTCCGAGAGCGCGGCGAAGTGAACGCTCCACAGCGGATCGCCGCCCCAGGAGGCGCCAAGGGGGGCGCGAAGGCGCAGGGCGCCATCCCCACCGAGGGGCTGGTGGTCGACAACGTCGGCAAGTCGTTCCGCGGCCGCGCCGTGGTGAAGGGCGTCTCGCTGCGCCTCTGCCGCGGCGAGGTGGCGGGCCTGCTGGGCCCCAACGGCGCCGGCAAGACCACGACCTTCTACATGATCACCGGCCTGATCCCCGCCGACTACGGCGCCATCTACCTGGACGGCGAGAACATCACCGCCCAGCCGATGTACCAGCGCGCCCGCATGGGCGTGGGCTACCTGCCGCAGGAGACGTCGATCTTCCGCGGCATGAGCGTCTGGGAAAACGTCATGGCCGTGGTCGAACTGCGCCAGAACGACCAGAAGAAGGCGCGCGAGACGGTGACCCAGCTCCTCTCGGAGCTGCACATCGAGCACCTGCGCAACTCGCCCGCGGTGTCGCTGTCGGGCGGCGAGCGCCGCCGCGTCGAGATCGCCCGCGCGCTGGCCTCCGAGCCCAGCTTCATGCTGCTGGACGAGCCGTTCGCCGGCATCGACCCCTTGGCCATCGCCGACATCCGCGAGGTGATCAGCTATCTGAAGCAGCGCGGCATCGGCATCCTGATCACCGACCACAACGTCCGCGAGACCCTCGACATCATCGACCGCGCCTCGATCATCCACGCGGGCGAGGTGCTGTTCGAGGGAAGCCCCGACGAGATCGTCGACGATCCCGAGGTGCGCCGCGTCTACCTGGGCGACCGCTTCAGCTGAGCGGCGGGTCGGACGGTGCGCCCGCCAGGAGCAACATCGCTCCACCCATCAGCTGCGTGGACGTCGTTTGCATCCTGGCTCGGTGAAGCGCAGCGGTGACCTCCGAAAGCGCCGGGAACTTGTAGACCTCGGGAGGGAAGCTGTGCACAGCTTCGTGGTCTGCGTCCGTGCGGAACAGCAGCGCCAGTCTCCCGCCAGGCTTCATCACCCGTGCGATCTCGCTGAACGCGGCGTCCAGGTCGGGCCAGAAGTAGAGGACGTGGACGCAGAGCACCTTGTCGAATGCGTCGTTCGGGAAGGGCAGCGCCTCGACGCCGGCCTCGGCGACGTCGACCCGCCCGGCCCGAACCAGTTCGCGGTTTCGGCCCACTGCGACCTCGACCATCAGCCCCGACGAGTCCGCGCCGATGACGCGACCTCGCGCCGCCCTGGCCGCCAGCTCCGAGAGCGCGCGCCCCGGCCCGCAGCCGACGTCGAGGACATGATCGTCGGGCGCGACCTCCAGGGCGTCGATGGCGCGTCGGTTCTGCGCCCAGGTCTCGCGGGCCATGATGAAGGCGATCAGCCAGCCCAGGGGGCCGCGGGCATGGCGGGCCTGTTCGGCGATGAAGCGGGGACGGCGCATGGTCAACGCGCTCCCGCGGCGGCCAGCACGTCCTGCGGCCGGCGCCAGGTCTGGGTCCGGCACACCACGCCCAGCGCACAGCCCTTCAGTTCGAGCAGCCCGTCGCTTAGGCGGATGCTCCCCCCGTAGGTGCGGCCGTCGTCGGGGTTGTAGAGACGCCCACCGCTCCAGACCCCCGGAGCGGTCTGCCGCAAGCCGCGGACGATCTCCGCGCCAACCAGCGGCCGGGACCGCAGGGCAGGGTCGGGGTTGCGCTGATCGGCGCGGGCCCGACCGGCCGGACCCGGCGCCCAGAGCCAGACGATGCGGCCGCACATCTCACCGCCCGCCCCGGCGCAAGGCCGGAACTCGACGATGGAGCCGAAGCCTTCCGTCGCCCAGCGGCCGGCCAGATCGGCGGCGCGAGCCGGTGGGGCGCTAACGAGAAGCGCCCCCGCCAGAAGCCAGGTCATCCGCATCACGCCGCCTCCGGAGCTTGCAGCCGGCGCGGACGGCGGGCGGCCGCAAACCGCTCGACGTACTGCGGGTGCTGGGTGCCCATCAGCCGGTCCCACCACGTGAACCAGAGGCCGTAGTTCCAGCCGGCCTGCGCGTGATGCAGGTCGTGGTGGGTGACGGTGGTCATCCAGCCGATGAGCGGCTTGCCGTCACGACCGGCCGGGTACAGCTCGTAGCCGCTGTGGCCCAGCGTGTTCCGAAAGAGCTGGTGCAGCATGAACAGGCCCGTGACGGGCCACGTTGTCGGCACGAGCAGCATCCAGAGCGGCACGAACGCCGCCTGCACCGCGGCCTCGGCGATGTCGAAGCTATAGGCCGTGAACGGCGAGGGGTTGTGCGAGCGGTGGTGCCGGCGGTGGAAGGCGCGGAAGGCCCGCGGATGATGCATCGCCCGATGCGTCCAGTAGAAGTAGGCGTCCTGCCCGACGATCATCAGGACAAGCGACGCAACGCCCCAGGCCGGTCCCCACTGGGCGGCGATGGCCGGGCCGTGGAACAGGCCCGCCCGCTCGAGGCCAAAGAGGAACAGTCCCACCGTCGAGAAGACCGCGAGCGTCCGCAGGGAGACGGCGAACTCCATGAAGAGCTGACGCGCGGGCGGCGTGTCCGGTCGGATCTTCCGATGCTGCAGGGCGCCCGCCAGCAGCACCCAGAGGATGAACCAGGTCGCGACCGCGAAGATCGCGTAGCGGGTCAGGTCGACCGACAGGTTCTCGAGCCACTGGGCCGCGAACGCGGCCAAGGTGTCGTAGGTCATGCGTGCCTCCGTTTCGGTGGGAGGCATTCGCCCTGGAAGCCCGACACGTGTCTCCTCGACGGCGAAATCGCCGAGCTTCCTTCAGTTTCGAGGAGGATCGTCCGGTTTCGAGGAGAGGGCCGACAGCCGCCATGCCGTCGGCGTCTGGCCGGCGATCTCTCGGAACGTGCGGTTGAACGGCGCGAGCGAGCTGAAGCCGACCTCGAAGGCGATGACGGAGACCGCCACCCGGGCGTTCGCGGGATCGGCGAGGGCCGCCTTCGCCGCCGCGATACGGCGTTCGTTCAGGAAGGCGGCAAAGTTGCGGTAGCCGAGCCCCTCGTTGATCAGCCGGCGCAGATGGTGCTCCGGCGCGCCAAGGCGCTGGGCGAGGCCGCCGATGGTCAGTCCCTCCTCCCGCCAGACCTCCTGCTGGTCGAGGGCCTCCATCAGCCGCTGCGCCAGCGGTTCGTCGCGCGGCGCGACCCGCCGGACCTGCTGAGGGACCGACTGCGCGCCGAAGAGCTGAGGATCGTCGCGCAGGAAGACGAAGCCGCTCGCTAGGCTGAGGATGAGCAGGCTCACCGCCGCCAGGAACGAGAGCGCTGTGGCCGGCCCGGCGTACAGCTCCACGATCTGCACGGCCGCCACAGCCAAGGTGTAGACGGCGGCGAGCGCCAGCAGCGGCCCCCGAAGCCGGCGGCGAGCCTCGACCAGATCGCCCCGCCAGCCCGTCCAGACCACCACGAGGACGTGGATCATCAGCAAGGCGCCCAGCAGGTTGTGGGTGAGCCAGAGGCCGCGCGCGACGTCGTCGGGAGACAGCCTCGCAATCACGCCGATCCCGAGCAGCCCGAGCGCGGGCAGCAAGCGAACCGGGGCGAGCCGGGCGTGATCGCCAAAGAGTTCCAACGCGAAGGCCCAGAAGAGCCCCGCGCCCGCGACCGACGCTGCCCAGACGGGAAGCCCGGCCAAGCCCAGCATCTCCAGCGCCGGTCGCGACTGGGTGACGGTGTGCGCCGCCGCCGCCAGCGAAAACACGGCGCCTGTCAGCCGGGCCGGACTGCGTCCGCCAGCCGCGATCCTCAGGGCCAGCAGGGCGAACACCCCGACGGCCGCGCCGCGGACGAGCAGCTCGGCGACGAGCGCAGGCTGGGTCACGCGGCCTCGGTCGGCTCAGCGAGGCAGAGCCAGGGCAGGCGCTCCTCGGGGAAGATGTGGAAGGCCGGCGGAAGGGCCGCGGCCTCGTCGAACGCCCCGACGTGGATGTGCAGTTCGTCGGGGCGTGTGTCGCCCTGGCAGGTCAGCGTGGAGCCGCAGGCTGCGCAGAAGCCGCGAACGGTGCCGGGGGAAGAACGGAACCTCGTGATGGCTCCCTGAGAGACCTCGACGTCCGCCTCCGCGAACGCCACGAAGACCGACACCGGCGCGCCGCTGTGCTTGCGGCAGCTCTGGCAGTGGCACCAGGCGACCCAGCGCGGCGCGCCCGCCGCCCGGAACCGCACGGCCCCGCACAGGCATCCGCCGTCCCAAACGTCCTGCATCCTGCCCTCCTTCAGCTCACGCGGCGATCATCCATGACGACCGCCACCACCATCCCCGAGGTGAACGTCAGCGCGCCGACGGCTCCGATAGCCCAGGCCACGCCGAAGAGGTCGGCGATCAGCCCCGCCCCCAGCGCCCCTATGGCGTAGCCCATGTCGCGCCAGAACCGGTAGACACTCAGCGACCGCGCACGCCACGACGGATGCGAGGCGTCAGACACCGAGGCCATCAAGGTCGGGTAGACCATGGCCGTGCCGACGCCCAGCAGCACGCTCGCGGCGAGCCACCAGCCGACCTGACGGGTCACCGCGGTCATCAGGAGGGCGGCCGCCTGAACCCACATGCCGGCGACGATGAGGCCCTTGCGGCCCCAACGATCGCTGAGGGGGCCGGTGATCGTCTGCAGCACGCCCCAAACGGCCGGGTAGACGGCCTTGAGCACGCCGATGCGCTCCACGCTGAGGCCCGATGCGGCGAACCAAAGGGGGAAGATGCCCCAGCTCATGCCGTCGTTGAGGTTGTTGACGAGGCCGGCCTGGGAGGCGGCGAAGAGGTTGCGGTCCCCGTACGACGTGCGGCGGAAGACGTCGGCGAACGTCAGCCGCTCGGCCGCTGTGGCGTGGCCAGCCGTCTCGATGGCGACGTGGCCGCGGGTGTCGCGGACCAGGAAGATCGACAGGACGAGGCCCAGCGCGGCATAGGCGACGCCAAGCCAGAAGGGCGCGGGACGCAGGCCGTAGCGTTGCGCGATGTACCCACTCGCGAAGGCTGTGGCGCCGAGCGCCAGATAGCCCGCGAACTCGTTGAGCCCCACGGCGAGGCCGCGAGACTTCGGACCCACAAGGTCGATCTTCATGATCACGGTGGTCGACCATGTCAGACCCTGGCTCACGCCCAGGAGGGCGTTCGCGGCCACGATCCAGGCCCAGCTCGGGCCCCATCCGATCATGAAGGGGGCCGGGATGGCGATCAGCCAGCCGATCACCAGCAGCCGCTTGCGCCCGTAGACGTCCGCCAGGTGACCGGTGGCGAGGTTGGCGAAGGCCTTCACGACCCCGAAGCTGACGATGAACGATGTGATCAGGGTCGTTGAGCCGAGGCGGAACTCCTCGGAGCCGACCAGCGGCACGACGGTGCGCTCCAGGCCCACCATCCCGCCAACGAAGGCGTTGACGATCACGAGCAGCAGGAACTGCGGCCAGTTCTCGCGAAGCCCCAGGCGAGGCGCGGCCGCAGCGGCGGTCATGGTCAGGCGGCGGACGCGGGGTCGGCGTTCGCGGCCCGCAGCGTGGCGGCCTCCGGCGGGGGCTCCGGGACGTCCTGGGTCATGGTGGCGACAAACGCCTGCTCGTCCTCGATGCGGAAGGGCGCGTTGTAGCGCCGCTCGAAGCCGATGGTGGAGCTGGGCTTGCCGCTCAGGCTGCGGCCGCAGACGGACCCGGAGTAGGCGCCGGGATACACCTCGACGTGGTCAGGCAACCGCTTCAGCCGCTGGATGCTGGCGAAGAGCGCCCGCGCCCCGTCTTCCGCCGACGCGGCCAGCTCCGTGCGGCCGAGGTCGCCGACCATCAGCGTGTGACCCGTGAAGACGAGCCAGGGCTCCGCGGCGCGGGTGCGGTCGGTGACCAGCAGGCAGATGTGCTCGGGGGTGTGGCCCGGGGTGTGCAGGACCTCGATCAGGACGTTCCCGAGGTGCAGCACGTCGCCGTCACGGACGCCGTGGAACGGCGGGGCGGCGGCGGCGCCCGCGAACAGCACGTATGGCGCCCCCACCGCGGCGGCGAGCCTGCGCCCCGCCGAGAGATGGTCGGCGTGGATGTGGGTGTCGATGACGTAGCGGATCGCCATGCCGGCGGTGTTGGCGGCCCGCACGTAGGTCTCGATGTCGCCGACCGGGTCGACGACCGCGCCGGCGGACTGGCCGCCGCACCCGAAGAAGTACGAGGCCGCCACCGGCTCGGCGTGAAGGAACTGCCGCAGGATCATGGGCGGTTCGGTGTTGCTCCCGACGGAGCAGCCGGCTTGCGCTCGCCGCGTGGCGGCAGGGGCACGAGCATCGACACGCGGCGGCGGTAGTCGGCGTAGCGCTGGCCGAAGACGGCGATCAGGTCCCGCTCTTCCAGCTGGATGGCGATGAGGATGTAGGCGGTCGTCGCCAGCGCGAAGAAGAGGTGTCCGGCCGTCATCGTGGGGCTGGCCCAGAACGCCAGGATGAAGCCCAGATAGATCGGGTGGCGGACGACCCGGTAGAACAGGGGCGTCCGGAAGTCGGGGGGCGGCGGCTCGTGGCGTCGCCGGTAGTCCCAGACCTGCTTCAGGCCGAACAGGTCGAAGTGGTTGATGAGGAACGTGCTGGTCAGGACGGTGACCCAGCCCAGCCCGAACACGGCCCAGAGCGCCAGCGCCGCCGGTCCGTCGACCGACCAGACCACCTGGGTCAGCGGCCGCCACTGCCAGAACAGCAGGATCAGGGCGAGACTCGCGAGCAGGACGTAGGTCGAGCGTTCGACCGGGGCCGGCACGAACCGCGTCCACCAGCGCTTGAACGCGGGACGCGCCATGAGGCTGTGCTGGACGGCGAAGACGCCGAGCAGCAGGGTGTCGATCAGGATCGCCTGGACGAGACCGCCCGGCTCGCCGCTGTCGATGGTCTTCGGCACGATGAGGCCGCCCACGAAGCCGATGGCGTAGAGGAAGGTCAGGAAGAAGACACCGTAGGCGGCGACGCCGTACAGGAGAGCGACGGTACGCATGGGAACCTCCCCGTTGTGGTTGGGAACGCAGAACTCCACGCGATGTGCGGGGCCTTGACGGCCCCGAACAATCAATCAATTAATTGCTTGAACGATTGAACCGAGAGCAAGACCTGTCAAGCGGCAATCCCAAGTTGGCGGTGTTCGCGGGCCTCGCGGAGCTGGCCAAGGCGCTGTCCAGCCCCAACCGCATCGAGATCGTCGAGCTGCTCGGGCAGGGTGAGCGCAGCGTGGACGCCGTCGCCGCGCGGCTCGGCCTTTCAGTGGCCAACGCGTCCCAGCACCTGAGGCTGATGCAGCGGTGCGGGCTGCTGACCTCGCGCCGCGAGGGCAAGCGGGTCCTCTACGGCCTGAGCGACCCCGCGGTCGTGGAACTGCTGAGCGCGCTCGGCCGTCTGGGGGAACGCAGGACGGCGGAGGTGCGCTCGGTGGTCGGCGGCTACTTTCACGAGCGCGATGGCCTGGAGCCGGTGTCCCGCGGCGATCTGCTCGACCGCATGAAGGCGGGCCTGGTCACCGTCCTCGACGTTCGGCCCGAGGACGAGTTCGCGGCGGGGGCGGTTCCGTCGGCGCTCAACATCCCGCTACGCGAGCTGGCCAGCCGTCTCCGCGAACTGCCGAGGGGCCAGGAGGTCGTCGCCTACTGCCGCGGTCCCTACTGCGTGCTGTCCTTCGAGGCCGTGTCGATGCTGCGCGAGCACGGCTTTCAGGCGCGGCGCCTGGAGGACGGGTTCCCGGAGTGGAAGGCCGCGGGACTTCCCATCGGCTGACCTGCGACGTGGTGGCCGTGCAGGATCCGAACGTTGGGCGCGGCGCCCGCGTGGTGTTCGACACGAAAGTGCCCGACTCGCGCCCGCCTGATGCGGTAGAGGAGCGTGGATGCCGAATGTCGTGTTCATCAGCCCCAAGGGCGGCGCGGGCAAGACCACCGCGGCCGTCGCCCTGGCCCTTGGCCTCGTGGCGCGCGGGCGCCGCGTCGCGCTGATCGACTCCGATCCCAACAAGCCGCTGATGAACTGGGGCGCGCTGCCCGGCCGCTCCGACGCCATCAGCATCCATCCGGCGCCCACCGTGTCCGACATCCGCGACGCCGCCCGCGAGGCCGCCCGGCGCTCGCCGGACTGGGTCCTCCTCGACACGGAAGGCACCGAGCGCGGGACGGCCGTGCTCGCCGCGCTGCGCTTCGACGTGGCGCTGACGCCGCTGGCCGGCTCCCAGCTCGACCTGCGCGAGGCCATCAAGGCGGCCGAGATCGTCGAGGCGTTCGGGCGGCGCGGCGGCCGGCCCATCGCGCATCGCGCGCTGCTCACCCGCGTGCCCGCCGCCATCCGGCCGCGGATGCTGAAGAGCGTGGTGGCCCAGCTGCGCGAGGCCGGGGTCCAGATCCTGCCGACGCCGCTCCTGGAGAAGGAGGCCTTCCGCGCGCTGTTCAGCATCGGCGGCGGCTTCGAGGCCCTGGAGCGTAACGGCGTCTGGGGCGCCGAGGCCGCGCGCCGCAACGCGGACGCCTACGTCGCCGACGTCGAGGACATCGTCCACGACGCCGCCGACCGCGCCGCCGGCCACGAGGCGCGCATCCGGGGGTAGGGCTTCAGCTGGCCCTCACCGCAGCAGTTCGGCGCCGGACTGCTCCGCCACGAGGTAGGCGACGGGCGGCTCGTGACATCCG
>NZ_DASWTE010000179.1:0-4565 GCF_036402295.1 Phenylobacterium sp.
CACCGTGCCGTCGGGCCGGAACGCCGGCTTCAGCCCCGCCAGCCCCTCCGGGGTGGTCTCGGCGCGAATGCAGCCGTCGGCGTCCACAAGGCCATTCTCGGTCATGACGCCGGCGATTTCGCCACGCAGCCGGCCGGCGGCTTGCGCAGCGGCAGCCTTCCGCTGCGAAGCCGCCGCCAGCGCCTCCTGCTCCGCGCGCGAGACGCCGTATTGCGCGGCGACGTTCTCCGCGGTCTCGCCCATGGAGATGTAGGCCGCCATCAGCTGGGGATTGGGCGCGGAACTGAGGCCGCCCGGCGGGACCTGGCTCATGGACTCCACGCCGCCGGCGATGAAGGCCTCGCCGGCCCCGATCGCGATCTGGCCTGCGGCGATGTGGATGGCCGACATGGACGAACCGCAGTAGCGGTTCACGGTCATGCCGCTCACCTCGACCGGCAGCTCGGCGAGCAGGCTTGCGATGCGAGCGATGTTGTCGCCCTGGGCGCCCTCGGGGAACGAGCAGCCGAGGATCACGTCGTCCAGCGTGGCCGGATCCACGCCCAGGCGCTGGATCAGCGCCTTGATCGCGGCCGCAGCCAGGTCATCGGGTCGGACCTGGGCCAGGGCGCCCTTGCGGGCGAAGTGGAAGGGGGTGCGGACATAGCCCGCGATCACCGCCTGCTGCATGTTCAGGACCTCGGAGGGTTTCGTAAGACTATCGGCGCGCGGCGACGGGGGGCGGTCGGCGACCGCCGGCTCACCAGGGTTCGCCCGCCGGCCGGATCTCCTGCTCGAAGGTCCAGGCGTCCTTGGGCTGCTGGTGCAGGGCCCAGTAGGCCTCGGCCACCGCCGCCGGACGCATCAGGACGCGATCGGGCATGGGGCCGTCGCCGGCGGCCTGGCGCATGCGCTCGCGCACCCAGGCCGTGTCCACGCCGGAGTCGATAACTAGATGGGCCACGTGGATCCCCTGCGGCCCAAGCTCCCGCGCGGTGGACTGGGCCACGGCGCGCAGACCGAACTTGGCGCTGGCGAAGGCCGCATACCCGACGCCGCCGCGCAGCCCGGCCGTCGCCCCGGTGAAGAAGATCGAGCCGGCTCCGCGCGGCAGCATGTGCTTGGCCGCTTCCCGGCCACTCAGGAATCCGGAGTAGCAGGCCATCTCCCAGACCTTGCGGAAGACCCGCGAGGTGGTCTCGACCAGCGGGAAGTTGACGTTGGCCCCGATGTTGAAGATCGACACCTCGATCGGCGCCGTTCGCTCGGCCTCCTCGTAGAAGGCGATCATCTGATCCTCGTCACGGGCATCGAGGCCCTTGGCCACGACGCGTCCGCCCGCCGCCTCGATCTCGGCCTTCAGCGGCTCGAGCTTCTCCGCCTGCCGGCGGCCGATGAAGACGGTGTAGCCCTCCGCCGCGAACCTCTTGGCGATCTCGCCGCCGATGAAGTCGCCGGCTCCGACAACCACCGCCGTGGCGTTGCGGGAAGGCTTCTCTGAGATGGGTGAGCCGGACATTTGGGATCCTGTTGCTGGCCCGCTGGGCAGATGGTCGCCCAGCTGGCGCGACCCCCGGCGGGACGGCGACTGTAGTGCGTTCTTTTTTGGCACTCGTCAAGCCGCCTTGCGCGCGGCGGTCTGGGATCCCGGCGCGAGGCGCCGTGCTAAAACGCCGGCAAGGGCCCGAGGGGCGGGCCTGATCGGCGGCGGGACTGAAGACGTTCGCCACGCCCCACGCGGCCACGTGTCGGCCCCAGGGAGCGTCCGGGGCGCGTCCGTGCGCAGGCGCCCCGCAGTCCGGTCGAAGTCTCGCGGTCGACGGTCCCCCCGGACGCGCCGGCAGTCACGCGGCCGCGTCAGTGCACCGCGAAGCTGCGGGAGGGCACGGTGGCTTCGGCGGGATCGGCCCACGTGGAGATCATCTCTCTCAGGACCGGCTCCACCGCGGCTGAGAGCAGGGCGCCGACGGGTCTTGGGCACCCCAGACGCAGGCACAGGCACATGACGCCATTGGCCGCCGCCCACAGCGCGCGCGCGCCGGTCTCGACACGGGGGCGATCCTGCGGGGAGGACCCGAAGGCGCCGCTGAGCGCCCCTTCGAGCTCACCCAGGCAGGCAGCCTCCAGCTCGCGCCCCTGCCTCCAGACCTTGTCCATCCCCTGCGGCGCGGTTCCGACGAAGAGGAGCTCATAGACGTCGAGGTTCTGCAGCGCCCACGCCATGGTGGTCTCGAGGATCGCCAGCGCGTGGTTGATCGGACCCGCTTCGGCGCGCCCGAGCGTTTCCAACTTCATCTTCAGCGCGCTCATCTTCGGCTCGCAGGCGGCCAGCACGAGGCCCTCCCGCCCGTCGAAATGGTGATAGAGGGCCGCTGAGGTTACGCCGGCCTCCGCCGCGATGGCCCGCACCGTCGCTGCCCGGAAGCCGACCCGGTCGAACACGTCCGACGCGGCGCGAAGGATCGCCTCCCGCCCGACGGGGGTCTCGCCCGCCCCACGCGGCCCGCGACGACGGCAGGGACCTCGCACGGCGGGGTCAAGCCGCCCGGCCCAGGGCGATGTAGCGCTCCAGGTGGTGGTCCACGTCGCCGAGAAGGTGATCGAGCATGACCAGGCGCTTCACATAATGGGAGAGCGGCAGCTCCCAGGTCATGCCGATGCCGCCGTGCAGCTGGACCGCTTCCTCCGCCACCAGCGCGGCCACGCGTCCAACGGTGTATTTCGCCGCCGAGAGGGCCCGTTCGCGCGGGACCCGCGGCCCGCCGAACGCCGCCACGGCGTTCGTCAGGGCGGATCGCGCCTGCTCGATCTCGATCAGCACCGTGGCCATCCGATGCTGCAGCGCCTGGAAGCTGCCGATCGGCTGGCCGAACTGCTTGCGGGTGCGCAGGTACTCGGCGGTCATGTCCTTGACGACATCCAGGGCGCCGAGACCCTCGGCGCAGAGGGCGATGATCCCCGCCCCCGTGGCGCTCTCGATGAGCTCGAGAGCCCCGCCCGCATCGCCCAGAAGCCCCTCCGGGCCGAGCACCACCTGGTCCAGCACGACCTCGGCGCTCCGTGCGCCATCGACGCCCACATAGCCCCGGATCGAGAGCCCCGGCGACCCGGCGGGGACGAGGAAGAGCGAGATCCCGAGCGCGTCGCCGGTCGCGCCGGAGGTGCGGGCGGAAACGAGGATCTGGTCGGCGGCGTCGCCGTGCGACACCACGGCCTTGGCGCCGGAGAGGCGCCAGCCGCCCGCGTCCGCGACGGCCGCGGTCTCGACATGGCTGAGCTCGTAGCGGCTTGCCGGCTCCTGGTGCGCATAGGCGACGACGGCGTCGCCGGCGATGACGGCGTTCAGCAGCGTTTCGGCGACCGCGCCCCCGGCGCTGGCGAGGCAGGTTCCCGACATCAGGCAGGCCAGGAACGGGCCCACGACCGCACCGCTCCCCAGCGCCTCGAAGACGGTCGCGATGTCGTCGGGACCACCGCCGTAGCCGCCCACCTCCGGGTCGAACAGCGCCCCCAGGGCGCCGAGCTCGGCGTACTGCTTCCAGGCCTCGAGGCTGTAGCCGGGCGGCGTGCCGGCGAGTTTGGTGCGCGCCTCAAGCGGATAGCGCTCCGTGGCGAACCTGCGGAGGGTGTCGGCCAGCATCTGCTGGTCGGCTGTGGGGTTGAAGTCCATGGCTGGTGTCCGCTCAGAGCTTGAGGATGGCCTTGGTGATGATGTTGCGCTGCACCTCGTTCGAGCCGCCGTAGATCGTCAGCTTGCGGCTGTTGAGGTACGCCGGCGTGACGCCGGGCGCATAGTCCGGTCCGACGGGCTGGGCGTTGGAGCCGGGCGCCAGCACCTCCGGCTGGAACGGAAGGGCATAGGGCCCCAGGGCGCGGCGCGCGAGGCTGCGGATCTCCTGATGGATCTCGGTGCCCTTGACCTTGAGCATGGAGCTTTCCGCCCCCGGCGCCCCGCCGGCCGCCGCCGCGGCGACCACGCGCAACGCCGTGGTCTTCAGGTTCTCCAGCTCGATCTCGGCCCGCGCGATCCGGGCGGCGAAGAAGGAGTCCTCGGCCAGCGGCCGCCCGCCCTTGGATTCGGTCCGCGCGATGTCCTTGAGCACCCCGAGGGACGCCACCGACGCCCCCACCATGGCCATGCTCGTCCGCTCGTAGGTCAGCAGGTACTTGGCATAGGTCCAGCCCTGGTTCTCCTCGCCGATCAGGTTGGCCACCGGGGCGCGGGCGTCGGTGAAGAAGACCTCGTTGACCTCGTGGTCGCCGTCGAGGGTGATGATCGGCCGCACCTCGACCCCCGGCTGGTCCATGTCCACGAGGAGGAAGGAGATGCCCTCCTGCCGCTTGCCGGTGTTGTCTGTGCGCACCAGGCAGAAGATCATGTTCGCGTGCTGACCCAGGCTGGTCCACGTCTTCTGGCCGTTGATGACGTAGTGGTCGCCGTCGCGAACGGCCGTCATCTTGATCGCCGCCAGGTCCGATCCGGCGCCGGGCTCGGAATACCCCTGGCACCACCAGTCGCTGCCATCCAGCATCCGCGGCAGCCAGTAGCGCTTCTGCGCCTCCGTCCCGAACTTGAGGAGGACGGG
>NZ_DASWTE010000180.1:0-4798 GCF_036402295.1 Phenylobacterium sp.
CGCTGGCCCGAGGCGTTCTGCGCGAAGCTGGTCGCGAAGGGCTACCGCGCCATCCGCTTCGACAACCGAGACACCGGGCGCTCCACCTGGTTCAAGTCGGGCGACCGCTACACGCTGAAGGACATGGCCGCCGACGCGATCGCGGTGCTGGACGCCGCGGGCGTCGACAAGGCCCACATCGCCGGCGTCTCCATGGGCGGGATGATCGTCCAGCGCATGGCCATCGACTATCCGGCCCGCGTGCTGTCGCTGACCTCGATCATGTCGGCGACCTCGGGGGATGTGGTCGCGACGCCCGAGGCGATGGCCGTGATCAGCAATCCGCCGCCGGATCCTGCGGCCGACTACGAGGCCTTCGTCGCCCACGGCATGAAGAACGCCCGCACCATCGGCAGCCCCAACTGGCCGTGGACCGACGAGGAGCTCCGCGCCCGCGTGGTCGCCGAGCATGCGCGGGCCTTCAACCCGGCCGGCGTGGGCCGCCAGCGGCACGCCGTCGGCGCCGACGGCGACCGCACCGAGGCGCTGAAAAAGCTCTCCGTCCCGGCAGTCGTGCTGCACGGCGCCGAGGACCCGTTGATCCAGCCGGTCGGCGGCATTGAGACCGCCAACGCCATCCCCGGCGCGGAGCTGCGCATCATCCCCGGCATGGGCCACGACCTGCCGCCCGGCCTCTACGACACCTTCGTCGACGCCATCTGCGCGGCGGCGGCCCGCGCCAAAACCACAGCCTGAATATCAGAGGACAATCATGGGACGTCTTTCCGGCCGCACGGCCGTCATCACCGGCGCGGCCAGCGGCATCGGCCGCGCCGCCGCCAAGCTATTCGCGTCCGAGGGCGCGGCCGTGGTCTGCGCCGACATCAACGACACCACCTCGGCCACCGCCGCGGCGATCGTCGAGGCGGGCGGCCGGGCGGTCGCCGTCCAGGGCGACGCCGGGGACGACGCCTTCGTGAAGGGCCTGGTCGAGCGCGCCCAAAGCGAGTTCGGCGGCCTCGACATCTTCTGGGCCAATGCCGGCATCTCCGGCGGCTTCGCGTCGCTGGACGAGCAGACGGCCGACTACTGGGCCAACATCCTGCGCGTGAACCTGATCGGCCCGTTCCTGGCGGTGAAGTACGCGAGCCAGGCGATGATCCCGCAGGGCAAGGGCTCGATCATCTGCACGGCCTCGGTGGCGGGCATCCGCTCGGGCGCGGGTGGCCCGGCCTATTCGGCGTCGAAGGCGGGCGTGATCAGCCTGGTGAAGACGGCGTGCAACGAGCTCTACGGCACCGGCATCCGCGTCAACGCCATCGCGCCTGGACTGATCGAAACGGGCATGACGAAGCCGATCTTCGAAGGCGCCCGGGCCCGCGGCAACGAGGACAAGATCGGCCAGCTCAACCCGACCGCCCGCTACGGCCACCCGGAAGAGATCGCCGCCGCCGGCCTGTTCCTGGCCTCGGACGACGCCAGCTACGTCAACGGCCAGACGATCGCGGTGGACGGCGGCCTGTCGACCTCGCACCCGGTGGTCCGCCGCAAGCGATGATCATCCTGCTGCGTCACGGCGAGACCGAGTGGAACGTCGAGCGGCGCTTCCAGGGCCAGAAGGACTCGCCCCTGACTGAGCGCGGCCGCAGCCAGGCCGCGGCCATGGCGGCGTTGGTTCGGGACCTGGTCGCGCGCGAGCCGTACGCGGCATGGCGGCTGGTCTCGAGCCCACTCGGCCGCGCGCGGGACACCGCCGAGGTCGTCGCTGCGGCCACGGGTTTTGCCCTCGAAACCGACGACCGGCTGGCCGAGATCAACTGCGGCGAGTGGGAAGGGCGGACGTGGGCCGAGGTCAGCGCCGGCCGCGAAGCCTCGTCCCGCCATTGGATCTTCGACGCGCCCGGCGGCGAGACCCACGACGACGTGCAGGCCCGTATCGAGGACTTCCTCGCCAACCTCCCGCCCGAGCCCGAGCGGCGAGTGGTGGTGGTCAGCCACGGCGCTGCCGGCCGCGTGATGCGCGGAGCCTATGTGGGGCTCACCCGCGAGGCCATGCTGGACCTCGACGTGCCCCAGGACGCCGTCTTCCGCCTTCAAAACGGCCAAGTCGACCGCTTCGACTGCGCGCCAGCCGAGTAGGTCGCCAGGGACGGGATGATCCGCGTCTTCTTCATCGCCGCCGCCGCAATCCTGCTGCTCGCCGCCGCCAAGGCGCCGAGCGTCCAGTACCGGCTCGACGTCGCGCGGACAGGCGTCAAGGTCGACATGAGCTTCCGCGGCGAAGCAGACGGCGACACGCGGCTGACGATTCCCGAGGTCCTGGCTTCCGACCTGGCCATCTCCGGCGCCACGGTCGAGGCCGTGGGGCCGACGGAGCGGCTGCTGCGCCACCCCCCTGGCGCCAAGGTCCGGGTGCGCTACGCCGTCGAGGGTCCGGGTCAGGAGCTTTCGGCCCTCGGCGAAGCCGTCTTCGCCGCGCCGAAGGGCTGGGAAGCCACCGCCGCTACCGTGCGCTGGGGCCGCCTGCCGAAGGGTTGGCGCATCGTGTCCGACCTCGAGGCCGCAGCCGGCCGCCAGCCGCTCACCGTCGCGAACGTACGCCGATCCATCTTCCTCGCCGGTCCGGCGCTGCAGACGGCGGAACGGCCGACGGCGGCGGGGACGGTGCGCGCCGTCACGCCCAAGGACGACCGGTTGGGCGCCGCGCGGCTGTTGGAGATCGCTGCGCCCGCGGTCGGCGCCATGCGCGCCTACTGGGGCCACGGGGCGGGGCCCTTCCTGGTGGCCCGAACGGCGGCCTCCGCTCGCTGGCAAGCCCGCTACGACGGCTTCGTGGCGCCGCCGGTGAGCGTGCCGGACGCTGCCCTCCAGCAGGTCCTGGTCGAGACGTACATGGTGGACGTCCTGGAAACCCGCCTCGGCCGCGCGCCGGCCCGTCCGGCGGAGTGGCTCACCGGAGGGATCGGAAAACTCCTCACCGACCGGGCGCTCGCTCGGGCCGGGCTGTTGACCGCTGGCGACGCCGTCGGTCGCATGGCCGACCAGGACCGCGCCAGGGACGCGCTCAGCCGCGGCTTCATCCTGGCGCTGAAGTGGGACGAGGATATCCGGCGCAAGACCGGCGGCAGGGCCGACCTGGACGACGTGATACTGCGCATGCGCGACCACTACCGCGAATTCCCGCCTGGGCAGGGACCCGATGTGGTGACCGGCCTCGTCTCCGCGGCCTGGGTCGTGGCGAAGATGGACCTGCGCCCGGACATCGCCCGCTACGCCGAGGGCGGCGCGCCGATCACCTTGCCCGAGACCCTGTTCGACGGCTGCCTGGACGCGCGGGTCACCGTCTCGCCGGGCTTCGATTCCGGGTTCGACCACGCGGGCTCGGCTGCGGCCAAGGCGGCGCGGGGCGTCCGCCGCGGCGGGCCGGCCTGGAACTCGGGCCTGCGCGACGGCATGCGGATCGACGCCATCGACCTCAGGCCCGGCGACATGACCCGCGAGATCGTGCTGACCGTCCGTCCGGCGAAGGGGCGCGGCAGGCCGCGGACGCTCCGCTACTGGCCCTACGGCGACAACGACGTCGAGGCGCGCACCCTGCAGCTCGCCATGGACCTCTCGGACGAGAAGCTGGCCGCGTGCGGCCGCAAGCTGGGCGGCGTGTGAGGCGTTAGTGCACCTGCCCCCGCCGCCACTTCCACGGCGGCAGGCCTTCCCGGCGCGGGGCCAGCCAGCGGAAGGCCGCCAACGCCCCGAACGCGGCCACAATCCCCAGCGTGAACGCCGCGACGGCCGTCACCGCCAGGCCCGGCGGCTCCAGCCGCATGTGCCCCCGGTCCATCCAATGCACCAGCTCGCCGCTCGGCGCCTCGGGGGTGAATTCCTCGATCGGCAGGGTCATCGCTCAACGCTCCTTAGACCTTCGCCCTAACCCGTCCCTGCCGCCGGGGGTTCCTCGGTATGGGGCGACTGCGGTAGAAGCTCCGACCTCGAATTCACGACCGCGCTTCAAGGACCATGGCCGGACACTCAAAGTTCAAGAACATCATGCACCGCAAGGGCCGCGCCGACAGCGCCCGGTCCAAGCTGTTCTCCAAGCTTTCGCGCGAGATCACCGTGGCGGCCAAATCAGGCCTGCCCGATCCCAACATGAACGCGCGCCTGCGCCTGGCCGTGGCCAACGCCAAGGCCGAGTCGATGCCGAAGGACGGCATCGACCGGGCGATCAAGAAGGCGATCGGAGGCGACGCGGAGAGCTACGAGGAAATCCGTTACGAGGGCTTCGGCCCCGGCGGCGTCGGCGTGATCGTCGAGGCGCTGACCGACAACCGCAACCGGGCGGCCTCGACGGTGCGCTCCACCTTCACCAAGTGCGGCGGCAACCTGGGTGAGACGGGCTCGGTGTCGTTCATGTGGGACCGCGTCGGCCAGATCGTCTACGGACCCGAGGCCGGGTCCGAGGACAAGGTCATGGAAGCCGCCATCGAGGCCGGCGCCGACGACGTGGAGTCCGATGAGGACGGCCACACCATCTACACCGCCTTCGAGCAGCTCTCGGAAGTCGCCGCCGCGCTCGAGGCGTCGTTGGGCGCCGCCAAGTCGACCCAGCTCGCCTGGAGGCCCAAGGCGCTGACCCCGCTCAGCGGCGACGCGGTGGCCACCCTGATGAAGTTGATAGAGACGCTGGAAGACGACGACGACGTCCAGAACGTCTACTCCAACGCCGACATCTCGGCCGAGGACCTGGAGAAGCTGGCGGGCTGATGGCGAAGGGCCCCAAGCACGAACCCGAGGTCACGGACCTCTCCCGCTACCGCAAGGC
>NZ_DASWTE010000181.1:0-14888 GCF_036402295.1 Phenylobacterium sp.
GTAGGCCGTGATGCGCTTGCGTCCCTCGGCGATGGCGGCCGCCCGCTTCACCGCCGTCGGGCGCAAGGCGTAGGGCGTAGCGGTCTGGGCCATGGCGGGCCCGGCGGCGAGCGCGAACGCCCCAGCCAGCAGGTCGCGCCGCCTCGGGTGCGTCACGCCGCCCTCAGCGCCGACCAGTCGGCCCCGGCCAGGGTGCGGGTCAGCGCCTCCAGGTGGCCGCGCAGGCGCTCGAAGCCCGAGGTGGGCGTCAAGGTCGCCTCGTCGAGGTAGAGCGCCCGGTTCATCTCGACCTGCAGGGCGTGCACGCGCCGGCCGGGCCGGCCGTAGTGCTCGGTGGTGTAGCCGCCCGCGTAGGGGGTGTTGCGGGCGACCCGGTAGCCCAGGCCCTCCAACTCGCGCTCGACACGGCTGGGCAGAACGCCCGCGCAGGCGGCGCCGAAGCGGTCGCCCAGCACGATGTCACTGGGCCGGTCGCGGCTGCCGGCCCGGGCGGCGGCGGCCGGCATCGAGTGCCAGTCCACCAGGATGGCGAAGCCGTGGGCCGCCTGGGCCTCGCCGATCAGACCCGCCAGCGCGTCGTGGTAGGGCCGGTGGGCGCCCTCGATGCGCGCCTTCGCCTCGGCGAAGGTGAGCTTGCGGTGGTAGATCTCCTGGCCCTCGGACACCACGCGGGCGATGGCGCCCAGGCCGGCGGCCACCCGCGCCGTGCGCGAGCGGGCGAACTCGGGCAGCTCGTCGGCGAACATGGTGGCGTCCAGCTCGAACGGCTCGCGGTTCAGGTCGATGTAGGCGCGGGCGAAGCCGGCGGTGATCACCGCCGCGCCATGCCCGGGCGCGCTGGCGATCAGGTCGTCGACGAAGGCGTCCTCGGAGCGGCGGATCGAGACGGCGTCCAGCGCCGCGGCCGACATCATGTCTTCCGGGTAGAGCCGTCCCGAGTGCGGCGAGGCGAACACCAGGGGCGTCGGTGGGGCGGCGGCCGTGCCGGCGCGGCGGATCTCGAACGCAGCCGTGATGCTTTCGCCGTTGGGCGCGGGCGTCTCGGCGCCGGGTTGGGACGGAAGCGCGTTCATCACGGGCATAGAACGCTGTCGCGGGGGGCAGCGTCAAAGGAGATCGCGTTACGCGAGATTGTGATTTCCGGGATCGCGTCAAACGGGTTCATGGCGCCTTTACCCTTCGCTAGCTATTGTAAGGGATCAGTCCCGCAGCAACGCCATGTCCAGAATCCTCCTCGCCGAAGACGACGACAGCCTCCGCGGCTTCCTGGCCCGCGCTCTCGAGCGCGCCGGTCACGACGTGACGGCGTGCCCCGACGGCGAAGAAGCCGTCACCCACCTGGACGAGCCGTGGGACCTGCTGCTCACCGACATCGTCATGCCCGGCATCGACGGCATCGAGGTGGCGCGCCAGGCGGCCGCCAAGCATCCGGGCCTGCGGATCATGTTCATCACCGGCTTCGCCGCCGTTGCGCTGGCCGCCGGCGAGAAGGCTCCGGCCGGCTCCAAGGTGCTGAGCAAGCCCATCCACCTGCGCGAGATCGTCTCCGAGGTGGAGCGGATGATCGCGGCCTGACGCGCGCCCTCAGGCGAAGTGGATACCGGTTCGCCGCCCGGAGGGCGCGCACCTCAAGAACGATTTGGCGCACCGACGGCCGCTTGCGAAGGCCCGGGCCGATCTGTATATCCCCGCCTTCCTGAAGGGCGGACGCGTAGCTCAGCGGGAGAGCACTACGTTGACATCGTAGGGGTCGCTGGTTCAATCCCAGCCGCGTCCACCATTCTTTCCTTCGAAAATACAAAACTTTCAGCCGCTGCGGACGCCGCGCCGCGCGCTGCGCTCTTGGCCTCGCCGCCGGGGTTCCCCTATGGAGGCGCGATGAACCGATCAGACCGCACCGCCGCCTTGCGCCGCCAGCATCCCAAGCCGCCGCTCTACGGGAAGGACCTGCGGCTGACGCGCGAGCAGGCGGAGGCCCGCCGCTCGCCAAACCCCGGGCCGTTCGAGGAGATCTTCTTCGCCCACCACGGACGGCCGGCGAACAAGTGGGTCCACTACCTGCCGTTCTACGACCGGGCGCTCGCGCCCTACCGCGGGCGGCCGATCCGGATGCTCGAGATCGGCGTGATGCACGGGGGCTCGCTGGAGCTCTGGCGCAAGTACTTCGGGCCGGAAGCGACGATCTTCGGCATCGACATCAATCCTGAGTGCGCCGGGCGCGTCGATGCGCCGAACCAGGTCCGTATCGGCTCGCAGGCCGACCCCGAGTTCCTCCGGGCGACGGTCGCCGAGATGGGGGGCCTGGATTTCGTGCTGGACGACGGCTCGCACATCGCCAGCCACCAGCGCCTCTCGTTCGAGGCGCTGTGGCCGCTGCTGGCCCCGGGCGGTCTTTATGTGATCGAGGACATGCATACGGCCTACTGGGAGCAGTGGGAGGGCGGGCTGCGGCGGTCCGGCACCGCGGTGGAGCTGGTGAAGAGCCTCGTGGACGACATGAACGGCCGCTACTTCGACGAGGACGAGGCCTGGGCGCCGTACGAGGAGATCGGGACGGTGTTCACGGCCGACTCCATCGCCGCCATCGAGAAGGCCGCGCGCCACGCGCCGGCCGGCCACGTCTGGACGGACAAGCCCACGCCCGCCTCGCAGGCCGGCTGAGGCAGGCTGGGCGGCGACGCGTCCCTGTCGTCAGATCAGGCCGGCGCAGGCCCGGATCGTGGCCGGGGTTCGCGCAGCAGCGGCGCGAGCGCAGCCGCCAGCCAGGGCCGGCGCGGACGATGGTCGCTCACGGCGCGCCCACCGCCAGCACGACGCGATTGCGGGCGCGGCGGCGGCGGTAGTCGAGGATCTCGGCCCAGGCGCGCACCAGCTCCAGACCGACGCCTCCGCCGCGCTGCAGGTTGGGGCCCTGGAAGGCGGCCGCGCGCGGGTCGAAGGCCGCGCCCGCGTCGCTCATCGTGAGCCGCACGCGCGCGTCGGGGCGGTCCAGGCGGATGACGATGCGCGAGCCGGGGGCCGCGCCGCCGTGCTCGACGACGTTGCCCAGCCACTCCTCCAGGACCAGGGCCAGGCGGTCGGCATGCCGCTCGGCGAGCTCGCAGCGCGCGGCGAAGGCGCGGGCCGCCTTTGCGGCGCGGATCACGCCCTGCTTGTCGGCCACGATGCGCAAGCGCACGACAACGCGTCCGGCGAGGCCCTCTGGGGGGTCGGCTTGGGCGCTGAGCTGAGCTATGTCTGTTCGCCTGTGGTTTCGGGAGAGCCGGGATGAAGACGCGGGCGCTGGTTGCAGGATTGCTGATGGCTGCGGGCCTGTCGACGCTGACCCTTTCGGCGCCGGCCCCGGCGGTGGGCCAGACGGCCGAGATCGGGCGCATCAAATCGGTGGTGGGGACGGCGCAGGTCTGGCGCGGCCAGGCCGCCAGCCCTGCTGCGCCGGGCCGCCAGCTACTGGTCAGCGACGTGCTGACCACAGGTTCGAACGGGCGCATCGGTGTGACCTTCGTCGACAATTCCCGGTTCGCCATCGGCCCCAACAGCCGCGTCGCGCTCAGCCAGTTCGAGTTCGACGACACGACGCACCGGGGCAAGTCGCTGACCACCGTGGATCGCGGCTCGCTGGGCGTGGTCTCGGGCCAGATCGCCAAGGAGAACAAGGACGCCATGAAGGTGCGCACGCCCACGTCGCTGCTGGCGGCGCGGGGCACGACCTTCGTGGTGGACGTGCCGTGATGCGCAGGCTCGCACTGGGGCTCGCGTTCGCCGCGGTCCTGGCGGGCTGCGCGACCCCTAGGGTCAGCCTCTATCCCGACGCGGATGGGGCCACCGGTTCGGTGGCCGTGATGCGCCCGGACACGGGGGCCGAGGTGGGGGCGCTCACCCAGCCCAACACCTGGACGAAGGTGGGCGGCAAGACGGTGGGGGCGCGGCCGGTCACGCGGCCGCACACTGAGCTGATGTCGCACCTGCCGCCGCCGCCGGACGTCTACATCCTCTACTTCGAAGAAGGCACGACGACGGTGACGGCTGCCTCGCGGCCCCGGCTCGACGCGCTGCGGAAGGCCGTCGACGCGAACTCATGGGTGCAGATCACCGGCCACACCGACACCGTCGGCTCGACCGAGGACAACGACCGGCTGTCGCGCGAGCGGGCGATGGAGATCCGCGACGTCCTCGTCGCACAGGGCCTGCCTGTGAAGAACGCCAAGACGACCGGTCGTGGCGAGCGGGAGCTGAAGGTGAAGACGGGCGACGGGGTGGACAACGCCACGAACCGCCGCGTCGACGTGATCCTCCGCTAGTCCGGCCGGAAGACGATCTCGCAGGTGAGGCCGGTCGGGCGCGGCATCAGGCGCACCTCACCGCCAAGGTCGCGCGCCAGGCCCTGGCGGATCAGGCGCGTGCCGAAGCCGCCGCCGACCGTGGCCTCGGCCAGGGCGGGGCCGCCGGTCTCGACCCAGCGGAACTCGATGCGGCCGCCGTCGATGGCGCGCCAGGAGATGCGGATCCGGCCCGTGGGGGTGGAGAGCGCGCCGAACTTCAGCGCGTTGGACCCCAGTTCCTGCAACGCGAGCGCAAAGGCCAGCGCGTGGCTGGCCTGCATCGGCACGGGCGGCCCGTCGATGCGGAAGCGGGCGCCGGGGATGTCGTCGTAGGGCGCGACCACGGTGCGCACGATCGTGCCGAGGTCGGCCGCGCCCCAGTGGACTTCGTTCAGGAGGTTATGGGCGGCGTTCAACGCCATCAGCCGCTCGACGAAGGCGTCGCGCGCCTCCTCGGGGGTGCGGTGCGGGCGCATGGTTTGCACCGCCATGCTCTGGACGGTCGCCAGGGTGTTCTTCACGCGGTGGTTCAGCTCGTTGACGAGCTGCGTCTGGCGGCGCTCGGCGATGCGGCGCTCGCCCTCGAGGGCGGCCTCGAGGCGCGCCTCGGCCCGCCGGCCCTCGATCACCAGCAGCACGAGCATGGCCGCGGCGGTGGCGGCCCCCGGGGCGATCATCGGGATCGGGTCGACCAGGAGGTCGCCGGAGAAGGCCAGGGCGCTGCCGGCCAGGGCGGCGGCGGCCAGCAGCAGCGCGGCGGCGATCACCGTCCGCATCAAGGCCCGCGGCACGCCGAGCCAGGCGGTGAGCACGCCGGCGACCGCGAGGCTCCACTCCAGGATCGGCGCCCAAACCGGCCGGGTGAGGCCAGAGCCGCGCAGGATCGCGTCCACCGCCTGGGCCTGAACGAAGACGCCGGAGACGGCCCGGGCCCGCGGCGTGCCGGCCACGTCGGCGATGCCGGCGCTGGTTACGCCCACGATCACGATCTGGCCCTTGAAGAGGTCGGCCGGCATGCCCTGGCGCATGAGGTTCACGGCTGACGTGGTCGGGGTCTCGCGCCAGTCGCCGAAGCGCAAGACGAGCTGGCCATCGGGGCCGGAGGGGACGCAGGCGCGACCGGCGCAGACCTCGCCGTTCCGGAACGCGATCGTATGCGCGCGCTGGGCGACGCGGACCAGCTCCAGCGCAAAGCCCGGCGTGACGGGGCCGGCGGCGCGGGCGGCGAGCGGCACGCGGCGGACGACGCCGTCGGGGTCGCGGTCGCCGTTGACAAGGCCGTGGCCCATGCCGGCGCCGTCGATGATCGGCAGGTTCGCCACCACCTTGGGGAAGACCAGCAGTCGGGGCGGCGGCGCGCCCTCGAAGTGGGCGGCGGGCGGTAGCGGCGCCTGCGTCTGCTCCAGGTCGTCGAACGAGCCCGGCCGGACGCCGGCGCGGGCCAGGACCACGGGATTGCGGCCGACGACACGGGCGAAGACGGCGTCCATCGACGGCAGCCGGGCGACCTGGCCGGCCGCGGCCGGGGGCAGCTCGGCGTAGAGGCGCGCGAAGTCGGCGGGGTCGGAGCGGTCGCGTTCGGGCAGCAGCACGTCGATGCCGATGGCGACCGCGCCCCGCTCGGCGATCTCCTCGACCAGGCGGGCCATGTAGAAGCGCGACCAGGGCCAGCCGCCCACCTCGCGAAGGCTCTCGGCGTCGACGACCACGACGTGGACCCGGCGCGAGACGTCCGGGGTCGGGACCACGCCCTGGAAGAGATCGTAGAGCGGCTGGGAGAGGCTGGCGCCGCCCAGGGCGACCAAGACAGCCACGACCAGACCCGCGGCCAGGCCGAGCACGCGGATGCGACGGTGGGCGGCCGGGCCCGGCAGTGCGGCGGGCGGCGGCTCGAACTGCGACATGGAAGGGCGTCCCTGAGCGCAGCTCCACCTTAAACTACAATCACACCGTGCAAGTCGAGCGCGGGAGACATCCAATGGTAGGCGTCACGGCCCGCCTGGCCGCCGCCGCAACGCCAGGATGGTGAGGTCGTCGCTGGGCTCGCCGCCGGCTTCGAAGGCGCGGACGCGGGCCACGAGGGCGTCGACCGCCGCCGTCACGTTGCCGGCTTTCGCCGCCTCGGCCGCCGCCGCCAGCATGCGCTTGCGGCCGAACAGCTCCTGGGCGGGCGACTGGGCCTCGGTGAGGCCGTCGGTGAAGGCGATCAGGAGGTCGTCGGGGCCCAGGGTGTGGGTCTCGACCGGGTAAGGGAAGGTCTCGGCTACGCAGAGGGGCGGGCCGCCGTCGAGCGGGATCTGGCGCGCGTTCCCCTGGGCGTCGACGATCACCGGGTTGTCATGGCCGGCGCAGCAGAGGTCGAGTCGGCCGTCGCGCGGGTCGAGCACCCCCACCACCACCGACACCGCCATCGCCTGGCGGTTGTCGCGCGAGAGCTCGGCGTTGATCTCGCGGATGGCGGCGCCCAGCGGCATGCCGGGCCGCATCAGGAGGCTGCGCGACAGGGCCTTGGAGAGCGCCATGAACAGCGAAGCCGGCACGCCCTTGCCGGTGACGTCGCCGACGAGGAAGCAGACCCGGCCGTCGTCGAAGCGGAAGGCGTCGTAGAGGTCGCCGCCGACGGTCTTGGCGGGCTGCAGGATCGCGTCGATGTCAACGGCCGGCGAGATGCGCGAGAGCTCCTCGCGGGGCAGCAGCATGCCGAGCTGGATCTCGCTGGCGGCGGCGAGCTCGCCCGAGATGCGGGCGGCTGACAGCCGCTCGTCCTCCAGCGCCGTGCGCAGGCGGGACTGGACCCGGCGGCCCTCCACGAAGAGCGCGGTGACCAGCACGGCCGACGACGCCGCGCCGGGGACCAGCATCGGATAGGGGTCGATGACCAGATTGTTGAGGAAGGCGATCCAGCTGGCGGCGAAGGCGGCCGCGATCTCGACGGCGGCGCCCGTGACGACCACGGCCATGGCGGCGCGCGGCACGCCGATCCACGACACCAGGACGAGCAGGAGGCCGATCCCCCACTCGAGCGGCGCGGCCCAGCGCGGGCGGGCGAGCGCGGCGCTGCGCAGGATGGCGTCCACCGCCTGGGCCTGGACGAACACGCCGTAGGTCTCGGGATCGCGCGGCGTGGTGACCACGTCGGACGTGCCCGCCGCCGTCAGGCCCACCAGGACGATGGAGTCCTTGAAGGCGTCGGCGGGGATGCCCCGGCGCAGCAGATCGGCGGCCGGGACGGTGCGGTAGTCTTCCACCCGGTCATCGTCGGCGTCGTTGGGCCGGCCGGCGAAGCGCAGCTCGATGCGGCCGCCTGGATCCACCGGGACGCGGTGGCCGCCGATGCGGATGGCGTCCAGGCCGCCCTTGTCGCCCTCCAGCCGGACGGTGTCGGCGCCCTCGGCCACGCGCACCAGGTCGAGCGCGAGACTGGGGGTGAGGACGCCGTACGGCCGGCCCAGCAGCGGCACGCGGCGGATGATCCCGTCGGAATCGGGCGGGCCGTTGGCGAGCCCGTGGCCGAGGGCCGCGCCGTCCAGGATCGGGAGGTTGGAGACCGCGGCGCGGTACAGCGGGATGGCGGCGGGCTGCGGCCCCTCGAAGGTCACTTCCGGTGGCAAGGGGGGCGGGCGGTTGCGCAGGCTCTCGGCCACGCTGTCGTACGACGAGGCGTCGACCCCGGCGCGCGCCAGCACCACGGGCGTGCGGCCGATCACCCGGGCGAAGATGGCGTCCATCGAGGGCAGGGCGGCGACCTCGGCGGCGGCGGCCGGCGACAGCTCGGTGGGATAGGCGGCCACGAACTCGTCCGGCGCCTGGCGGTCGGGCTCGACGAACAGGAAGTCGTAGCCGATGGCCACCGCGCCGCGGGCGGCGATCTGCTCGGTGAGCCGGGCCAGCGCATAGCGCGACCAGGGCCAGCCGCCGATGGCGCCGAGGCTCTCGGCGTCGATGACCACCACCTTGACCTTCGGGCTGGCGAGCGGCGGCGGCGAGACGCGCTGGTAGAGGTCGACGAGCGGCTGGCGCAGCGTCGGTCCCACGAACGCCACGAGCAGGGCGCCGGCCAGCGCGGCGACGAGACCGCCGATCCTGACGCGAAGCCGCGCGCCGCGATCGAGCTCGCCTAAGGAGTCAGACTTTGACCGCGAGTCCGTCATACGCGCAGATGACCTCCAGCGGCGGCCGATCGGCGCGGACCAGCTCCTCGTAGCGCAGGGTTTCGCCGTGCATACGGGCGATGTCCTCGTCCGAATAGGTCGGCTCGTGGTGGAACAGCGCCAGCCGCTTAGCGCCCGCTGCGTGACAGAGGTCGACGGCGACGAGGTTGGACGAGTGCCCCCAGTCCTGTTTCAGGCTGACCGTGTCGCCCAGCGAATACATGGTGTCGCAGATCACCAGATCGGCGCCGGCGAAGAAGGCCTCGAACGCCGTCTCGGCGTCCATGTTCTCGACTTTGTGCTCGCTGTCGGTGGAATAGATCACCGCGCGGCCGGCCTTCTCGAAGCGGTAGCCATACGAGTCGTGGCTGTGGTGCTGGGGGATCAGGCTGACAGAGAGGCCGGCGGCGTCGAACGGGACGCCCGGGGTGTGGACCTGGAACTCGAACTTCGCCCGCAGCCAGTCGAACGGCACCGGGAACGAGATTTCCTCCTGCTGGCGGCGGAGTGCGGTCTCGGCGTCGGGGTGGCCCGAGTGGATGACGATCGTCGCGTTGGGGTTGAAGGCCGGCCCGAAGAACGGGAAGCCCATGATGTGGTCCCAGTGCAGGTGGGACAGGAAGAAGTGGTAGACGGGCGGGTGGCCGGCGGCGATGCGGCGGAAGCTGTCGAGGCCGAATTCCCGGAGCCCCGAGCCCATGTCGCAGATGGCGAAGGCGCCGTCGGCCCCCTCGATCTCCACGCACGAGGTGGCGCCGCCGTAGCCGCCGAAGGTGGCGAAGCCCAGCTCGTCCGCCGCGAAACGGGCCGCCTCGGCCTCGTCGGCGAAGGTGCGGCCGCTCGCGGCGACCAGCGCCCGGGCGACCTTCGCCTGAATGGCGGAGGCGGTGAGCGCCACTGGCAGCGAGCCGCGCGTGCCCCAGAAGCGCACCAGCATGTCAGGCCTCGATCTCGAACAGCTTGTCGTAGCGGCTGATCTGCAGGATGTCGGTCATGTCCTCGTTCGGCCGGGCGAGCTTCACGGTCACGCCCTCGCGCTGGGCCAGGGTCAGCGCCCGGAGGCCGCGCGAGATCATGAAGGCGAGCTGCGAGAGGTCGACCACCAGCACAGCCGTGTCAGCCTTCGCCTCGCGCGCCGCCGCCACCACGCTGGTCGTGAACGCCTCGATCGACTCCAGATCGACCCGACCGGCGGGGATGTACGTCAGCCTGCCGTCGGACTTCGCGAGCGTTGATGAGAAGGCCATCCACAATCCCTGCGCGCATGTACGCCGGGCCCCCGAGAGCGGAACACAGGCCGCAGACTGAACGCGCGGCCGTGGCGGGCGCAACAGGATTCGCGCCTGGGGCGGCGTGGTCTGGCTGGGGCGGCGCCTTCGGCCTAGGATCAGTGTTCTGCAAAGCTTGGCCCTGCCGGGGACGTCTCGTCCGTCCCGCGGCCCGGCGCCGGGGACGACAGGAGTCAGGGTGGAGGGGAGCATCCCATCTGCCGCGCCGGCGGGCCCTCGGGGGGTCGGCTGGGTCGCCGCGATACTGCCGCTGCGCCGCAGCGAGCTCGCAGCCGCGGCGGCGCTGGCGCTGACCTATGGCGCCGCCTCGATCGGCAGCCTCTACCTGCTATTCGCCCCGAACGCGGGGGTGACCTTCTGGCCCGCCGCGGGCGTCGCGTTCGCGGCCCTGGTGGTGGGCGGCTCGCGCCTCTGGCCGGGCGTCTTCGTGGGCCATCTCATCGCAATGTTCGCCCTCGGCCGGCCCCCGGAGGCTGGGGACCTGGTCGTGGCGGGCGGGGCGACGCTGGCGGCGCTGGTCCCGGCGCTGCTCTTTCGGCGACTGCGGCTCGACCCCAACCTGACGACGCTGAACGACATCCTGGCGCTACTCCTGGGCGGCGGGGTGCTCGGAGCCACGATATCGGCGGCCTTCGGCGCGCCCGTGGTGGCGGAGGCGGGCGGCGCCGGCCGGTTGGGCTTGACCTGGTGGTTCGGACACGTCGCCGGCGTGCTCGCGGTCGCGCCGGCGCTGCTCACGTGGCGGCCCGGCGGCAGTCCGGCGCTGCGCTGGCCCGACCGCCTGCACCTGG
This sequence comes from Phenylobacterium sp., assembly GCF_036402295.1. Classification (GTDB taxonomy): domain Bacteria; phylum Pseudomonadota; class Alphaproteobacteria; order Caulobacterales; family Caulobacteraceae; genus Phenylobacterium. Next base: position 10,554 of record NZ_DASWTE010000181.1, read on the forward strand.
CCGCCTCGTTGGTGGTCTCGGTGGGCGCGGCCTACGCCATCTTCATCTGGACGCCGCCCGAGCTGCTGCGGTCGTGGTTCATCTTCCCGGTGCTGGTATGGCCGGCGCTGGCCTTCGCGGTGCGGGGCGCCTCGGCGGCGCTCGCGGGCCTGGCGTTCATGGTCTTTTTGGGCGTGATCGAGGGCTTCGGGCCCTTCATCCAGGTCCGCGGCGTCCGCGAGCAGGTGCTGCTGGCCCAGCAGTTCGTGGCCATCGTCTCGGCCACGGTGCTGATCCTGGCGGCGGTGGCCGACGAGCGGCGCGGGCGCGAGCAGCTGCGCGCCAGCGAGCGGCGGCTGCGCGAGGAATCCGAGGCGCTGGAGACCCTGTACCGCACCGGCGCGCAGATCGCCGCCGAGCTCGACCTGGACGCCGCCGTGCAGGCCGTGACCGACGCCGGGCGCTCGCTGAGCGGGGCGCAGTTCGGGGCCTTCTTCTACAACGTCGTCGACGATGTGGGCGAAGCCTACATGCTGTACGCGCTCTCGGGCGCGCCGCGGGCGGCGTTCGACCGGTTCGGCCATCCGCGCAACACGGCGGTGTTCGCCCCCACCTTCGCCGGCGAGGGCGTGGTGCGGGTCGCCGACATCACCCGCGATCCCCGCTATGGCCACAACCCGCCGCACCGGGGCATGCCCGACGGCCACCTGCCGGTGCGGAGCTACCTGGCCGCCCCGGTCCGCTCGCGTTCGGGCGAGGTGATCGGCGGGCTTCTGTTCGGGCATTCCGACCCGGGCGTGTTCACCGTGCGCGCCGAGCGGCTGATCGTGGGGATCGCCAACCAGGCGGCCATCGCCATCGACAACGGACGCCTCTACCAGGCGGCCCAGCGCGAGATCGCCGAGCGCACCCGCGCCGAGGAGCACCAGCGGCTCCTGATGAACGAGCTGAACCACCGGGTGAAGAACACGCTGGCGACCGTCCAGTCGATGGGCGCGCAGACCATGCGCAGCGGCCGCAGCCTGGTCGAGGCGCGCGAGGCGTTCGTGTCCCGGCTGATGGCGCTCTCCACCGCCCACAACCTCCTGACCGCCGAAAGCTGGGAAAGCGCCGACCTGGAGGACGTGGTGCGGATGGCGGTGGCGGCGTTCGACGAGCCGGCGGGGGCGCGCTTCTCCGTCGCCGGTCCGGGCGTGCGGCTGAAGGCCCCTCACGCACTGGGCCTGGCCATGGCGCTGCACGAGCTGGGCTCGAACGCGGCGAAGTACGGCGCGCTTTCTGGCGACGGCGGTCGGGTGGACATCGCCTGGAGCCTGGACGCGAGCGGGAAGATCGCCTTCGTCTGGGAGGAACGCGACGGGCCGGCCGTGCAGCCGCCGGTGCGCCGGGGCTTCGGCTCGCGCCTGATCCAGGAGGGCCTGGCCCGCGAACTGAACGGCGAGGTGGCGATGGACTACCGGCCCGAGGGCCTGCGCTGCGAACTGCGTTTCCAGCTGGACCGGGCCGAACGGGAGGGTGTGGACGACTTCCCGGAAAGTGACGCTGACGTCATTTAGGGCCAAGCTTGGCCATACGGGCCTTTCGACCGCGCCGGATCGACCTATCCCTTACGTCACAAGGTGTTGCCGCGACGCCGCTGTCTCAAACGATCGTTGGACGAACGGTGAGATTTATGTAGCCGACGTGCAACAAACGCCTTCACTATTCCGCCCACTCAGGACGGCCCACCGCAGAGGCTGCCGAGGGGAGGAAAGCAATGACCAAAGGCAGGTTCTTCTGCAGCACATCGGCCGTGGCCGCGCTCATCGCGATGGGCATGGCCGGGCAGGCGCAGGCGCAGGCTCAGACAAGCCCTACGGAAGTCGGTGAGGTTGTCGTCACTGGCTCGTTCATCCGGGGCACGCCGGAAGACGCCGCCCTCCCGGTGGACGTCATCACCCAGGAAGACCTTGAGAAGCAGGGCGCCCCCTCGACCCTTGAACTGATCAAGAACCTGTCGGTGTCCAGCGGCGTGCTGGGCGACACGAACCAGTTCGATACCCGCTCCCAGGGCTCGGAAGGGTCGGGCTCGGTGAACCTGCGCGGCCTGGGCGCCCAGCGGACGCTCGTGCTCCTGAACGGCCGGCGCATGGCCATCAACCCGTTCGGCGCGGGCGGCGCGGGCATCGTGGACACCAACACCCTGCCGACCGCGGCCATCGGCCGGGTCGAGGTCCTGAAGGAAGGCGCCGCGGCGACCTATGGCTCGGACGCCATCGGCGGCGTGGTGAATTTCATCACCCGCACCAACTTCGACGGCCTCGAGGTGGGCGGCAGCTATCGCTACATCGATGGCTCCAAGGGCGACTGGGACGCCACCGCCATCTGGGGCATGACGTTCGACAACGGCAGCATCATGCTGAGCGGCGGGTATCAGCATCGCTCGGAGTTGCGGACCACGGACCGCAGCTGGGCTCAGCAGACGTTCGCCGAAAACGCCCAGGGCGGCTGGTCGGGCGGCTCGAGCGTGACGGCGTTCACGCCCGTCATGCAGGACGCGACCGGCCGCTTTGTGCCCACCAATTTCCTGGTTCCTGGCGCCGTTGCTTCCTACCGGGTGGACGTGGGCTGCGTGCCGCTGGGCGGCGCGCTTCAGGGCGGCGCCCTTCCTGCCTGCAACTGGCAGTACACGGAGTACGACAACCTCGTCGAGCACGAGAACCGGTACCAGGTCTACGGCGAGGCGAACTTCGACCTGTCCGAGAACCACCACTTCCACGCCGAGGGTCTTTACGCCTATACGGACGTGCCGCGGTGGAAGACGTCGCCTTCTTATCTGGCGCTGCAGACCCCGACCGCCACGACGAATCCCACGGCCGGGAACATCTCGCCAACGGTGCTGGTTGCGAACGGCTTCTTCGTGCCGTCCAACAACCCCGGCTACATCGCCTATCAGGCGGCGAACCCGACCCAGCTTCCGGCCAACGCGACCGGCGCGTACTTCCCTGGTGTCCGCTATCGTCCGCTCTCGTTCGGGGGCAACCCCCTGTTCAACGACCGCGGCTCCTCAGTGGGCCTGCGCCAGTACGAGGCGTATCGCGTCTCGGCCGGACTGAAGGGCGACCTGCCCTGGGGCGGCCTCGGATATGACGTGGCCGTCACCTACGGCCAGGAAGTGGCCCGTCGGACCGGCTACGACACCGTGGTCGGGCGCCTGCAGCTGGCCATGCGCGGCTTCGGCAGCCTGGCCGGGGACACCGGCGGCGGCTGCACCGCGGCCGAGACGGCCAACTTCACCACCAACGCCGGCAACCAGGCGCTTGGCTGCCACTTCTTCAATCCCTTCTCGAACGCGATCCAGGCGAACGCCGTGACCGGAGCGGCCAATCCCGGGTTCAACTCCGCGGTGACGAACAATCCGGACCTGATCCGCTGGTTCTTCCCGCAACTGTCGACGAAGCAGAGGGCCCGGCTGTTCGTGTTCGATGCGGTTGTCACCGGGAAGACGGGTATCGAACTTGGCGGCGGCGACGTCGCCTGGGCGGCCGGCGTGCAGTTCCGGAAAGAGGGCTTCGAGACAAGCTACAACCAGTTCGCGGACCGCGACGTCTCGCCCTGCATCGACACGCCGATCACCGGAAGCACGGCCTGCTCGCCGCGTGCCGGTTCGTTCCTGTTCCTCTCGGTTGCGAGCGAGGCCGACCTCGAGCAGTCGATCTATGCGGCCTTCGCCGAGTTGAGCGTGCCGTTCACCGATGCCATCCAACTGCAGCTGGCCGCCCGCTACGAGGACTATGGCGGCGAGGTGGGCTCCACCTTCAATCCGAAAGCCTCGGCGCGCTGGCAGGTGACCGACTGGCTCGCGCTTCGTGGGTCGGTGGGCACCACATTCCGTGGTCCGCCGCTGACCTCGCTGAACCCCAGCACCGGCACGGGCTTCAGCTTCATCGCAGGCTCGTTCCGGGCCATCGACTTCACCGGCAACCCCGACCTCGAACCCGAGGAAGCCACCACCTACTCCGCCGGCGTCCTGTTCGACATCGGCAACTTCAAGGCGAGCATCGACTACTGGCGGTTCGATTTCGACAAGCCGATCGTCGCCGAGCCCTCGGGTCCGATGGTCGACACCATGTTCCCGGGCGGGTCCGCGGCCCGGTGCGGCAACCCCGCCTTCGCCGGCCTCCAGGCGCGCTTCACGTTCCAGGGCGCCTGCTCGGTCGCCAACATCTCGCGCGTCCAATCGTTCGTCGTGAACGGGCCGACCGTGAAGACGTCCGGCATCGATTTCCTGGCGGACTATGTGTTCGAGGACGTCTGGGGCGGCGGCGACGTCCGCCTCGGCGCGTCGGCGACGTACACGCTGGAATACAAGATCGA
>NZ_DASWTE010000182.1:0-18819 GCF_036402295.1 Phenylobacterium sp.
GACCGCGGTGGCGGAGGGGCGGCTTGAGTCCTTCCGCCGCTCGTTTGCGGCGCGCCAGCCGGCGGCTTCGTCGGATACTTCGGCTTGAGGCCGGTCTTCTCACGCGCCTGTACCTCGGCCGCGTGGGCGGCGAGGGCCTCGCGCATCGCCGTGCGTTCGTGGCTGGGTGTCGCGGGCGGGCCGCAGCCGCGCGCCTCGCCCAGGCCCTTCAGATAGGCTCGCCGGGCATGGCCGGCGATGATGGCGGCCGTGACCAGCCGGTCGTGGCTCTCGGCCCCTGACAGCTTGCGCACGACGCCGCGGAACGGGATCGCCCCGCCGGCCAGGTCGCCCGCCACGCCCAGCGCCGTCGACTTGCCGCGCGAACCCCAGCCCTCTTCGTCGCCGGGGATCGTGTCGATGTCGGGCCCCAACACGTCGTTGAGCGGCCGGATGAGTGCGGTCAGCGCCGGGCACCGGGCGTTGCGAGGCCGCGCATAGGGATCCTCCAGCGCCTCCATCAGCACATCCGGGATGTCGACCTTGACGACGTTGAGGTCCCGCAGCGGCGTCGTCACCGCGCCCTCGACGCTCCCCTTCTTGACCTGTTCGGACGTCTTCATCCGGCTCTCCGGCGACGACGGCGGGTCCGGAGGCGGCAGCGGCTGGCTGGCGGCCGGCGGCTTCGCGGGCTGGGCCTTGGCGGGCGGTGGCTTGGCCTTGGTCTGCGTCTGCGCTGCGGCGGAGCTGGACAGGGCGGCCGCGACGGCTGTGGCGACAATCAAACGGACGACGAAACGGACCATGCCGGCCAGCATACGCCCCACCGCGGTCCTGTTAAGGCCGGAGCGGCAAATCGCGCTTGGCCTTTGGCTCGCCGCCCTCTAGGTTCCGCGCCGCTTCGCCCGGCCGTCCGATAGAAGGACCCTTGCGTTGCGGGCCGGTAGCTCAGTGGTAGAGCATTCGACTTTTAATCGAATGGTCGTGAGTTCGAACCTCACCCGGCCTACCATTCCCGTTCTCGCCGAACATGGAAAACGCCGCCCGGCAGGACCGGGCGGCGCTTCGGATTCTACGGTGTCGACCGCGGGCTACTGCGGTTGCGGTTGCGGCGGCTCGGTCTTGGCCAGGTAGATGTCCAGCGCTTGGCGGGCGACCGTCTTGCAGCCGCTCGATTCGGCGGTGCGGATGATGTCGTCCAGCGTGGTCAGGGTCTCGACCGCCGGGCAGATGCCGCCGCGACGCGCCCCGAAGGTGCGGCCCACGGGCGGCGGCTCGACCAGGGCGCGCAACGTCTCGAAGCGGGCGCTGTCCGCGGAGGCCAGCTTGCCGCTGGGCACCGTGGCCCCGTTGGCGGTTCCGCGCAGCATGGTGACCTCGCCGGAGGCGCGCATCAGCGTCAGCGTCTTGCCGGCGCCCAGCGCCACGCGAGCGCCGGCGTCGAAGGCCTGTCCGCGCTTGATCGCCGGGTCGGTCGAGCCCACGACAATGTAGTCGCTGGCCATCGCGGCGCCGCCGCAGGTCAGCGAAACAGCAAGTCCAATCAGCAGCTTACGGATCATCTACATCATTCCCCGTACGACGACATCGGATCGTGGACGCCCAGGTCACGCAGTACCACATCGGGGCCTTGAACGGTACCTGAACGACGATCTGTTCGGCTCAGTTACGCGTCGATTTGCCGCTCAGACGCAAGAAGCCGAATTTTGCCAGCCACAGGATTCCGCGTTCGACGAAGGGGCGGCGCTCGGGCGCCACCTCGGCGAGCAGCGCGCCGACCGAGCGCGGGCTGGCCGCCACGGCGGCGAGAACGGCCTCGGCTTCGGGCGTGGCCGGCAGGCGCGCGGCGACGTTCCGGACGGCCGGCAGGTCCAGCAGTAACGCCGCCTCGCCCTCGGCGAACGGGCGGGCGAGGGCGACCAGCGTGTCCGCGGTCAGCGGCGCGGTCGGGTGGTCGGCGAACATGTCGAAGGGGTCGGGGCGGAACGGGTTGTCCAGCGGCGGCTGGGCCGGTGCGGCCAGTCGGCGGCGCGCCAGCTCGGCCCAAAGCGCCTGGTACTGCGGGATCACCCCGCGCCAGTCGAACGTCTCGCGCGCCCGCGCCTGCCCCGCGGCGCCCATGCGGGCGCGCAGCCCGGCGTCGGAGAAGAGGGCGGTCAGCCCCTCAGCCGCCTCGGCCACGTCGACCGCCGTCAGCAGCGCCGCCGAGCCGGCATAGTCCTCGTAGCCCATGATCCCCTGGGCGTAGGCGTAGACCAGGTCCGACCCCAGGCCGGGACGCGGCTGCAGCGTGCGGATGCGGAAGCCGTCCACGCCGTGGCGGACCGTGTCGCGATAGCCGTTCCAGTCGCTGACCACGCACGGCAGGCCCGCAGCCATGGCCTCGACCGGCGTCAGGCCGAACGTCTCCTGCAGGTTGTCGGACAGCGAGAGGAAGACGTCAGCCGCCGACACCAGTTCGTCGCGGGTCTGCGCCTCGGTATCCGGTGCGAGCCGTACCTGGACGTCGGGCGCGAAGGCGGACGCCGCCGCCTGGAACGCCTGCTCGTCCTCGGGCCGCCTCGCGCCGCCGAACATCAGCCAATAGACGGGCCGCCCGAGGCGTTCCGCGGCCTGCTGCAGGGCCAACCCCGAAGGCCCCGGGTGCAGCTTGGTGGTCACGCTGAAGCGGCCCATGTGCAGCGCCACCGGCGCGTCCGGCGGGATGTCGAGCCGCTCGCGCCACCTCACCCTGGCCGCCGGGTCCTGGCCGAAGTCGGCCGTGTGCACGCCCAGCGGGATGGTGACGAGCTGCGCCGGCGGCAGGCGCGTGGCGCCGAAGCGATCCTGCAGGTAGGCGGCGACGCCCGCGAGGTGGTTCTCCACGGCGCGGCGCCCGGCCTCGGAGGTGCAGATCAGCGCGTCCCAGGGTTCGGTCGGCGCGATCAGCAACCCCGCCATCTCGTCCAGGATGTAGTTCTCGACGATCGTGTGGGTGATGCCGGTGATGCTGTAGCTGGTCGGGCCGAACGCGCGCCGCGCCCAGGCCTCGGCGCGCAGCGTTGGCGCGGGGATGTAGACAGCGCCGGGCTGCCCCAGGGCCTGGCGATCGCCGCGGCCCAGCCAGACCACCGGGCGGTCCACCGGACCCAGCCGGTCCAATAGCGCCTCGAGCTCGTCCTGCGGCAGGTCGCGAAAGTTCCACAGGTGGAAGCGGTCGACGTCGGCGTGCTTGAGGAACGCGCGCAGGAAGCCTTCACCCGCTGAATTGCGGCCCATGGGGCGCGGGGTCGAGGCGTCATAGGCCTCGACGTCGAGCTGGATCGCGGCGCTGGCCATCACAGTCGGCGGCGTCGCACGGACGCTGCCTGCCGATCAATCCGCCGCGCGCGCGGCGCCGGCCGGCAGCGGCTTGGAGCCGTCGCCCACGATGGTGAAGGGCGCCCAGAAGTAGGGGTGCGAGAACTGCTCGCTCTGCTGCAGCGCGACCTGCGAGCGGGTCAGCGCCCCCGCCTTGGTCGGCATGGCGGACGAGAACATGCCGGTCATCAGTCGCACCGTCGCCACCGAGTCCACCGACCAGTGCGAGACGATCAGGGAGCGCCCGCCCGCATAGATCACCGCGCGCGTGAGTCCGCCGAGGGCCTCGCCGCCGCCCTGCAGGCCGCTGGCCGCAGTGTCGCCGCCGGCGCCGCCGGTGTCGCAGGCCGACAGCACGACCAGGTCGGCGTCGAGCTTCAAGTCGAGGATCTCGCTGGTGTCGAGCAGGCCGTCGGAGTCCCCGAAGCCCACCGAAGTCATCAGCGCCGGCTCGGGAAGGCAGGCCGATGGCTGTGGCAGGAGGCCGTGGGTGGCGAAATAGAGCACCTTGTAGTCAGACAGGTCGCTGCGCTCCTTCACGGCCCGGTCGGTGAACGACCTGCCGATCACGATGTCCTCGGGCCGCGCGCCGCCGACGCTGGCGCCCACCGCGCGCACCTCGTCGGCCGTGTCGGGCAGGGGCGGCATCTGCATGAGCGCCAGCCGCGTGTTCTCGCAGACGTTCGACAGGTCGCGCTCGCTGCGCAGGCTCACCGCACGCTTGACCATGCCGGAATAAGCGCGGGCGTCGGACCGGGCCGGCGTCGCTGGGTCGGCGAAGGCCAGGAAGCTCTGCTTGGCCTGCGACGGCGCGAAGGCGCGCGACTGCATGAAGCTGGCCGCCGAGAGGACGAGGGCGGAGTCCGTCTTCGCGCCCAGCCAGGCCACCTTGCGGTAGTCGGGGTCGGCGCCGTCGGCGGTGTTTGCGAGCACCGCCGACGGGTCCGCCGTGACCAACGCCGCGACCGGTAGGGAGATCAGCGCGCCGTCGGGTTCGTAGATCAGGTGGCTCGCGGCCATGACGTCGGAGGCCACGGGGCCGAACAGCTGCGTGAACAACTGGTGCGAGCGGGCGACGTCGAAGGCCGGCAGCGTCTCCTCGGCCTCGAACGGCGCGCGCAAGCGGCGCACGGCCGCGCCGGCCGTGCCGCGGTTGAGCTCGATGGCGTAGGGCTCGACTTTGGTCGGTGTGACCAGGAGGCCGTAGCCGCGGCTGTCGAGCAGCAAGATCTTCACATAGGCCTCGTCCTTGCCGAGCACCTTCTGCAGGTCGGCCAGGGCGGCCTGTGAGGAGACGAGCTGGGCGTAGCGCGGGTTGGCGGCCAGCAGCTGCGCTTCCAGGGCGTCTGCCTGGGCCTGCAGGGTCTCGAGCCGCGCCTCGAGGTCGGCGCGCTCCTGGCCGGCATAGGCGTTGGCGGCCTGCAGGTTCGCAGCCTGGGCCTCGGCGGCGCGCAGCTCGCGGCGGGTGTCGTCCAGGGCGCGGACCAGGCCGGTGACGGCGCTGTCGCCCGAGGCGACGCGGGCCGCCAGCTTGGACACCGTCTGGGCCGTGGCGTTCGAGACCACGCTGGAGGCGGCGTTGAAGAAGCGGGCCTTGTAGTCGTCGGCCTTGGAGGGGTCGCTCTTGATGCGCTTCAAGAGCAGGTCGAAGTAGGGCGCCGCGTCATCGGCCGAGGCGCCCAGGGCGCCGCGCTGCTCCTGGAAGAGCTCGAAGGCCCGGGCGTAGGTGGCGAGCGCCGCGTCTTCCCGGTCGGCGGCGATCTGGGCGCGGCCGAGGTGGAGGAGCAGGCCACCCTCGGCGGCCGTGCCCGCGTGGCGCAGGCGGATGATCCGCACCGCGCCATCGAACCTGGCAATCGCCTGGCCCGGCTGGCCGGCATCCATATCCACCTCGCCGAGGTCGGCTTCGATACGGGCGCGCAGCCAGACGTTCAGCGCGCCGCTGGCCTCGGCCGCGGTGAGCAGGCGGCTGGCGCGGTCCAGGGCCTCGCGGGCCCCGGCGGCGTCGCCCTGGGCCGCCAGGGAGGACCCGATCACCTCCAGCGACTGGGCGTCCTGCACGGTCAGGCGGTCGGCGAGCGTGACGCGGCTGCCGCCCATCACGTCGCGGCCGGCGGGGCGGCGGTTCAGCGCCTGCGAGAGCTCCGCGCCCAGGATCACCTCGCCGTTCGCGCCGGCGACGGCCGTCGGGCCGGTGGCGCTGAGGCCACGAGCCGCGCGCACCTGCTGGCTCGCGCGCAGCGCGGCCTGGCCGGCCTCCACCGCTTCGGCGAAGCGGCCGGCGTTGCGCAGGTGCAGCGCGCGATAGGTGCGCGCCTGGGCCGCCAACAGCGGATCGTTCGCGGCCGCCACCTGGGCGTCGGCGTCGCGGAACAGGCGGTCGGCCTCGGCGAAACGGCCGTTGTTCGACACGTTCAGCGCCAGGTTCAGCAGCGCCTCGCCCATCTCGGCGGGCGGCGCGCGGCGGGCCTCGGCGTCGGCGACCAGAGCCTGGAAGTCGGTCTCGGCCTGCTCGAAGCGCCACTCGTTGTTCTGGACGTAGGCGCGGGCGCGCAGCCGGGCCGGGTCGGTGGCCGCGGCGGCCTGCGAGCGGGCGAGACCACCCGTGGACCCGCCGAAGTCGGCGGCGATCTCGGCGCTGGCGGCCGAGGTCTGCACGGCCGAGGCGGCGGGTGGCTTCATTGCGCCGGCGACGACCTTCAGGCCGGTCGCGAGCACGTCGGCGATCTGGGCCGGTCCCTCGGCGGCGTAGAGCCCGCGGCCCTTGTTGGAGACGTAGGCGAGGTAGGGCGCCTTGCCCGCGGTGCTGCGGCAGGCGCGGCGCGTCACGGGCCCCAGTCCCGCGAGCTGTTCGGTCTTCGTGGTTTCGCAGGCGGCGCGGGCGGCGAGGGAGGCTTCCCACGGGCCGGCGTCGGCGCCCTTGGGCAGGACGTAGATGCGCCCGAGGCTGCCGTCCCAGCCCCGACAGCGGATGTTCCAGGCGCGATGGCCCGCGGCCTGCACCACCGGGTCGTCGTAGTCGCGGACGGCCTGGCAGACGGCCCCCGAGGCGGCGCTCTGGCCCAGCGGGATCAGGTCGGCGCGGGTCTGGGCGCCGGCGGCGGATGGCAGGCCGGTCAAGAGGACCGCGCCGCCCAGGAGGAGGAGGCTCTTGCCGATCATTTCTTCTGCCTGCGCTTGCGCCAGATCTCTTCGCTGCCCGTGCCCGTCGTCACCGGATCGGTGATGACGTCCTCGTTCTCCGGCGGCGCGACGCCCAGCAGCACGGGCGGATCGGTCAGGCTCTCCGACGAAAGCGCGGCGATCAGGGCCTCCTCGGAGAGATCCGCGTCGTCGCCGAGCGCGTCGCGGGCGCGCAGGGCGCTGTCGGCCGAGCCTGAACCCAGCCCGCCATTGTCGCCGCCGAAGCCGTCGCCCGAGAGCACCGCGCAGTTGGTCGTGCCGAAGTCGCAGCTGTTGAAGCGGTAGTTCGCGCCGGCAGGCTGGCTGATCGGGTTGCCGGCCGCGTCGACGATAGCGAAGGTCAGGGCGCCGTTCGCTTGCGCGCCGCTCAGCACCTGGCCGTTCTGCCCGGTGAACGCGCCCCAGAGTTCCACGACCCTGGGCGGGTCGATGATCACCGCCGGGCGGAACTGGCCGGTGAACAGCAGGCCCACCGACTGCAGCGAGCCCGATTGCGCGGCGTTCTGCTGCACCACCTTGTTGTCGGCCGAGACTTCGAGCTGGCCGGTCGTCACATAGACCTTCGAGATCTCGGGTCCCTGCGGGGCCACGCCCGCGGGCCGCAGCCTGGCGAGGTCGATATCCTCGGGCTCCGTGGCCTGGATCAGGCCGATGAACCGCTGCGAGCCCATCAGGATGTCCTGCCGGGCCGCCAGCCGCACCTGGTCGAAGGCGCGGACGCCCGTGTAGTCGCCGTTCGCGAAGGTGGCCGCCCCGAGCGCGCCGGTGATCAGGATCGAATTCGGTCGCCAGTTGAAGTCGGTGGCGTCGCCGACGCGCAGGATGCCGCCGCTCGTGGTCGGCGCCGTCGTGCCGGTGACCAGCGCATTGGCGCTCGGACCCACCAGGAAGGTGACGTTCGGTGTGCTGGCCGTATCGATCGCCAGGTCCTGCAGCGTGAGGTCGCCTCGCGCGGTGGCTCCGGGGGTCGTGAGCCCGGCGTAGATCTTCAGCTGGCCGCTCGCGCGGAGCTGGCCGAACTCGTTGCTGTCGAGGACGAAGCCGCTCGTTCCGGCCGGCCCGCCGACGCGCAATGCGCCGTTCCGCGATTCGATCTGCACCGTGGGCGCCGTGACGGTCGCGGTCAGGTCGAGGTCGCCGGCGGCGATCCGCACACCGGCGGCCCCCGTGGTCTGGCCCAGCGTCGCCTTGCCGGCGACGTCGATCGTCACGTTGCGCCCGGCGCTCAGCGGCGACGTTGCTGTGAAGCCGCCGGCGGTCGTCCGCAACGTCACGTCCTCGCTGGCCGTGACGACACCCGCCTGCACCGTGGACCCGATCAACGTCACCGAGCCCGCATCGGCCCGCACGTCACCCACGCGCAAGGCGCCGGCGGCGTTGACCGTGATGTTGCGCACCGCCGACAGCGTCGTGGTCAGCACGAAGTCACCAACGGTGCTGCCGATCGTCAGGTCGCGGCCGGACGTCACCGCGTCCAGGCGCACGGTCGGCGCCCGCAGGGTCGCGTCGCGGGCGGCGACCGCCGAAAAGGCCTGCGGCGTATCCTTGGTGACCTCGACGATCGCGTCGCGGCCGGCGTCGACGGTCACGGACGTGGCGCCGGTGACCCCGCCGGTGGCCAGGCCGAGGACGGCGTCCAGGTCGCTCGACTGCACGCGCACGACGCGGCCGTTGCCGGCGACGTCCGGATTGCCCGTGAAATCGGCGCCCACCGCATCGGCTCCGGCGCCCGTGAGGGTGGCGTTCCCCAGCGATGCCGTGCCGTGCGTGGCCAGGACGAACACGTCGTCGCCGGCGGTCGCATCGCCCACGACCGCGTCACCGTCGGTGGCGACGACGTAGACGTCGCCCGAGGTGGTGACCGTGCCGACCTTGACGCTGGCCGACCGGGCCAGGAACCGCGGGGTCGTGACCGTGGCCACCTCGATGGCCCCGCCGCGCAGGGTCACGCTGGACCCCGCGGTGACGGCGTCGATCTTGGCGGCGCCCAGGTCCAGCACGACGTTCTGCGCCGCGCTGAGGGTCACGCCGCCCGTGGCGGTCGAGACCCCGTCGCCGACGAGGATGTCGCGGCCGGCCGTGACCGCCAGTTTCTGCGTCGCGGTGATCGCGTCGATCTTCACGTCGCCCTTCGCTGAGATGACGCCGTCGCGCATCACGCTCACGTTGGCCAGCAGCACGTCGCCCTGGTTGGCGGCGACGTTCAAGGCCCCGGCCGCAGTCAGGCTGTTGGCCTTGATGTCCGGCCCGGTGACGTCGAGGTCGCGGCCCGTGACCACGCGGCCGAGTTCGATGCTGGCCGTCGCCGCGATCCGGGCGTCGCGGCCGGCGTTGACGGCCGATATGGCGGTCGGATCGAACAGGCTGGAGACGAGCGCCTTGTCCAGCACCACGGTCTCCAGCGGCGCGAAACCGCCGTTACCATTGCCGTTGCCGAAACCGTTTCCGTTCCCGTTGCCGGAGGGCTCGCAGGCGCGCTGACTGCAGTCCTCGTCCTGCTCAATGGTGGTCGGGTTCACGGCCTCGCTGGCCGGGCGGACCCAAGGCCGGGCGTGGATCTGGCCCACGTTGCTGATCAAGAGGTCGCGCGAGGCGGTGGCCCGGTTGAGGAACACGTCGGTTGTACCGGCTCCGGACAGCGTCGCAGCCGCCTGGCGGTTGGCGATGCCGCCGCCGCCGGACAGCACGATGTCGCCGCCGTCGGCCGTGGCGGCCGTGGCCGTGATCAGGCCCTCCAGGTTGATCACCGCGCTGCCCAGGGTCGAGCGGTTGACCGCCGCCAGGAAGACCGCGTTGGCCTGCGTGTTCCCGGCGAGGTCCATGGCCACGTTGGACTCTGTGCCGTCGGCGGCGCTCGACACGACGAAGTCCACCAGGTCGAAGTCGCCGCCGGCGCCCGGCGCGAGGCGGATCTGGAAGGTCTTGGCCGAGCCGTAGAGCACGCTGCCCTGCGAGGCCGTGACCACGGCGTTGGCGCGCGTCACCAGCGAAGGGCCTGCGAAGATCGCCGAACCGCCGTGCGCCGTGACCCGCGATCCGGTCAGCAGGTAGAGCTTCGCGCTGGCGACCGTGTCTCCGCCCTGGAAGCTGAAGGTGTTGTTCGCCGGGTCGAGGAAGCCAGCCGTGCCGATGCTGCCGATGCCCACCAGGAGGCCGCCGACATCGACCCGCGAGCCCGCCCCGAAGATGACGCTGTTCTGCGAGGCGAACCAAACGTTGCCGCCGAACGCCGAGCCGACCTTGCCCTCGATCGCGCCCTGGATCTTCGACTCGCTCAGGCCGACGATGCGGTTCAGGACGATCCAGTTCCGAGCGCCGAAGTTGAAGGTGACCGTCTCGTCCGTCTTGACGTTGAAGCTGGTCCAGCTGAGCACCGTGCGCGGCGCGTTCAGGCCAATGCTGGTGGCTAGCCCGTCCGTCGTGATGACCGGCATGCCGCCGCCGGCGTTCACTTCCGCGCTCCCGCCAACGGGCGCCGCGAGGGCCGGCGCGCCCAGGCCGCAGAGCACGCCGCACAGCGCCGTGCGGGCCAGGAGCCGGCCGCGGCGGCCGTCGGGCGATGGGCGGATGGTGGTAAGCGGCGGCATCTTACTCCCCCCTCGCATCATAGCAGGCTTGCGGTGAGCTGGATCAGCACACGGTCGCCCTGACGCGCCCCACCGGTCCGCGTGGCGTCCAGCGGGTGGGCATAGGTGACTTCGAGGTTGGCGCTGTTCCACAGACGGAAGACCACGCCGGCGCCGACGGACGACAGGGTGCGGTCCTTCTCCGCGCCGGTGCGCCCGGTGTTGTTGTTGGCGACGTAGCCGGTGTCGAAGAAGGCGTAGGGCGCCGCCTGCGCCTTGGGATGCAGCGCTATGGGCCCGTATCTGAGCTCGAAAGCGCCCAACACGCCCTTGTCGCCCAGGACGGCCGCAGGATCGTAGCCGCGGCCGACGGTGAGCCCGCCCAGCGACAGCTGCTCGTAGGGGAGGAGGGTGCTGGAGGCATACTGCGCCTGGCCGCGGAACATGCCGGTGAGGCGCGGGGTGAGGGCGATATCGACGCCGCCGTGGGCGCGGAGCACCCAGGCGTCGGGCTTGGCGAAGGCGCGGGTCAACAGGGGGTCGCCTGGGTCGCTGGCGCCCAGGATCGAGAGACCCTTGCGCACCGCCAGCCCGCCGCTCAGCAGCACCGGTCGGCCCGTGACCTCGGTGCGGTAGTCGCCATCGGCGCGCGCGTAAAGCACCCGCAGTTCGTCATGGCTCAGGCGGCCGAACCCGCCGGCGCCGGTCTTCTGGTCGATCAGGTCGAAGCCGCCGGCCGCGTTGAGGTTGCGGTTGCGCGAGCGGATCACCGGGTAGGTGGCCTCGAGGTTGGCGACCAGCGACTCGCTCTTGAGGTCGAGGCCCTTGAGCACGCCGCCCGGGCGGCTTTCGCCATAGGTGATCGCGCCGCGGCCGGTCAGGCCCTCGGAGCCGAAGCGGGCGCTCTCGGCCAGCTGGACCAACCACTGCTCGTTGGAGTCGAGCGTGTGGAACGCGGTGATCGACGTGCTCTCGCCGTAAGCCGTGTAGCCGGCGAACTCGCCGCGCACGAGGCCGCCCCAGCGGCCGGCCGACTTCGAACCGATGTTGGTGACATTGGCGAAGGCGGTGGGCCCTTCACGGGCCACGGTGAGGTCGATGTCGACGGCGCCGCGCTCGGCGCTGGTCGACGGCCGAACCGCCGCGCGCACCCGCACCCCTGGCACATCCGAAGCCAGCAGCAGGTAGCGTTGCGCCTTGGCCATGTCGAAGGGCTTCATGCCCCGCAGCTTCTCCGCGTAGCGTTCGATGGCCTCCTGTACGGGGCCGACATCGCCCCGGACGCGGACGTTGACCACGTGCGCCTCGATCACCTCGAGCACCAGCGCGCCGCCGGCGATTCGCTGCTCCGGGATCTCGACCCGTGCGAGAACGCCGTTGTCGAAGATGATTCGCGAAGCCCGGTCGCGGATGGCGCAGATGACCGAGACCTTCTGGGGCGAGCCCAGGAACTCGGCGTAGGCGGGCCGCAGCTCGGCCTCGCTCACGGCGGTGGCGCCGCGGAAGCTGACCGAGGTCAGCGTCACCTGGACGTCGGAGGTCTCGAGCGGGCAGGGTCCGGCCGGCTCGGGGGCAAAGGCGCCGGCGCTGCGCGAGGGCGGCGGCCGCGAGACCCGCGCACCGGGGTCGAGTTCGGGGGCGGTCGTGCCGGGCACGGCGCCCGATGGCGGGGCGGGCTGGACCTGCGAAAGCGCGGGCGAGGACAGCGCGGAGGCGGCGAGCAACAGCAACCCGAGGCGCGCCCCTGGTCCGGCGCGGCGGGCCCCTCCAGCACCCCGAAACATCTACGCACCCCCAAACCAACTGCGTTCCGTCTTACCTTTCGCAGAACGTGTTGTTAAGCGGAGACTCCGGGCTAACCTGACCGCTCAAGGATCGGGCGCCGCAGTTGGATTTCGACCGATTTGCGCCTTATTCAGGCTACCCTCGCGTGTGCGGGGCCGCTAAGACTGCAAGCACCACTGCGCCGGGGGAGGGCCAATGGGGGGAGCACGAGCGTCGGGAGTTGTCGGCGCGCTTTGTGCGACGGTTGCGGCCGTCGTCGCGGCGTTCGCCCTGAGCGCTGGCCGCACGGCCACGGCCGCCACCGAGAACCCAGCGACGGCCGCGGTGCACGAAGGCGTCGCTTCGTGCGCCGGTTCCAGCTGCCACAGCCGTCAGGTCGATTCGGGCGTGAACGTCCGCCAGAACGAGCTGATCACCTGGCAGGACCCGTCGAGCGTCGCGGGCGCCCATAGCCGCGCCTACAGGGTGCTCTACGAGGGGCGTGGCCAATCCATCATCCGCCGGATGGGCCTCAACAACGACGGCGTGGCCCGGCAGTGCCTGGGATGCCACGCGGATCCGACGCCGGCGTCGCTGCGCGGCGCCAAGTTCCAGGTCAGCGATGGCGTCAGCTGCGAGTCCTGCCACGGCGGCTCGCGCAACTGGCTGGCCAGCCACCGCGCGGTCGGCGGCACCCATGCCAACAACGTCGCGCGCGGCATGCGCGCCCTCGAAAATCCCAAGGTCCGCGCCGGCGTCTGCCTCGACTGCCATTTCGGCGGGTCGCGCCAGGGCCAGTTCGTCAGTCACGAGATCATGGCCGCCGGCCACCCGCGCGTCGCATTCGAGCTCGACCTGTTCTCCAGCCTGCAGCAGCACTGGGACGTCGACGCCGACTATGTGAAGCGCAAGGGCCATGCGGGCGGCGTGAAGACCTGGGCGGTCGGTCAGGCGATGGCGCTGGAGCGGGCCCTGACCCTCTACGGCGAACAGGGTCGCGGCCGCGGCGCCTTCCCGGAGCTCTATTTCTTCGACTGCCACAGCTGTCACCGCCAGATCTCCGACGATCCGAAGGCGCGCCCGCAGTGGCAGGCCAACCCGGGCCGCCCGATCCCGGCGGGGACGCCGCCGTTCAACGACGAGAACATGATCATGCTCTCGGCCGCGGCGCGCGTGACCGCGCCGGGCCTGGCGAGCCGGCTCGACGCCGACAGCCGCGCCTTCCATGCCGCGCTGGCCCGCGACCGCAACGAGTCCTTCCGCGCGGCGGCCAAGCTGGCCGGCACTGCGCGGGCGCTGTCGGACGCATTCGCGGCCCGCACCTTCTCGCGCGCCGAGACGCTGGCGATGGTGGACCTGATCCTGCAGGGCGAGATCTCGCGCCGCTACACCGACTACACGGGTAGCGCCCAGGCGGTCATGGCCGCCGACACCCTGCTGAACGCGCTGGTCGCCGCGGGCCAGGCCGACCGCGGTGCGGTCGACCGCATCCGCCCGAACCTCGACCGCGCCTACGCCCAGGTGCGCGATCCCAACGCCTACCGCCCGGAGGCCTTCCGCGCCTCGCTGTCCCAGGTCGCCCAGGCCGCGAGGTCCCTGAGATGAAGCGCCTAGCCCGTCCGGCCGCGTTCCTGGCCGCATTGGCGCTGGCGTCCTGCGGCGGCGGCGGTGGAGGCGGGGGTGGCGGCACGACCCCTCCGCCCACGACGCCTCCACCCGGCGGTGGCACGCCCGCAGGCGTCTACACACTGCCCGCGCCGCAGGCCCTGACGACCGCCGATGTGCAGCAGATCATCGCCCAGGCGGTGGCAGAGGCGCGCGCCCGCAACCTGCCGGCCGTGATCGCGGTGACCGACCGGGTGGGCAACGTCCTGGCCGTCTATTCGATGACCGGCGCGCGGGCGACCGCGACCCTGCGGCCAGGCCCGACGGGCATCAACACCGACGCCCAGGGCGTCCCCGTGCCGGCCACCGGCGCGGCCATCGCCAAGGCGATCACCGGCGCCTACCTGTCATCTGGCGGCAACGCGTTCTCGACCCGCACCGCCAGCCAGATCGTGCAGGAGCACTTCCCGCCAGCCCCTTCTACGGTGGGCCTGGAGAGCGGGCCGCTGTTCGGCGTGCAGTTCTCGTCGCTGCCGTGCTCGGACGTCACGACTCGCACGGCGGCCAACGTCACCGGCCCGCGCCGCTCGCCGCTGGGGCTCTCGGCCGACGCCGGCGGCTTCCCGCTCTACAAGGGCGGCGTGCTGGTGGGCGGCGTCGGAATCATGGCCGACGGCGACTACGGCTTCGACCAGAACATCCTGGACATCGAGGACGACGCCGAGGAGGCGATCGCCTTCGCCGCCGCCACGGGGTTCGCCGCGCCGGAAGAGATTCGCGCCGAGCGGGTGACGGTCGACGGCACCTCGCTGCGCTTCTCCGACGCCAGCGCCGGCACGTTGCGCACGACGCCGTCCAGCGCGCCGGCCTTCGCGACCCTGCCGGCGGGGACAGGCGCGTTCACCGCGGTGACCGGCTACTACGCCGGCGCCGGCGCGCTCGCGGGCCAGGCCTATGGCACGGAGGCCTCGGGCCTGCGCCTGGCCAGCGCCCCCGAGTTCTCGATCGCCGGCGCCATGGTGCTGACCGACGGCGCAGGCGCAGGCCGCTTCCCGATCCGCGCGGGAACCGACGGCGCCGACGGCCTGACGCCGCTGTCGCAGGCTGAGGTCCGGGCGATCCTGGAGGAGGCCTTCACCATCATGAGCCGGGCGCGCGCGCAGATCCGCCGCCCGCTGGACAGCCGCGCAGAGGTCTCGATCACCGTGGTCGATACCCGCGGCCAGATCCTGGGCCTCGTCCGCTCGCCCGACGCGCCAGTGTTTGGCATCGACGTGTCGGCCCAGAAGGCGCGCTCGGCCAACTTCTTCTCCGCGTCGTTCGCCGCCGCCGAACTCGGCGCCGACCCCAGCGCCGACGTGCGCAGCTTCGTGCAGAAGACCCGCGACTTCTTCGCGGACCCGACCGCGCTGACCGGCAAGACCGCGTTCGGAGCGCGCACCATCGGCAACCTGGCGCGGCCCTACTATCCCGATGGCGAGGTCGGCCGACCGAACGGTCCGTTCTCGCGGCCGATCACCCAGTGGAGCCCGCTGTCGACCGGCCTGCAGTCGGCCCTGATCATCGGCAATGTCGGCCAGCACCTGAGCTTCCTGACCGGCGCATCGGCCACCGACACGGCCCAGCGCTGCACCTTCCTGCCCGATGTCGCGCCCGGTCAGAACCGCCTTCAGAACGGCATCCAGATCTTCCCGGGCGGCGTGCCGATCTTCCGCGGGAGCCGGCAGGTCGGCGCGATCGGCGTGTCGGGTGACGGCATCGACCAGGACGACATGATCTCCTTCCTCGGCGTGCACAACGGCGGCCTGAAGGTTGGCGGCGCGGTCGGTAACGCCCCGACCGCCATCCGCGCCGACACGCTGGTCGTGGGACCGACTGCGCCGGCGCGGCTGCGCTACGTCGGCTGCCCGTTCGCGCCGTTCCTCGACACCACCGACCAGAACGCGTGTCAGGGGAAATAGGCATGCGCCGCCAGGTCTCGCTCATCGCGCTCACCGCCTTCGCCGCCCTCGCGGGCCAGGCGCAGGCCGGCGCGCGCGGCGAGGGCCAGGTGCTGACCATCGACGACATCCTGGCCCGCGGCGGCAGCTTCCAGCTGGCGGCTCTGGACCAGGAACACGGCCAGCACGCGGCGCCGGCTCCGGCCCCCACGCCGCCGCCGGCCGCGGAGACCGGCCCGCCGCCCGAGAGTGAGCCCGTCCCCGCCGACGACAAGCCGCTGGAGGGCCGCCGCCGGCCCGGCCGCATCCCGACTTATCCGCCGCCCGTCGTGCAGGACAATCCGGGCGCCGTGCGCGCGCCGCCGCCGGAGGCCTTCCCGCACGACGAGTTCCCGGTCCCCGACCGCTGGCGCCTGGCCGGCGCGCTGGGCGTGACCAAGCCGCGCTGGTGGGACCCCTACAACCAGAACTTCCTGAAGGGCGACATCCCCATCAAGGGGACGCACGACCTGTTCTTCGCCCTCACCGGCGTCTCGGACACCGTGGTCGAGCCGCGCACCTTCCCGATCCCGGTGTCGGTGCAGACCACCTCGCGTCCCGGCAGCCTGGATATCTTCGGCCGCGACACCAGCCTGGTGCTGGCCCAGACGTTCATCGTGGGCGCCTCGATCATCAAGGGCTCCACGGCCTATAAGCCGCCCGAGTACGAGTTCCGCGTCGCGTTGGCGTTCCAGGACAACTACGTCGACGTGCCCGAGAAGCGTGTCCTGCACGTCGAGCCGTCGAAGAAGACCCACCGCAACGACGCCTTCGTGGGCGTGCAGGAAGTCTTCCTCGACTATCACCTGCGCAACGTGTCGGACCGCTACGACTTCGACAGCCTGCGGGTGGGCATCCAGCCGTTCTCCACCGACTTCCGCGGCTTCCTGTTCCAGGACAACCAACTGGGCGTCCGCCTGTTCGGCAACCGTGACAACAACCGCTTCCAGTACAACCTGGCGGCCTTCTGGCGGATCGAGAAGGACACCAACTCGGGCCTCAACGACGTGACCCAGCGGATCCGCGACGACTACGTCTTCGTGGCCAACGTCTACCGCCAGGACCTGCCGCTGCCCGGCCTGACGTCGCAGCTCACCGTGGTCCACAACCGGAACCGCGAGGCCAACGAGATCCAGGTCGACCACAACGGCTTCCCGGTGCGGCCGGCGCTGATCGGGAACCTGCGCGGCCGCGACTACGACGTCACCTACCTGGGCTACAACGCCGACGGCCGCATCGGGCGGATCAACCTGACCGCCTCGGCCTACTACGCGCTGGGCGAAGACCGGAACAACATCTTCACGGGCCGCAAGGCGAAGATCCGCAGCTACTTCGTGGCCGCCGAGCCCTCGATCGACTTCGACTGGATCCGGGTGCGCCTGCAGGGCCTCTACGCCTCGGGCGACAAGAACCCCTACGACAATCGCGAGCGCGGCTTCGACGCCATCTTCGAGAACCCGCAGTTCGCCGGCTCGGACACCAGCTACTGGATCCGCCAGACGATCCCGTTCGCGGGCGGCGGCCGGGTGATCGGGGTCAACGGGCGCAACGGCATCCTGAACAGCCTGCGGTCCTCGAAGGAGGAGGGGCAGTCCAACTTCAACAACCCGGGCACCGTGGTGTTCGGCGGCGGCGCGGACTTCGACGTACTGCCCGAGCTGCGCATCTCGACCAACATCCAGCACATCGGCATGGCCAACACCGCGATCGTCCAGGCGCTGCGCCAGGAGGGCTCGATCCCGAAGTCGCTGGGCTGGGACGCCTCGGTCTCGACGATCTGGCGGCCGCACATGACCCAGAACATCGTGTTCCGCGCCTCGGCCGCGGTGTTCGACGCGGGCAAGGGCTTCAAGGACCTGTTCTCCAACACGGGCCGCCACGATCGCTACTACTCGATCCTGCTCAACGCAATTCTCACCTTCTAGGGGCAAGATGCTGAAATCAGGGATGAAATGGCTAAGGATGGGGGCGTTCGTCGCGCTGACCGTGCTTGCGCCCCTTTCCCTGTTCGGATCTGGGTCCCTGCGCGCCAGCGAGGCCGAGAAGCCCGTCAAGCGCACGTACGTGGCTGCGCCGGCTGCGAAGCTGGGCATGACAGACGAGGAGGTCGACGCCGCCAGCCAGGGCTGCGTCTCGTGCCACGCCGAGTCCGACGCCAAGACCATGCACCTGTCGCAGGCGGTGAAGCTGGGTTGCGCCTCGTGCCACGGCGGCGACGCCAACGTCATCGCGCCGGCGGGCCTGGCCAAGACCGACGGCCAGTACGTGGCGCTGCGCGACAAGGCCCACGTGCTGCCGAAGTATCCGCACACCTGGCATTGGCCGAGCTCGGCCAATCCGAAGCAGAGCTACACGCTCCTGAACAAGGAAGCGCCTGAGTACATCCGCTTCGTGAACCCGTCGGACTACCGGGTGGCCCGCCAGGCCTGCGGCGCCTGCCACATCGAGATCATCGAGAAGGCCGAGCGCTCGCTGATGGCGACCGGCGCAATGTTCTTCGGCGGCGCGTCCTACAACAACGGCATCCTGCCCTATAAGAACTACGTCCTGGGCGAGGCCTACACCGCCCACGGCGAGCCCGCGCGGGTGCTGTCGCCGGGCAATCCTCATGGCACCGTGACGCCTGCGGAGGCCAAGCGCGGCGCGCTGCCGACGCTCTATCCGGCCCCGACCTGGCAGGTGACACCGCCCGGCGACATCTTCCGCGTGTTCGAGCGCGGCGGCCGCAACATCAACAGCCAGTTCGCCGAGGTGGGCCTGCCCAACTCGCTGGGCGCCATCCAGCGCCTGGAAGAGCCCGGCCGGCCCGACATCCGCCAGTCGAACCGCGGCCCGGGCACCGGCCTGCGCGCCGCGATCCCGTTGCTCAACATCCACAAGACCCGCCTGAACGATCCCTTCATGTGGTTCATGGGCACCAACGACCAACCGGGCGACTATCGCTCGTCCGGCTGCGCGGGCTGCCACGTGGTCTATGCGAACAATCGCCAGCCGCACGCCAGCATGAGCTGGGCGAAGTACGGCCGCGACGGGACCAGCGACCAGGCCGACCCGACGATCCCGAAGGACGAGCCGGGCCACCCGATCAAGCACTACTTCACCCGCGCGATCCCCACGGCCCAGTGCATGAACTGCCACATGCACCAGCCGAACATGTTCGTGAACACCTACCTCGGCTACACGATGTGGGACTACGAGTCCGATGCGCCCGCCATGTGGCCGGAGAAGCAGAAGTATCCGACCAGCGAGGAGATGCGGAAGGTCCTCGACCGCAATCCCGAGGGCGCTGCGCCGCGCGGCAAGTGGGCGGACCTGGACTTTCTGCGCGAGGTGTTCGGCCTCAATCCGAAGCTGAAGGACACCCAGTTCGCCGACTACCACGGCCACGGCTGGAACTTCCGCGC
>NZ_DASWTE010000183.1:0-4190 GCF_036402295.1 Phenylobacterium sp.
GCTGGAAGCCACCATGGCCTTCGTCGAGAAGCACAATCCGCCGGGGCCTTGATCCCGCGCAAGGTCCTTGTGTGGCTCATCTGCCACACTACATCGAGTGAGCCGGGCGCCGTGCTTCGAAGAGGGCGGCTTCCGAGTTCCGCCTTTGTGGGGACCGAATGAACATCGACATCTACTCCGACCGCGCCAAGCAGGCGATCCAGTCGGCGCAGAGCCTTGCGCTCGCCCGACGCCACCAGCACCTCGCGCCCGAACACATCCTGAAGGTCCTGCTCGAGGAGCGCGACGGCCTGACCCGCGCGCTGATCCAGAGCGCCGGCGGGCGGCCCGACGAGGTGGACAAGGCCGTGGAGGCGGGGCTTGGCCGCACGCCCAAGGTCGAGGGCGGCTCGGGCCAGCTCTACATGAAGCCCGAGACGGCGCGCGTGTTCGCCGAGGCGGAGGCCGGCGCCAAGGCGGCCGGCGACGCGTTCGTCACTACCGAGCGCCTGCTCATCGCGCTGGCCAAGGAAGGCGGCGAGGCGGCCAAGGTCCTCAAGGACGCCGGCGTCACGGCGAAGGGGCTGGAGGACGCCGCGGTGGCGGTGCGCAAGGGCCGCACGGCCGACTCGGCGTCGGCCGAGGAGGGCTACGATGCGCTGAAGCGCTACGCCCGCGACCTCACCCAGGCCGCCCGGGACGGCAAGCTCGACCCGGTGATCGGCCGTGACGAGGAAATCCGCCGAACCATCCAGGTTCTGTCGCGCCGTACGAAGAACAACCCCGTGCTGATCGGCGAGCCGGGCGTCGGCAAGACCGCCATCGTCGAGGGCCTGTCCCTGCGCATCGTCAACGGCGACGTTCCCGAGGGGCTAAAGGACAAGAAGCTGCTGTCGCTCGACATGGGCTCGCTGATCGCGGGCGCGAAGTACCGCGGCGAGTTCGAGGAGCGGCTGAAGGCCGTGCTGAACGAGGTCACGGCCGCCGAGGGCTCGATCATCCTGTTCATCGACGAGATGCACACGCTGGTGGGCGCCGGGAAGAGTGAGGGGGCGATGGACGCCTCCAACCTGCTGAAGCCGGCGCTGGCGCGCGGCGAACTGCACTGCGTCGGCGCCACCACGCTCGACGAGTACCGCAAGAACGTCGAGAAGGACGCCGCGCTCGCGCGGCGCTTCCAGCCCGTGTTCGTGAACGAGCCCACGGTCGAGGACACGATCTCGATCCTGCGCGGCCTGAAGGAGAAGTACGAGGTGCACCACGGCGTGCGCATCTCGGACTCGGCCATCGTCGCCGCTGCGACGCTGTCGAACCGCTACATCACCGACCGCTTCCTGCCCGACAAGGCCATCGACCTCGTCGACGAGGCCGGCAGCCGCGTGCGCATGGCCGTGGATTCCAAGCCTGAGGAGCTGGACGAGATCGACCGCCGCGCCGTGCAGCTGAAGATCGAGCGCGAGGCGCTGTCGAAGGAGACCGACGCCGCGTCGAAGGCTCGCCTCGAGAAGCTCGAGGAGGAGCTGGACGACCTCGAGGGCCAGTCGGCCGAGATGACCGCCCGCTGGAAGGCCGAGAAGGAGAAGGTCTCATCCGCCGCCCAGGCCCGCGAGGCCATGGATCGGCTGAAGGCCGAGCTGGTCGCCGCCCAGCGCCGCGGCGAGCTGCAGCGCGCCGCCGAGATCAGCTACGGCGAGATCCCCAAGCTCGAGAAGGTGCTGGCCGAGGCCGAGGCGGCGGAAGGCCAGGACGAGCAGCTCACCCCCGAGGTGGTCGACGCCGAGCAGATCGCCGCCGTCGTCAGCCGCTGGACCGGCGTGCCGATCGAGAAGATGCTCGAGGGCGAGCGCGAGAAGCTGCTCCGCATGGAGGACGGCCTCAGGAAGCGCGTGGTTGGCCAGGAGGAGGCGCTCGCCGCCGTCTCCGACGCCGTGCGCCGCGCCCGCGCCGGCCTGCAGGACCCGAACCGGCCGATCGGCTCGTTCCTGTTCCTGGGCCCCACGGGCGTCGGCAAGACCGAGCTCACCAAGGCGCTCGCCGAGTTCATGTTCTCGGACGAGCACGCGATCAGCCGGCTCGACATGAGCGAGTACATGGAGAAGCACTCGGTCAGCCGCATGATCGGGGCGCCCCCCGGCTACGTCGGCTACGACGAGGGCGGGGCGCTGACCGAGAGCGTGCGCCGCCGGCCCTACCAGGTGGTGCTGTTCGACGAAGTCGAGAAGGCGCACCCCGACGTGTTCAACGTGCTCCTGCAGGTGCTGGACGACGGCCGCCTGACCGACGGCCAGGGCCGCACGGTCGACTTCCGCAACACGCTGATCATCATGACCTCGAACCTGGGGTCGGAGTATCTCGCGAACCTCGCCGACGGCGACGACGTGGAGAAGGCCCGCCCCGGCGTCATGGACGTGGTGCGCCACCACTTCCGGCCCGAGTTCCTGAACCGGATCGACGAGATCATCCTCTTCAAGCGCCTGGGCCGCTCCGAGATGGACAACATCGTGAAGATCCAGCTCCAGCGCGTGGAGAAGCTGCTGTCCGACCGGCGCATGTCGCTCAGCCTGGACGACGCGGCCCTGCATTGGCTGGGCGACCGCGGCTACGACCCCGTCTACGGCGCCCGTCCGCTGAAGCGGGTGATCCAGAAGGAGCTGATCGACCCGATCGCGCGAAAGCTGCTCGAGGGCGGGCTGGAGGACGGCGCGGTCATCGACGTCCACTCCGGCGGCGACGCGGGCCTGGAGATCGGCCGCGCCAAGGTGCATTGACCAAAGGCCCGTCGCGCGAGCGGCGGGCCTTTTCGCTACATCGCCAGCGGCACGGTCCGGCCGCCGCGCACGACCACGCGGCGCATCAGGGCGACGGTGCCGCCGTTCGGCGCGCCCACGGGCCGGGCGATGGTGATGGCGTACCAGGCGCCGTCGGGCAGGCCCCCGAACGCGAACTGGTCGGCCTCGTCGCAGGTCGTGCGCTTCACGTATGGGCCAGCGTCACCCGCCGGGGCGGTGGGGGTGCGCCGGCGCACCTCGTCCGAAGGCAGGGCGGCGCGCTCGGCCGAGCCGTAGAGGGCTGCCATCCGGCGGCTGGACCACGCCGTCTCCGGCGTCAGCACGACGGTGGAGCCCGCGCAGGTGTAGCGGGTGGTTCCCTGCCGATAGGCCACCTTGCCGGCGATGATGTTGCCGCCCGACCGCTGCGACCAGGCGAAGTCCCCGGCGTTGAACGCGGCGCTGCCGCTCACGGGCGGCGGCGGCGAGCTGCGGCCGGGCGGCGGTGGGCCCATCGTCGGCGCGCAGGCGGAGAGGGCGACGGCCATCACGGCCATCAGGGGAGCGGTATGTCGGAGGGCGAGCATGGCGGCACCTTATAGGCGAATGCGGCCAAACCTTGCCAGAGTCACGCATCCGGGCGGCTTGACCGGACCGCGGCCCCTGATCCTATCCTTGGGGAATGGTCGGGGGACCATCGAGGAAGGCGCCAATGGCCCACAAGTTCGAGATCTACAAGGACAAGGCCGGTGAGTTCCGGGTCCGCTTCAAATACAACAGCGAAGTCATGTTCTCGACCGAGGGCTATTCCTCGAAGTCCGGCGCCAAGAACGCCATCGAGAGCATCAAGAAGAACGCTCCCGGCGCCGAGGTCGACGACACCACGGACTAGTCGTCGCCCCAACTCCTCTCTTCTGACATGCGGCGACGACCTAGTCGTCGCCGCTGGGCCTTCCCCGCATCGCTTTCACGTTCGAGCGCTTGGACTTGCCCTCGAGGCGACGCAGCTTCGAGGCGTAGGTTGGCTTGGTCTTCTTGCGTGGCGGCGGCGGGGGCTCGGCGGCCTTGCGGATGAGATCGAATAGGCGCTCCAGCGCCTCCTGCCGGTTCATCTCCTGAGACCGGCGCGACTGGGCGACGAGGACCAGCACTCCGTCCAGTGTCAGCCGGCTGCCGGCCAGCTTTTCCAGCCGCGCCTGGACGTAGGGCGTCAGCGAGGGCGACCCGCGGACGTCGAATCGCAGCTCGATCGCGGTCGAGACCTTGTTGACGTGCTGCCCGCCCGGGCCCGAGGCGCGGACGGCGCGCACCTGCACCTCGTCGTCCTCGAGGCTGATCTCGGGCGTAACCTCGATGGCCATCAGGCCAGGTCCTCTGCAGGCCCGACGGCGATCCGTTGGGTCATGGCCATCGGATGCCATGGTTTGCGCCGCCGCGCACGCT
>NZ_DASWTE010000184.1:0-7940 GCF_036402295.1 Phenylobacterium sp.
CTTCGCAGGCCTCATCGAGCCGATGGCGGCGGACCTCGGGGTCTCTACCGCCGTGGCCGGCCAGCTGCAGACCGCCTACGTCCTGACCTCGGCGGTGCTGGGCCCGGTCGTGGCCTGGGGTCTCGGCCGCATGGACCGGCGGTTCGTGGTGATCCTGGGCCTGGTGATCGGCCTCGTTCTGCATCTGGCCTGCGCCATCGCACCCAACTTCGAGACCCTGCTCGTGGTCCGCGCCCTGGCGGGTGTCGCGGGCGCCATGTCGGGGCCGGCCGCCAGTGTAGCAGCGGCGTCGCTGGTTCCCCCCGAGCGGCGCGGCTCGGCGCTGGCGATGGTGTCGGGCGGCATGACCCTGGCGTTCGTGGTCGGCATCCCGATCGGCAGCGTCGCCGGGGCGATGTTCGGCTGGCGGGCGACCTTCGTCGTGGCCGCGATCCTGGCCGCCGTCGCCCTGGCGGCCGTCGCCGTGTTCCTGCCCAGCGTGCCGGCGCCGCCCAAGCGCGAAGGCGGCAGGCTGCAGCTCGACGGCATCTGGCCCCTCTACCTGACCAGCTTCCTGACCTTCGCCGCCAACATGACGCTGAACCTCTACATCGCGCCGATCGTGCGGGTGGGGACGGGCGTGACCGGGGCCGGCGTCGCGATCTTCCAGTCGATGATCGGCTTCGGCGCCGCCGCGGGCCTGTGGCTGGGCGGGCGGGCCGCCGACCGGGGCGCGGGCAAGGCCTGGGTGCTCCAGTGCATTGCGCTGCAAGGCGTGGCCATGACCCTGCACCTGTCGGCGACCCACCACGTCCTGCCGCACGGCCTGGCCGTCGACGGGCTGGTGCTGGCCGCCGTCTTCCTGGCGGCGACGGCGCTGTTCTCGATCTCGCCGGTCACGCAGTCGCGGCTGATCCAGATGACCGACGGCGCCCCGGTGGCGCTGGCGCTGAACGGCTCGGTGTTCGCCATGGGCCAGGCGCTGGGCTCGACGATGGGCGGGGCCGCCCTGGCGAGCTTCGGGGTGCCCGCCATCCCCGCCGCTGCGCTGGCCATGTCGCTGACGGCGCTGGTGACGCTCAGTTTCGTGTTCCCGCGCGCGCCCAGACCCTAAAGTTCCCGCGTATCCTTTTCGCGTCCCCGTCCGTCTTAGGTCGCATTGGCTAGAAGGGGATCGGCATGGCCGACGAGACCGGAGCATTCGCCGTCCAGGAGGAGGTCCAGGGCGGCTGGCGGAAATTCATCGACGACCTCGCGCCGCTCCGGCCCGACCTGTTCCGCTACTGCTGCGGGCTGACGGGCAACGTCTGGGATGGCGAGGACCTCGTGCAGGACGTGCTGGCGAAGACGTTCGCCCAGCTGGGCAAGGTCAACGCGCAGCTCACCCACCCGCGGGCCTACCTGATCCGCGCGGCCACCAACCTGTGGATCGACCGCCTGCGCCGCGCCAGTCTGGAGCGGGCGCACGCCGCGGCCGTCGAGGCCGAGGCGCCGCCGCCCGCCGACGATGCGAGCCAGGTCGTGGACGTGCGCGCCGCCGCCAACGGCCTCTTCCTGCACCTGGCGCCGCGGGAGCGGGCGGCGGTGCTGCTGGCCGAGGTGCTCGACTTCTCGCTGGAGGAGACCGCCAGCATGCTGAAGACCACCGTGGGCGCGGTAAAGGCCGCGCTCTCCCGCGGCCGCGCGCGCCTCAGGGCCGCCCAGGCCGCGCCGCCGTCGCCGTGGGCCACGCCGCGCGAGGTGGTGGACCGCTTCGTCGCCGCGCTGACCGCCAAGGACTTCGACGCCATCCGCGCGCTCTGCCTGGCCGACGTCACGGTGGACATGAGCGGCGGGCCGACGTTTGACGGGTACGAGGTCGGAAAGACCACGGTCGAGCACGCCCACTTCGTGGCCCCGCAGTTCGGCCTGCACGACGCCCCGCGCTGGGAGGTGGCGGTCGTTCAGGGCGAGCCGGTGGCGATCGGCTTCCGCACCCAGGACGGCGTCGAGGGCCTGAACGAGGTCTGGCGTTTCGAGATGGGCGAGGGCGGCGTCTCGCGCCTGCGGCTCTACTGCTTCAGCCCCGACGTGCTGGTGGCGGTGGCCAAGGAGCTGGGCGTGCCGGTGCTGCGGCGGCCCTACCGCAGCTGGCCCTACGGCCCGTCCGGTCCGCCGCTGCGGCCCGAGGTCGACTGAAGCCTTTCGCCGCCGTTCCGCGTTTGGTCGCCTATCAAGGTTAGGAGGCGGCCATGAAGGCGACAGCGCAGGCCTCGCGGGTGATCCCGGCGAAGCCGGAGAAGGTGTGGGACACGCTCACGTCCAAGGCGGGCATGAAGGCCTACATGATGGGCGCGGACGTGGAGACCGACTGGAAGGTGGGCTCGCCCATCACGATGAAGGGCCAGTTCGGCGGCAAGCCGTTCGAGGACACGGGCGAGGTGCGCTCTTTCGAGCCCGGCAAGTGCTTCAGCTACACCCACCAGAGCGGCGGACAGGGCCAGAAGCACCTCGTAACGGTCGAGGTCGCGCCGAAGGACGGCGGGACCGAGGTCGTCATCACTCAGGCCAACGCCGACGGCTCGGTCACCGACGCCGACCGCGAGCACAAGGCGCAGTATGAGAAGACCTGGGCGACGATGCTGGAGGGCGTGGAGAAGGCGGTCGCGAACTAGCGGCTTGCGCGGTCAGAGCAGGTTCGTGAGCCCCGCCCGCGCCGCCTTGAGGAACACGCTGGGCAGGGCGTCGAGGTCGCGGCGGGGGCTCCAGATCACCCCGGACGCGTCGCCCTCGGCGCGCAGCAGGCGCAGGGTGAGCGTGAAGTGGGTGAAGCCGTGCTCCACCTCGCCCACGCCGCGCCATGCCGCCTTGGCGGGCGCGTGCCGCACCGCCTCGGCGTCGTCCCACCGCTGGGCCCGCCAGTCGGTGGTTGGGAGCGCCAGCATGCCGCCCAAGAGGCCCTTCGGCGGGCGGCGCACCAGCGCCACCTCGTCGCCGCGGGTCAGCACATAGGCGACGCCGTGGCGGTGCGGCCGGACGGCCTTCTCGGCCCTGCGCGGGTAGGTTTCCGGCGCGCCGGCCGCCAGCGCCGCACAGTGGGCCGAGATCGGGCAGCGGTCGCAGAGCGGCGCCTTGGGGCGGCAGACGGTGGCGCCGAGGTCCATCAGCGCCTGGGCCCAGTCGCCGGGCCGGTCGTCGCGCACTAGGCCGGCGGCCAGACGCTTCAGCTCGGGTTTGGCGTCGGGCAGGGGCTCATCGACGGCGAACAGGCGCGCCATCACCCGCTCGACGTTGCCGTCGACCACGTTGGTCGGCCGGTCGAAGGCGATCGCGCCCACCGCCGCGGCCGTGTACGGCCCGAGCCCCGGCAGCGCGCGCAGGCCTCCCTCCGTGTCGGGGAAGACGCCGCCGTGCTCCGTCGCCACGGCGCGGGCGCAGGCCAGCAGGTTGCGGGCGCGGGCGTAGTAGCCGAGCCCCGCCCAGGCGGCCATGACGTCGGCGTCGGGCGCTGCAGCCAGGTCGGAGACGGTCGGCCAGGTCGCCGTGAACTTCAGGAAGTAGGGCGCGGCATGCGGCACGGTGGTCTGCTGCAGCATCACCTCGGACAGCCACACGCGGTAAGGATCGGCCCGCACGCCTGCGGCATGCTCCGCCGGCCCCACGCGCCAGGGCAGGTCGCGGGCATTGGCGTCGTACCAGGCGAGGAGCTGGGCGCGGAGCGTGTCGTGCGTCACCGCACCCGCCTACCACCCGCTGCGACGCCGCGGTAGGGTGGCGCCGTGTCCCGCAGACCCCTCCCCACGCTCGAGGAAGCCCGCGCCATCCTGGCCGCCAAGCGCACGCGACCACAGGCCCGGCCGCCGCCGCCCGCGGGCCGGGGCCTGACGCGCTACATCAAGGATCTCGACGCCAAGTACGGCCAGGGCGCAGGCGCGCTCACGGCCCGCTGGCGCGAGGTGGTCGGGCCCGAGATCGCCCGGCGCACCGAGCCGGTGAAGCTGGTCCGCGGCCGCAACGGCGGGCCCTCGTCGCTGGAGATCCGCGTGGCGGGGCCTTCCGCCGCGATCATCCAGCACCAGGCGCACGAGATTCTGGCGCGGGTGAACCTGTTCCTGGGGCCGGACGCGGTACAGAAGCTGCGCATCGTGCAGGGCCCGTTGCACCGCGCCGAACAGCCGCCGGCGCCCCGCCGCCGCGCCCAGCCGCTGGATGCTGCCGCCGAGGCGAAGCTCACGGAGGGTCTGGCGCAGGCCCCCGAGGGACGGCTCAAGGACGCCCTCCTGGCGCTCGGGCGCGGCGTTCTGAAGCGCCACGGCCAAGGTTGACACGAAACCGCCGCGGTCTAATCGGCAATTGCCCGCCGCCGCCCTTTCGAGAGGGTGGCTCGCGGCGCGTGGGAATCGCGCTTTAATCCTTTGTTCAGAACCTCCGGAAGGTCCTCGATGTCCAACCTCAGCCGTCGTCTCCTGATGGTCGCCGCCGCCGCAGGCGCGGCCCTGACGCTGGCAAGCTGCAACAAGGCCGGTGGCGGCGCGGCCGCCTCGGCCGACGCCATGACCATGGGCGACCCGAAGGCGCCGGTGCACATGGAGGAGTACGCCTCCACCACCTGCAGCCATTGCGGCCGCTTCGCCATCGACGTCTTCCCGGGCTTCAAGGCCAAGTACATCGACACCGGCAAGGTGCGTTACACCCTGCACGAGTTCCTGACCCCGCCCGAGGCGATCGCCGCCGCCGGCTTCCTGACCGCGCGCTGCGCCGGCAAGGACAAGTATTTCAGCGTCGTCGACGCCCTCTTCCACAGCCAGGAAGAGATGTACCGCACCGGCGACGCCCGCGGCACGCTGCTGAAGGTGGCCCAGTCGGCCGGCATGACCGAGGACCAGTTCAACAAGTGCGTCTCGGACGAGAAGGCGGCCGCCGCCCTCAACGCCCGGGTCGAGAAGGCCATCAAGGACACCAACATCAGCTCGACGCCGACCTTCTTCTTCAACGGCAAGAAGGTGAAGGAAGGCGAGATGACCATGGAGGAACTGGACGCCGCCGTGGCCGAGGCCTCGAAGAAGTGACGGCGCTCACCCGCCGCGCGACCATCGCGGGCGCCGCCGCCGGCGCTGCGGTGATGGTCGCGCCTGCCGGGGCCGCGGTGAAGGCCGCGCCGGGCGACATGAACCTGGGCAGCCCCAAGGCGCCGGTGCATGTCGTCGAGTACCTGTCGCTCACCTGCCCGCACTGCGCGCACTTCCACGAGCAGGTCTTCCCGGCGTTCAAGAAGAAGTACATCGACACCGGCCGGGTCTACTTCACGATCCGCGAACTGCTGACGGCGCCGGCGAACGTGGCGGCGGCCGGCTTCCTGATGGCGCGCTGCAACGGCGGCGCGCGCTACTTCCAAGTGGTCGACCAAGTGTTCAAGAGCCAGTCGCGTTGGCAGCCCGGCGCGCCGATCAAGCCGATCTTCGTGGAGATCGCCAAGGCCAACGGCATGACCGAGGCCCAGTTCGAGGCCTGCATCACCGACGAGAAGGCGTCGCAGGCGCTCGAGGCCAGGCTGGAGTACGCGACCCAGACGGACAAGGTGACCAGCACGCCCACGTTCTTCGTCAACGGCGCCATGCTTCCGGGCCAGGACGTGCCGACCCTGGCCGACCTGGACGCCGCCATCGCCAAGGCGCGCAAGCCCGCCCCGGGCAAGACCGGCGGGAGGCGCTAGCCGGCCGTGCACTTCCAGCGCCTCAAGCTCGCGGGCTTCAAGTCCTTCGTCGATCCGACCGAGTTCCGGATCGAGCCAGGACTCACGGGCATCGTCGGGCCGAATGGCTGCGGGAAGTCGAACCTGCTGGAGGCGCTCCGCTGGGTCATGGGCGCCAACTCCGCCAAGGCGATGCGCGCCGGCGGGATGGACGACGTAATCTTCGCGGGCGCCTCGAACCGGCCCGGGCGCAACCACGCCGAGGTGGCGCTCACCATCGACAATTCCAACCGACAGGCCCCGGCGGCGTTCAACGACCATCCGGTGATCGAGGTGGTCCGCCGCATCGATCGTGGCGAGGGCTCGACCTACAAGATCAACGGCCGCGAGGTCCGCGCGCGGGACGTGCAGCTCTTGTTCGCGGACGCCTCCACGGGCGCGAGCTCGCCGGCGCTGGTGCGCCAGGGCCAGATCTCGGAGCTGATCGCCGCCAAGCCGCAGAACCGCCGCCTGATCCTCGAGGAGGCGGCCGGCGTCTCCGGCCTGCACTCGCGCCGGCACGAGGCCGAGCTCCGGCTGCGGGCGGCGGAGACCAATCTCACCCGCCTGGACGATGTCGCGCGCGAGTTGGAGGCCAACCTCGGGCGGTTGAAGCGCGAGGCGCGCCAGGCCGAGCGCTACAAGAAGCTGTCGGCCGAGATCCGGGCGCTGCAGGGCGCCGTGCTGGTGGCGAAGTGGACCGAGGCGAAGGCTGCCGCCGAACGGCTGCGGGCGGAATCCCAGGCCGCCATTCGCGCGGTGGAGGAGACCGCGCGCGCCGCCGCCGCCGCCACGACGCGGGCGACCGAGGCGGACGCGGCGCTGAAGCCGCTGCGCGAGGCCGAGACGGTGGCCGCGGCCATCCTGCACAAGCTCGCCATCGACAAGGACCGCCTGGACCGCGAGGAGGAGGCCCATGCCGCCGAACTCGCGCGGCTGACCGGCGACGTGGAACGGATCGACGCCGACCGCGCCCGCGAGGCCCACATCACCGAGGACGCCGAGGTCGCGCTGAGGCGGCTGGCCGAGGACCTGCAGGCGCTTGAGGGCCAGATCGCCTCCGCGCCCGAGCGCGGGCCGGAACTGGAGGCCGCCGCCCGCGCCGCCGAGACCGCCCGCGCCGCCGCGGACGCGGAGGTGGAACGGCTGGCCGGGGAACTGGCTGCCCAGGAGGCACAGCGCCGCGCCGCCCAGGCCAGGGTCGAGGAGGCGCAGACCCGCGTCGCCCGCACCCGCCGCGCGCTGGACCAGGCCAAGCACGAGCGCGAGGCCCTGGGCCCGGCGCTGAACCCGCAGGCGCATGCGGCCAAGGCCGCGCTGGACGAGGCCGAGGCCGCGCTCGCCGCCGCCCGCGCCGCGCTGGACGTCGCCGAGGACGAGCGCACCAAGGCCACCGAGGCGGAGGCGCTCGCTCGCGAGGCCGCCCGGAAGCAGGAAGAGCAGCTCGGCCGGCTGACCGCCGAGGCCCGGGCGCTGGCCGGTCTCGTCGCCCAGGCCAAGCGCGGCGGCTTCGCCCCGGCGCTGGATTCGGTGGCGCCCGACCGCGGCTACGAGGCGGCGCTGGCGGCGGCGTTCGGCGACGACCTGGACGCCTCGCTGGACCCCGCAGCCCCCGCACACTGGGGCGGCCGCGAGGCGCCGGCGCCGACCTGGCCCGCGGGCGCGACGCCGCTGGCTCCGCTGGTGAAGGTTCCGGCCGCATTGGCCGCGCGGCTGGCCTATGTGGCCTTGGTGGACCGCGCCGACGGCGACCGGCTCCAGAAAGGGCTCGCTCCCGGCGGCCGGCTGGTTTCGAAGGAGGGCGACCTCTGGCGTTGGGACGGCTTCACCGCCCGCGCCGACGCGCCCAAGCCCGCGGCCGTGCGGCTGGAGCAGAAGACCCGCCTGGCCGAGGTCGAGGGCGAGATCGAAGGGCTGGAGCCGAAGGCCAAGGCCGCCCGCGACACCGCCAACGCCGCGCTCGCTCGCGTGCGCGCCGCCGACGAGGCGCTGCGGACCGCCCGGCGCGAACCCCCGGCGCTGGAGCAGCGCGCCGCCCAGGCCCGTTCGGCGCTGGAGCGCTTCGACCGCGAGGCCGCGCTGAAGGAGGCCCGCGCCGCGTCGCTCGACGACCTCATCGGGCGCTTCGAGGCCGAGCTCTCCGAGCACGAGGCGCAACTCGTCGCGGTGACTGCCGAGGCGGGCGGCGAGGGCGACGCGGGCGACCTCGCCGAGCGCCTCGCCGCCGCCCGCGCCGCCGCCGGCCCGGCCC
>NZ_DASWTE010000185.1:0-10209 GCF_036402295.1 Phenylobacterium sp.
CCTCGGGTCCTTGCGCAGCATGGCGATGAAGGCGGGGAGGTCGCCCGAGAAGCCGGTCTGGCGCATCGTCACTTCCATCTGCGCGCGGATGCGGGTGACCTCGGACTGGCCGAGGGCGAAGACCTCGTCGGGCGTCTTCTCGGTGGTGGTGAAGTCCTTCACGGCGAAGCGGTAGTAGGCCTCGCCGCCGGGGACGCTGCGCACGCCCAGGCCCTTACGGGCGGCCGGCGCGTACTCGCGCTCGATGAAGACCGCGAAGTCGCGCTGGACGGGCCGGATCTTGTCCTGGACCACCGCCTTCGCGCGGGCCTCGAGCGCGGCCCAGCGCTCGGCCGGCACGGTGTCGGGCCGCATGCGGAACGGGCGCAGCAGCGGGTCGCCGTCGATCGGCGCGGCGGCCGCGGCCTTGGCGCGGGCGAGGATGATGTCGATGGTGGGCTTTGGCTGGGTGAAGCCCGTCTTGATCCCCCGCCGGGCGTTCTCGACGTTGTCGCGGTAGTAGCCGGGCAGGGCCCCCAGCCGCGCGATCCAGGCCTCGGCGTCGGCGGCCGAGCGCATCGGCGTGGTGGAGGCCACGTAGTTCAGCACGTCCTCGAAGCCGCCGTCGGACGAGATCGGCATGCGGGCGGTGTCGAACTGGATCTGACCGACCCGGCTGCCAAGCTCCCAGGCCATGTAGCCGCGGTTCAGCGCCGCGTTCTCGGAGAGGCCCTGGGCGGGAATCGCGGCCAGCCGCGACTGGAAGCCCTTCAGCGCCGCCAGTCGGCGGGCGTCGGAGGCGGGCGTCACCTCGGGCAGCTTCGACAGCGCGGCGCGGTCGCCCTGGCGGCCGGCGGTGATCGGGTCCTCGGCCAGCAGCCAGGCGTCGTAGTCGGCGGCCAGCTTCGTCATCGCGGTGTCGTCGGCCAGCGCAGGGCCCGCCATGAGGGCCAGGGCGAAGGCGGCGATCAGGTGGCGGCGCATGACGAACTCTCCCCGAAAAGGCCGGCAAGCTGGCGTGTGTTCGCCCCGGCGACAAGCGTTTCGGGGCAAGGCTTGGCAGGCCGGGCCGGCTCAGCGCAAATGACGCCTCAAAGAGCCGGCGCCGCGAGACCGGAGAGGGGATCACATGAGCTTCATCACGCGCAGGAAGCCGCTTGAGCTGGGCGCGCCGGCCGATGGCGGCAACCACCTGAAGGCGACCCTGGGCTGGCCGCACCTGATCGCGCTGGGCGTGGGCGCGATCATCGGCACCGGCATCTACACCCTGACCGGCGTGGCCGCGGGGCTGGCGGGCCCGGCGGTGATCCTCTCGTTTGCGGTGGCCGGCGTGATCTGCGCCGGGGCCGCGCTGTGCTACGCCGAGATGGCCAGCCTGACGCCCCAGGCCGGCAGCGCCTACACCTACGCCTACGTGACCCTCGGCGAGGCGATCGCATGGATCATCGGCGTCAGCCTGATCCTCGAATACACGCTTGTGTGCAGCGCCGTGTCGGTCGGCTGGTCGGGCTATGCCTCGGGACTCCTGCGGGGCGCCGGCGTGCCCGAGCTGTTCCTGAACGATGGCGTCATCGACGTGCCGGCGATCTTCATCGCCCTGACCGTCACGGGCGTGCTGCTGCTGGGCACCCGCGAGAGCGCGACGGTCAACTTCGTGCTGGTCTGCATCAAGCTCGCGGCGCTGGCCGCGTTCGTGGCCTTCACGCTGCCCCACTTCGACGCGACCAACTTCGAGCCCTTCGCGCCCTTCGGGTTCGGGGCCCACGAGATCGACGGCAAGAAGTTCGGCATGATGGGCGCGGCCGCGATCATCTTTTTCGCCTTCTACGGCTTCGACGCCATCTCGACGGCGGCGGAAGAGGCCAAGAACCCCAAGCGCGACCTGACCATCGGCATCGTCGGCTCCATGGCGCTGTGCACGGTCATCTACATGGTGATCGCCGCCTGCGCGCTCGGCGTGGTGCCCTACGAGCCGTTCTCGAAGAGCCCGGAACCCCTTGCCTACGCGCTGAAGCAGCTCGGTCGTCCGGGGGCGGCGGCCATCATCGCCGGCGCCGCTGTCGTCGCCATGCCGACGGTGATCATGGTCTTCATGTTCGGCCAGAGCCGCGTCTTCTTCGCCATGGCCCGGGACGGCCTGCTGCCCCGCGCCCTGGCCGGCGTCGACCGCCGCGGCGTGCCGACCGCCGTGACCATCATGACCGGCCTGATAGCGGCGGTGTTCGCGGGCCTCGTGCCGCTGGACGAGATCGCATCGCTCGCCAATGCCGGCACGCTCGCTGCGTTCATCGCGGTGGCGTTCGCGGTGATGGTGCTGCGGGTCCGCGCGCCGGACCTACCGCGGCCGTTCACGACCCCGCTGGTCTGGCTGGTCGCGCCGGCGACCGTCGTCGGCTGCCTCTACCTGTTCTCCAGCCTGCAGACCCAGACCATGCTGTTCTTCCTGGGCGCCAACGTGATCGGCGTCGTCGTCTACCTGCTCTACGGGCGCACGCGCAGCCGGCTCGCGCCGGCGTAGCCTTCCCCTACGGCGCCGGGACCATCCTCCTCCCGTCAGGGCGCAGAGACGCCCGGCGAGGAGGAGCGCCATGGAAGCCGCTACTGTCCAGAAGCCCAAGTACCTGGGCCTGTTGAACGCGATCTCGAACGCCGAGAGCGCCGCGGGGGTCTACCTCACGGCCTGGGCCGACGTGACGCCCGACCCTGATTTGGCCTGCACCCTGCGGCTGGTCGCGGCCCGCGAGACGAGCCACGGCGACGTGTTCTGCCGCCGGATCGCCGAGCTGGGCTTTTCGCTGCGCAGGAAGGTTGACCCCAAGGGCTATGAGATCCTCTCGAAGCTCGCGAACCCCAACATCAGCGATCTCGAGAAGATCGGCGACCGCGAGGATCGCGACACCGATCCCTTCGGCGACATCCGCCGCCGGATCGCCGAGGGCGAGTTCGACCCGATGACCGCGAACCTGCTGACCTGGTACATCGCCGAGGAGATCGATTCCGGGCGGCGCCTGCGCGAGACCTACGCCTGCGTCCGCGAGAAGGCGGGCCAGGGCAGGGCCGGTGCCGCGGTCGGGCCCAGCGCCGACGCCGAGGCGATCATGGCCTGCATGACGGCCGGCTTCGCCCGGCTGGAGAAGTCGCTCGAGAAGCTGGTCAAGGCGTCGAAGTAGCCTTCAGCTCGGCCACGATGTCGCCCAGCGCCTCCTGCCAGGGCCGCGGGGCCACGCCGTAGACCTCGCGCAGCCGCGAAAGGTCCATGCTAGCGCGAAGCGGCCGCGTGGCGGGTGTCACGTAGTCGGCGGTGCGCTGGGCGCCGACATCGGGGGCCTCGTCGCCGAGCGCCTGGGCGAAGATCTCGATGGCGAAGTCGCGCCAGGTGACTTCACCGGAATTCGCGAAGTGCGTCACGCCGAACAGCGGATCGCCCGCCTTCGCGGCGGCGAGCCTGGGCGCGACCTGCAGGATGAACCCCGCCAGGTCTGCGGCGGAGGTGGGGCGACCGGACTGATCGTCGACGACCTTCAGCGGGTTCCCGGCGGCGGCCACCCGCAGCATCGTCTTCACGAAGTTCTTGCCGTGCGGCGAGACCACCCACGAGGTGCGGATGCTGAGCGAGCGCGGATTGGCCGCGGCCACGGCCTGCTCGCCCTCCAGCTTGGTGCGGCCGTAGGCGTTCAGCGGGTTGGTCGGCGCGTCCTCGGCGTAGGGCGCGCCGCCGGCCCCGTCGAAGACGTAGTCGGTCGAGACGTTGATCAGCGCCGCGCCGACCTCGGCCGCGGCCGCGGCGATGGCGCCGGGCGACGTGGCGTTCACGGCGCGGGCGAGGTCGGTCTCGCTCTCGGCCAGGTCGACGGCGGTGTAGGCGGCGGCGATGACGACGACGTGCGGCTTCAGCGCCCGGACCTTCGCCGCGCAGGCCGCCGGGTCGGCGAGGTCGGCCTCGGCGCGGCCCAGCGCGGTAATGGCCACGTCGTGGGCCGGCGCCTGCCGCAGGAGCTCGACGCCGAGCTGGCCGGTGGTTCCGAACTGCAGGATCTGGAGGGGCATGCGGCTTCCATAGCGCGAAACCGTGTCGCCTCAAGGCGCGCTGTGGCTGTCCGCCACGCTTGTATGCCGCCGGGTTCGGCCCTTAGAAGCCTCGGTACAGCCCCAGCGGCTGAGCGAGTCGGGGGCGGCGTTGGACCAGCGGGCGGGAGCGGCGCGAGGACCGGGGATGGCCCCCGGCGGCCGCAAGATGCCGGACCTGACCACCGGCCCGCTCGGCAAGACGCTGATCCTGTTCGCCCTGCCCGTGATGGGCTCGAACATCCTGCAGTCGCTGAACGGCACCGCCAACGCGGTCTGGGTGAGCCACGTGCTGGGCGAGGCGGCGCTGACCGCCATCTCCAACTCGAACCAGATCTTCTTCCTGATGCTGGGCGCGATGTTCGGCATGAGCATGGCCGCCAACATCATGATCGGCCAGGCGGTCGGCGCGGGCGACCGCGACATGGCGCGCAGGGTCGTGGGGACGGCCACGCTCTTCTTCCTCGGCCTCTCCACGCTGGTTGGCGTGCTGGGCTACTACCTCACGCCCGCCATCCTCACCGGCATGGCCACACCGGCTGACGCCAAGCGCGACGCCATCGCCTACCTGCGCGTGATCTTCACCGCGATCCCGATCGTCTACGGCTTCGCCTTCCTGATGATGGCCCAGCGCGGCGCGGGCGACTCGCGCACACCCTTCTACTTCTCGGTGGTAGCGGTGCTGCTGGAGGTGACTCTCAACCCGCTGCTGATCATCGGGGTCGGGCCCCTGCCGAAGCTGGACATCGTCGGCTCCGCGACGGCGACGCTCATCGCCCAGAGCACCACGCTGGCGGTGATGGTGACCTATCTCTACCGCCGCAAGAGCATCCTGGTGCTGACGCCCAGCGAGTGGCGCGCCTTCCGGCCCGACCTCGAGGTGGTCAAGAACCTCGTCTTCAAGGGCCTGCCCATGGCCTTCCAGATGATCGTCATCAGCCTGGCGGCGGTCACGATGATGAGCATGGTCAACGGCTACGGCTCCACCACAGCGGCGGCCTACGGCGCGGCCGTGCAGGTCTGGACGTACGTGCAGATGCCGGCCATGGCCCTGGGCGCGGCAGTGTCCTCGATGGCGGCCCAGAACGTGGGCGCCGGCAACATGGACAGGGTAGGTCGGATCGCCCGCATCGGCGTCC
This sequence comes from Phenylobacterium sp., assembly GCF_036402295.1. Taxonomy (GTDB): domain Bacteria; phylum Pseudomonadota; class Alphaproteobacteria; order Caulobacterales; family Caulobacteraceae; genus Phenylobacterium. Next base: position 5,184 of record NZ_DASWTE010000185.1, read on the forward strand.
TCTACGCGGCGATCTTCTCGGCCACGCCGATCGTGATCATCTACCTCCTCGACCCGATCATCCTGCAGGCTTTCCTCCCGGCGGGGAGCGCCGCGCTGCCGGTCGCGGTGCACATCAACTCGATCGTGCTCTGGGGGTTCATCCCCTTCGGCATGGCCTTCATCTTCTCAGGGATCGTGCGGGCCACCGGCGCGGTGTGGCCGCCGCTGCTCGCCATGATCATCGCGCTCTGGGGCGTGCGCGTCCCGCTGGCAAACGTGCTGGAGCCGATGCTGGGCGCGGACGCGGTGTGGCTGAGCTTCCCGGCCGGCAGCCTGGTCTCGCTGATCCTGGCGGGCGCCTATTATCGCTGGGGCGGCTGGCGGAACTCGCGCATGCTGCCCACCACGCCGCCGCACGGGGACGCTCTGGACACCGGCATGGGTCCGCCCTCGGGCGTCGAGGAAACCGAGGTGGCGGCCGAAGCAGCTACCCATACGTCTCCATCAAGGCGGCGTACGCCAGTGTCCTGAGCTCTCGCCGCACAGGGTAGGTGGAGGACGGCAGGAGCTGCGTCATGAAGACGGCGGTGACCTGCTCGATGGGGTCGACCCAGAAGGCGGTCGAGGCTGCGCCGCCCCAGTAGAATTCGCCGAAGCTGCAGGGGATCAGCGTCTGCGGCGGGTCGAACACGGTGGCGAAGCCCAGGCCGAAGCCGACGCCGGCGTTGGTGCTCTCCGAGAACAGCGAGCGCGACAACTCGGTGAGGTCCTTGCCGCCCGGCAGGTGGTTGGACGCCATCAGCTCCAGGGTCTTGGGCGCCAGGATCCGCGCCCCGTCCAGCTTGCCGCCGTTCACCAGCATGGTGGCGAAGCGCATGTAGTCGGCCGCCGTGCCTACGAGGCCGCCGCCGCCGGAGAGCAGGGCCGGTGGCGCCAGGTAGGGGCTCTTCTGGGCGTCGTCCTGCAGCTTCAGCTTGCCGCCCGGCGCGGCGTCGTAGCAGGCGGCGAAGCGAGGGCGCTGGTCGTCGCGGACGAAGAAGCCGGTGTCGACCATCTTCAGGGGGTCGAAGATGCGCTCCTGGAACACTTGGTCGAGCGGTTGGCCGGTCAACTTCTGGACGAGGTAGCCGCAGACGTCGGTGGCGACCGAGTAGTTCCACGCCTCGCCCGGCGAGAACTCCAGCGGCAGCTTCGCCAGCATGTGGATCATGGCCTCCAGGTCGTGCTCGCCGTGCATCGCCTCCAGCTTGAGCTTGCGGTAGGCGGCGTCGACGTTTGTGCGGTTCTGGAAGCCGTACGTCAGCCCTGAGGTGTGGCGCAGCAGGTCGACCACCTGCATCGGCCGCGTCGGCGGGGTCGTGAGGTAGGGTCCGGTCCCGGCCGAGAAGACGCCCAGGTCCTTCCACTCCGCGATATGGCGCGACACCGGATCATCCAGCGCGATCATCCCCTCCTCGACCAGCTGCATCAGCGCGACCGAGGTGATCGGCTTGGTCATCGAATAGATGCGGAAGACCGTGTCCTCGGCCAGCGGCACGCCGCGCTCGGGGTCCTGTTGGCCCAGGATGGTCTGGTGGACCACCTCGCCGTCGCGGGCTAGCAGGAACTGGGCGCAGGGCATGCGGCCGGGGCCGACGTACTTCTCCTGCAGGAAGCGGTCGATGCGCTGCAGGCGGTCCTTCGAGAAGCCGTTCGCCGTACCGCCCATGCGATTCCCCCACCGGTGACCCAGGCATTTGCCCTTGCCTTCCCTGCGGTCGCAAGCGCGACGATAGACGGGTCGAGAGGAGCTCCGCTTATGCCTACCGTCAGCTACGAGACCGACGGCCGCACCGCCATCGTCACCATCGAGCGTCCCGAGCGGCGCAACGCCGTGGACGGCCCGACGGCCCGCGAGCTCTACGACGCCTTCAAGCGGTTCGATGCGGATGAGGCGCTGGACGTGGCGGTGCTGACCGGCCGGGGCGGCTACTTCTGCGCGGGCGCGGACCTGAAGGCGATCTCCACGAACCGGCCGGACTCGGGCGCGAACCCGATCAAGCCGGACGGGGACTTGGGGCCGATGGGGGTGACGCGCCTGCGTCTCGGTAAGCCGGTGATCGCCGCCATCGAGGGGCCGGCGGTGGCGGGTGGCCTGGAGGTGGCCTGCTGGGCCGACCTGCGGGTGGCGGCCGAGGGCGCGACGTTTGGCGTGTTCTGCCGCCGGTTCGGCGTGCCGCTGATCGACCTCGGCACCATCCGCCTGCCGCGCCTGATCGGCCACTCGCGGGCGATGGACCTGATCCTCACCGGCCGGCCGGTGGATGCCCACGAGGCCCACGCCATGGGCCTCGCCAACCGCGTCGTGCCCAGGGGCCAGGCGCTGTTCGCGGCCCTCGAGCTCGCGAGCCAGCTCTCGGCCTTCCCACAGCTCTGCATGCGCAACGACCGCCTCTCGGCGCTGGAGCAATGGTCGCTGGACTGGGACGAGGCCACCGCCTTCGAGGTGAAGGTCGGCATGGAGACCTTGCGCACGGGCTCGGCGGTGGAGGGCGCCACGCGGTTCGCGTCCGGCCAAGGGCGCGGCGGGGCGTTCTGATCTCGCCGAATTGACGCCGCGGCGGCTGCTTGTCCGCTTGAAGGGGTGGAATACCGCCGTTACGACGTGACCCATGCCAAAGTCCGTCGCCTTGGCCGGACTGCTCGCAGCGATGGCGCTGTCGGCCAGCGCCGTCGCCGCGGACTACCGCCCGCCCCGCACCGCGTCGGAAGCGCCTGACCTGCAGGGGCTCTGGTCGGTGAACTCGAGGACCAAGCTAGAGCGCCCCGACGTTTATCCGTCGCTCGTCATCACCGAAGCCCAGGAGCGCACCATCCCGCCACCGCCGGTGTACGTCGGCGACGACGTGGGCCAGGAGGAGACAGAGTGGATGGACCCCGGCTTCGTGCTTGGGAGGATCCGCGGCGAGATCCGGACCTCCTGGCTCGTGGATCCCCTGGACGGTCGTCTGCCGTACACGGAAACTGGCGCGAAGCTGGTGAGCCGGTCCTACACGTCCGACGGGCCGGAGACGCGAAGCGCCAACGACCGCTGCCTGCCGTTCATGTCCGCTGGACCTCCGATGTTCAATGCGGGCGGCGGCAATGTGTGGAAGATCGTGCAGACGCCCGATCACGTGGTGATCATGCTGGAGGGCAACCACGAGATCCGGATCATTCCCCTGGTCCCCAAGGATGCGCCGACACCTATGCGGCCGCCCGACTGGCTGGGCCATCCGGTCGCCTGGTACGTCGGCGACGAACTGGTCGTACGCACCACCGCCTTCCATCCGGGGCAGTCCCTGCGGCGATCCACCTTCGCTCGCCTGTACCTCTCGTCCGACGCGGTGGTGACCGAGCGGTTCCGGCGCATTTCCGCGAACCAGATCCTCTATAGCTACCTGGTGCACGACCCGAAGGTCTTCCACCGCGACTGGCGCGGGGAGATGCCTTTGAACGCCACCGCCGGGCCGATCTATGAGTACGCCTGTCACGAGGGGAACTACTCCATGGCCGGCATCCTCGGCGGCGCGCGGGTCGAGGAGCGGGCCGCCGCGGCCGCCGCTCGCTGATCTGCCAGCAAACGAGCGTTTGACTCACCTGTCAGCCGGGGCATAGCGTACCCGAAATACGAAAATAGAGCCCGCCGGGAGAGAACGCGCATGGCGTGGGATTTCGAGACCGATCCGGAGTTCCAGAAGAAGCTCGACTGGATCGAGGACTTCATGCGCGAGGAGGTGGAGCCGCTCTCGCACCTGGGCATGGCCGTCTTCTCCAGCCTGGGCCGCGAGAAGTTCATCAAGCCGCTGCAGGAGAAGGTGAAGGCCGAGGGCCTGTGGGCCTGCCACCTGGGCCCCGAGCTGGGCGGCCAGGGCTACGGCCAGCTGAAGCTGGCGCTGATGAACGAGAAGCTGGGCCGCAATCAGCTGGCCCCGTCGATCTTCGGCTGCCAGGCGCCGGACTCGGGCAACGCCGAGATCATCGCCCACTACGGCACGGAGAAGCAGAAAGAGCAGTACCTCTGGCCGCTGCTGAACGGGGAGATCCGCTCGGCCTTCTCGATGAGCGAGCCCACCGGCGGTTCCGACCCGCTCACCTTCAAGACCCGCGCCGTGCTGGACGGGAACGAGTGGGTGATCAACGGCGAGAAGTGGTTCTCGACCAATGCCCGCTACTCGAAGGTGCTGGTCCTCTACGCGGTAACCGACCCGGACGCGAAGGACCCCTACCGACGCACCTCGATCTTCCTGGTGCCTACCGACACGCCCGGCGTCGAGATCATCCGCAACGTGGCCGTGGGCGCGGGCGGCGAGATCGGCGGGGGGAACGAGGGCTACGTCCGCTACAACAACGTGCGCCTGCCCTACGACGCCCTGCTGGGCGACCGGGGCGCGGCGTTCGTGATCGCCCAGGTGCGGCTGGGCGGTGGGCGCGTGCACCACGCCATGCGCACCGTCGGCGCCTGCCGCCACGCGCTGGACCTGATGTGCCAGCGCGCGGTGTCGCGGACCACGCGCGACGGGCGGCTCGCGGACCTGCAGATGGTGCAGGAGCAGATCGCCGATTCCTGGATCGCGGTGGAGAGCTTCCGCCTCCTGGTCCTGCGCACCGCCTGGCTGATCGACAAGCACAAGGACTACCAGAAGGTCCGCAAGGACATCGCGGCCATCAAGGTGGCGATGCCCCAGGTCTACCACGACGTCGCGACCAAGGCGGCGCACCTGCACGGCGCGCTGGGCGTCTCCAACGAGATGCCGTTCATGGGGATGGTCAACTCGGCCCTGGTCATGGGCATCGCCGACGGGCCGACAGAGGTGCACAAGGTGACCTTGGCGAAGCAGATCCTGAAGGACTACGCGCCCGAGAACGACCTCTTCCCGAGCTACCACATCCCGAAGCTGCGCGAGGAAGCGCAGAAGCTGTTCGCCAAGGAGCTGGGCGAGTTGAAGGAGGCGTATTCAGCGCAGAAGGCCAAGGAGACGGCGTAGCCCCTTCCACTCCCCTTTGTGATCGTCATGGCCGGGCTT
>NZ_DASWTE010000186.1:0-9897 GCF_036402295.1 Phenylobacterium sp.
TGGCCCTGAACGCCGGCGTCGAAGCGGCTCGCGCCGGCGACGCCGGCAAGGGCTTCGCGGTCGTGGCCTCGGAAGTCCGCGCGCTCGCCCAGCGCTCGGCCGAAAGCGCCAAGCAGATCAAGGGCCTCATCTCGACCTCCACCAGCCAGGTGGCGGAAGGCGTGAACCTGGTCGGCGAGACCGGCCAGGCCCTGCACCGGATCATCGCCCACGTGGAAGACATCTCGAAGCTGGTGGGCGAGATCGCCCAGTCGGCCAAGGAGGAAGCCACGGGCATCGCCGAGGTGAACACCGCGGTGAACCAGATGGACCAGGTGACCCAGCAGAACGCCGCCATGGTGGAACAGACCACCGCGGCCTCGCGCATGCTGGCCGGCCAGACCGAGGAGCTGTTCGGCCTGGTGTCGCGCTTCCAGGTGGGCCAGGGCGCGGCGACGGAGCAGGCCTCGGCCGCGTCGCGGGAAGCCCCCGCGTCGCGCTCCCGTGCGGGCGGTTCGTTCCGCACCGCCGGGAACACGGCCATCGCCGAGGACGACTGGACCGAGTTCTAAGGGATCCGAACGAGGGCGTGGGACCATACACGCCCGAAGTCGGCGGGCCGGCGCACGGGACCATACGTGCGCCGGCCCTTGCTTTTGAGGCGCCCGAACCATTGCGCCGGCCGCAACGCCCCTTTCCGTTTGCGGAAAGCATTCCCGGCCTTCTAGAATGACGCGCGTCACCTTTTGCGTCGCGTCAGGAAGAGAATGTCTCAGGTCGCCTATCTCACCGTCGGCAAGCGGGAGCAGACCAAGGTCCAGAATCGCCAGGCGATCCTGGACGCGGCCCGCGAGGTCTTCGGGGAGCTGGGTTACGAGGCCGCCACCGTCCGCGACATCATCCGCCGCACGGGCCTCGCGGCCGGCACGTTCTACAACTACTACCGCTCGAAGGAAGAGGTGTTCGCCGCCCTGGCCGACGACGGCGCGCGGCGTTTCGCGCCGATCCTGAAGGGCCTGCGCGGCAAAGGGACCAGCTTCGGCGAGTTCGTGCGCGAGGCCATCGTCGCCTACTTCGAGTTCATGGCCGACGAGCACGTGAGCTGGATGGCGCGCCGGCCGGCCGGCGAGATGCAGCCGCACATCCACGGCGAGACTCCCGAGATGGCCGCCGTCTTCGCCGAGGTGAAGGACGCCATCGAGGACGCCATCGCCGAAGGCAAGGGCCCGCTTGCCGATTCCGAATACATGGCCGCCTCGTGCATCGGCGTCGCCCGCGAGGTCTGCGACAAGATGCTGATGCGCCGCCCGATCGACACGGCCGCGGCCGCCGACTTCGCCATCGCGATGATCCTGGGCGGCGTCATGGGCCTGCCCGGAGACAAGCGCTGATGGCGGCCTCGCCCGCCGCCCAGCGCCTCGTCGTCCGCACCCTCCTCTCGCTCCCCGCCCCCCTCCTGCGGCTGATGGCCGGCGGGGGCGTCGTCTACCAGGGCGGCCGCACACTGGACCCGCGGCTGCAGTTCCTGGCCGCCCGGGCGAAGAAGTCCCCGCCCATGGAGACCCTGTCGCCGGAAGAGGCGCGCCGCGGCGAGGCGGCGCTCTCGGCGTTCAGCGCCGACTTGGAGCCCGGCGTGACCGCGGAAGCGCTCAGCGTCCCCGGCGCCGAGGGCGACATCCCGGCCCGCCTCTACCGCCCGCACCCGCAGGACCCGGCCGCGCCGCTGATGGTCTGGGCGCACATGGGCGGCGGGGTGATCGGCAGCCTCGACACCAGCCACGCCTTCTGCGGCCTCCTGGCTCGGATCGTGGGCTGTCCGGTGCTCAGCCTCGACTACCGCCTGGCCCCTGAGCATCGCTTCCCGGCGGGCCTGGAGGACGTGCTGGCCGCCTACCGCTGGGCGCGCGACCAGGCCGCCGGCTACGGCGCGAGCGACGTGGCCATCGGCGGCGACTCCATGGGCGGGAATTTCGCGGCCATCGTCTGCCAGGAGCTGAAGCGGACGGGCGAGCCGCAGCCGGCGCTGCAGCTGCTGGTCTATCCCTGCACCGACGTGGCCTCCGAGACGGAGTCCATGAACACCTACGCCGACGCCTTCCCGCTGACCCGGCCGGTGATGGACTGGTTCCTGGGCCACTACATGACGCCCGACGCCGACCCGGCCGACCCGCGCCTGTCGCCCCTGCGCACCGCCGACCTCACGGGCCTCGCGCCCGCCGTCATCGCCACGGCCGGCTTCGACCCGCTGGTCGACCAGGGCGAGGCCTACGCCAGGGCGCTCAAGGCCGCTTCCGTTCCCGTGCGGTACCGCTGCTACGACAGCCTCTGCCACGCGTTCACGGCCTTCACCGGCGCCGTGCCGGCCGCCGACGCGGCCTGCCGCGAGATCGCCGCCCTGGTCCGGGACGCGCTCAAGGAGCGGGAGGCCGTCTGAACATGCGTGCGTTGGTGGTCGAGCGTCTGGCCCCGGACTACGCCGGCTGCGTCGTGAAGGAGATCCCGACGCCCGAGCCCGGCCCCGGCCAGGTGCGCATCCGGGTGCGCGCGGCGGCCGTGAACTTCCCCGACCTGATGCAGACCCGCGGCGAGCATCAGCACAAGCCCGAGGTCCCGTTCGTGGGCGGGATGGAACTGGCGGGCGAGGTGGACGCCTTGGGCGAAGGCGTCACGGGCTTCCATGTCGGCGACGAGGTCTGCTCGGGCGGTCGCGGCGGCTTTGCCGAGTTCGCGATCCTGCCGGCCGCCACGCTGCGCAAGAAGCCCGCGGCGCTGACCTTCGGCGAGGCGGCGGGCTACCCGGTGGCCTACCTGACCGCCTACGTGGCGTTCACCCGCATCGCCAACGTCCAGCCCGGCGAGTGGGTGCTGGTGCACGGCGCGGCCGGCGGCGTGGGTCTGGCCGCCGTCGACTACGCCAAGCTGCTGGGCGCCAAGGTCATCGCCGCCTCGGCGTCGGACGAGAAGCTGTCGGTCATCGAGCTGGAGTACGCCCCGGACGCCACCGTGAACGTCACGAACGGCTTCCGCGAGCGGGTGAAGGAACTCACCGGCGGCAAGGGCGCCGACGTGATCTACGACCCGGTGGGCGGCGACGTCTTCGACGAGTCGATCCGCTGCATCGCCTTCGGCGGCCGCATCCTGTCCATCGGCTTCACGAGCGGCCGGCTGCCGGTGCTCCCGGTCAACATCGCGCTGATCAAGGGCTTCTCGGTCCACGGCGTGCGTGCCGGCGAGTACGGGCGCCAGTTCCCGGAAAAGGGCCGAGAGAACAACGAGGCCATCTGGAAGCTCGCCGAGGAGGGCAAGGTCCGCCCCCGCGTCGACCGCGAGTATCCGCTGAACGACTGGCGCGAGGCCTTCGAGACTCTCGCCCAGCGCAAGGTGGTCGGCAAGACGATCATCCGGCCGGACCTGTGAGGACTGAAGCATGACCATCGGCAACGAAGGCGACCTGGAGAAGCTGAAGGCCGCGGGGCGCCTGGTGGCGCGGACGCTGAAGGCCATGGGCGAGGCGCTGGAGCCCGGGATGACCACCCGCGAGCTGGACGCGCTGGGTCGGGCGCTGCTGGAGGCCGAGGGCGCGCGTTCGGCGCCCGAGCTCACCTACGATTTCCCGGGCGCCACCTGCATCTCGGTGGGGCCCGACGTGGCGCACGGCATTCCCGGCGAGCGGGTGGTGCAGGCGGGCGACCTGATCAACATCGACGTCTCGGCCGAGCTGGACGGCTTCTTCGCCGACACCGGCGCGAGCTTCGCGGTGCCGCCGGTCTCGAACCGCGTGGAACGCCTGTGCCGCGACGGCCGCCGCGCGCTGTGGACCGGCATCCGCGCCGTGCGCCCCGGCGCCGACCTCAACGCCCCTGGCCGCGAGATCGAGGCCTTCGCGCGGAAGAACGGCTACAGCCTGGTGAAGAACCTCGCGAGCCACGGCGTGGGCGCCTCGCTGCACGAGGAGCCCACCGAGATCGCCACCTGGGTCGACCGCTCCGAACGCCGCAAGATCACCGAGGGCCTGGTCTTCACCCTGGAGCCGTTCCTGTCGCTGGGCGCGAACTGGGTCGAGGAGCGCGACGACGGCTGGACGCTGCGCCCGCGGGGAGGCGAGCCCACGGTGCAGTACGAGCACACCCTTGTGGCCACGCGCCGCGGACCGGTGGTGGTGACGCTGGCGGACTAACCGGCGGAGGTGGTTGACAGCCCCGCCCCCTTCCACTATCCACCGCCGCTCGATTTTCGCCCCGGAGCCTTCTCGTGAAGCGCACTTTCCAACCCTCTCGCCTGGTGCGTGCGCGCCGTCACGGCTTCCGCCTTCGCATGTCCACGAAGAACGGCCAGAAGATCCTCGCGCGCCGCCGCGCCAAGGGCCGCAAGCGCCTGAGCGCCTAAGGTTGTCATCCCGGTTTCGCCGCAGGCGAAGACCGGGACCCATGAACACCGATGCCCATTTGGAAGCCCGCAGCGGCGACGCTGTGGGCCGTCTTGACGAGTCGACGCTGATGGGTCCCGGTCTTTGGCTTCGCCAAAACCGGGATGACAGTCTTAGTTGAACGCCCCGACCACCATCGAGAAACTGAAGAAGCGCAGCGAGTTCCTCGCCTGCGCCCAGGCCCCCTCGTTCGCGAAGGGGGCCGTCGTCGTGCAGGCCCTTGCGCGGGGCGACCACGACGATCGCATTCGGGTGGGCTTCACCGCCACCAAGCGCATCGGCGGAGCCGTCGAACGCAACCGGGCCAAGCGCCGGATGCGCGAGGCCGCCCGCCTGCTGCTGCCGCAATTCGGCGCGCCCGGCGTCGACTATGTGCTAATTGCCCGTGGCGGGACCATAAGCCGCCCCTGGGACCGTCTGCTTGACGATGTGAAAACCGCGCTGATAAGGCTCGCCGCCGACCGCGCGGCCCCCCAAGTGTAGACGAACGGCCCCGCCCCTCCCTCCGACGGAAACCTGCGTCCCACCATGAGAGACGACAACACCCGCAACACGATCATCTTTTTCGTGGCGGCGGCCCTCCTGCTCCTGGTCTACCAGGTGTTCGTCATCGACCCGCAGGCCAAGCGCCAGGCCGAGGAGCGCGCGCGTCAGGCGCCCGCCGCGGCGGCGTCCAGCGCGCCCGCGGCGCCGCAGCTGCCGACCGCAGTCACCCGCCAGGCCGCCGTCGCCGCTTCGCCCCGCGTGCAGATCGCCACGCCGTCGCTCAAGGGCTCGCTGTCGCTGAAGGGCGCCCGGATCGACGACCTCTACCTTGTGAAGTACCGCCAGACGCTGGATGAACCGCAGCCGGTGGAACTGTTCCGACCGGAGGGCACGCAGTACGCCTGGTTCGCCGAGATCGGCTGGGCCGGCGCCAACGTGCCGGGCCTGCCGGGCCCGCAGACGCAGTGGACCCTCGCCAAGGGCTCGACGCTGGCGCCCGGCCAGCCGGTGACCCTGACCTACACCAACGGCCAGGGCCTGACCTTCACGCGCACCATCGCGATCGACGACCGGTACATGTTCACGGTGACCGACACCGTGGCGAACACGAGCGCCCAGCCGATCACGCTGGCCCCCTACGGCTCGGTCGTGCGCCAGGGCGTGCCGCCGGGCCTGGGCAAGAACAGCGTCGTCCACGAAGGCGGCATGGGCTGGCTCCAGGACAAGCGCCGGCCGCTCAAGTACGCCAAGTGGCAGAAGGACGGCTCCAGCCCCGCCTACGCGTCGACCGGCGGCTGGATCGGCATCACCGACCACTACTGGCTGGCGGCGGTCATCCCGGCCCAGAACGAGCGGATCCAGGGCCAGTACCGGCTCACCGAGGCGCCGGGCGTGAATCTGCTCGACGCGAACTACGTGGGCCAGGCCAAGGCGATCCCCGCCGGCCGCCAGATCACCCATACCACCCACGTCTTCGCCGGCGCCAAGCAGAACCCGGTGCTGAAGGACTACCAGGCCAAGCTGGGCATCAAGAACCTGGATGAGGCCATCGACTGGGGGATGTTCTGGTTCCTGACCCGGCCGATCTTCCAGTTCCTGTCCTGGATCTACGGCTACGTCGGCAACTTCGGCCTGGCGATCCTCGCCCTGACCGTCGTGGTCCGCCTCGTCTTCTTCCCGCTCGCGAACAAGCAGTACGAGTCGATGACGAAGATGAAGAAGGTGCAGCCCGCGATGGAGGAGCTGCGCACGAAGTACAAGGACGACCCGCAGAAGCAGCAGCAGGAGCTCCTGGCGCTCTACCAGCGCGAGAAGGTCAACCCGCTGGCTGGCTGCCTGCCGATCTTCCTGCAGATCCCGGTGTTCTTCGCCCTCTTCAAGGTGCTGCAGCTCGAGATCGACATGCGGCACGCGCCGTTCTTCGGCTACATCCGCGACCTGTCGGCGCCCGACCCGACGACGGTGTTCAACCTGTTCGGCCTGATCCCGTGGGATCCGGGCACGCTACCCCTCATCGGCAGCATGCTGGCCTACGGCTCGCCGCCCGGCTTCCTGCACATCGGCGTGCTGCCCATCCTCTACGGCTTCACCACCTGGCTCACCACCTCGATGAGCCCGCCCGCGCCCGACCCGGTGCAGCAGCGGATCTTCCAGTTCATGCCTCTGCTCTTCACCTTCATCATGGCGCAGTTCGCGGTTGGCCTGCTCGTCTACTACACGTGGTCCAACTGCCTGACCGTGCTGCAGCAGTACGTGATCATGCGCCGGTTCAAGGTGGACAACCCGATCGACCAGATCATCCGGCGGTTCTCGGGCAAGCCCAAGGAAGTCGGGTGACCACCGAAGACGCCGTCTTCGACGCCGACGCGCTGGAGGCGGCGCGGGTCTTCTTCGCCCATCCGGTGCGGTTCCTGATGGGCGCCGTGTCGATGGAGGGCCTGCCGCCGCCCGACCTGCCCGAGGTGGCGTTCGCCGGCCGCTCCAACGTGGGCAAGAGCTCGCTGATCAACGCCGTCACCGGCCGCACGCACCTGGCGCGCGCCTCGACGGCGCCGGGGCGCACGCGCGAACTCAACTTCTTCGTGGCCGACGAGACCCTGCGGCTTGTCGACCTGCCCGGCTACGGCTTCGCCAAGGTCGGCCGCGGCGAGAAGAACAAGTTCCAGAATCTGGGCCGCGCCTACCTGCGCGGCCGGCCGAACCTCAAGCGCGCCTACCTGCTGATCGACTCGCGCCACGGCCTTAAGGACGTCGACCTCGAGGCCATGGAGGCCTTCGACCTGGCCGCCGTCAGCTACCAGATCGTACTCACCAAGGCGGACAAGCTGCGCAGCCAGCGCGACGTCAACCAGGTGCTCGCCGAGACGCTGCGAAAGATCGCCAAGCGCCCGGCCGCTTTCCCGCGCGTGGCCGCCACCTCGGCCGAGAAGGGCACCGGCATCCCCGAACTCCGCGCCGAGATCCTGGCGGCCTGCACCGTCTAGCTAGGCATCCCCAGCGTCACCGCGCTAACTGGCGGCGAACGCTTCGGGGAACCCCCATGATCGACATGTCCGCCCGCCCCGTCTTCGACGAGGAGCTCAACCTGTTCCGCGACCAGGTGCGCAAGTTCTACGACCGTGAGCTGACGCCCAACCTCGACCGCTGGGAGGACGAGGGGATCGTCGGGCGCGACTTCTGGCGGGCCTGCGGCGAAGCGGGCCTGCTCTGTCCAGGCGTGCCGGCCGAGTACGGCGGGCTGGGCCTCGACTTCCGCTTCAACGCGGTGATCTCGGAGGAGCTGTTCTACGCCGGCTCGTCGGCCGGCATTACGCTGCAGAGCGACATCGTCGCCGACTACATCGTCAACTACGGCTCCGAGGAGCAGAAGCGCGAGTGGCTGCCCAAGATGGTCTCGGGCGAGGCCATCACTGCCATCGCCATGACCGAGCCGGGTACGGGTTCGGATCTGCAGGCCGTACGCACCACTGCCATCCGCGACGGCAACCACTACGTCGTGAACGGCTCGAAAATCTACATCACCAACGGCCAGAACGCCGACCTGGTGATCGTGGTGGCCAAGACCGACCCCAACCAGGGCGCCAAGGGCGTGTCGCTGGTTCTGGTGGAGGCCAATCGCGAGGGGTTCAAGCGCGGGCGCAACCTCGACAAGATCGGCCAGCATTCCGCCGACACCTCGGAGCTGTTCTTCGAGGACGTCCGCGTGCCGGTGACCAACTGCCTGGGCGAGGAAGGCCGCGGGTTCGCCCAGCTGATGAACCAGCTGCCGCAGGAGCGCCTGGGCATCGCCGTGCAGGCGCAGGCCGCCGCCCAGCGCGCCTTCGACGAGGGCGTGAAGTTCACCAAGGACCGCAAGGCGTTCGGCCAAACGGTCTTCGACTTCCAGAACACCCGCTTCACCCTGGCCGGGCTGAAGGCGAAGATGCAGGCGGGCTGGGCGCACCTCGACTGGGCCATGGCGCGGCACCTCGAAGGCAAGCTCACCGCCGCCGAGGCCTCGGCCGCCAAGCTGTTCCACACCGAGCTGCAGTGGGAAGTCTGCGACGCCGCCCTGCAGCTGCATGGCGGCGCCGGCTACATGAACGAGTACCCGATCGCGCGGTTGTGGCGAGACGCCCGCGTGCAGCGGATCTACGGCGGGACGTCCGAGATCATGAAGGAGGTCGTGGCGCGGACGATCTGACTGCACCGCGCAACAAGCAGGGCCGCCCAGCGTTTCTCCGTGGTCTGGGCTACGGGGAGTTCCACCGATGAGCGGCGCGGTCTTCGCCTCCGAGCGCGACGTCGGTTCGCGCGGCCCCGTCCACCGCAGCAACCGCCTGCTGGCGGCGCTGTCAGACCGCGACCTCGATGTCCTGAAGGCGCACCTGGAGCCGGTGGCCCTGGCGCGCGGCAAGGTGCTGTTCGAGCCGGGCGACGACGTGGTCACCACCTACTTCCCGTGCCACCGCACCATGGCCTCGCTGCTGATCGTCACGCGCGACGGCCGCGAAGTGGAGGCCGCCACCATCGGCCGCGAGGGCGCGATCGGCGGCATCGTGAGCGAGGGCCACAAGCCCGCCTTCGGGCGCGCGGTGGTGCAGATCCCCGGCGACGCCTACGCCATCTCCACCAGCCACCTGGAGGCCGCGAAGACCGGCTCGCGCCGCTTCGGCGACCTTTTCTCGCGTTATGCCGATGCGTTGCTCGCCCAAGTCATGCAGTCGGTGGCCTGCAACGCGCTGCACCGCGCCGACCAGCGCTGCGCCCGCTGGCTGCTCGCCGTCCACGACCGCGCCGGCGACAAGGTCATCCACCTGACCCAGGAGTCGCTGGCCGAAATGCTGGGCGTGCAGCGCACGACCGTCACCGCGATCACCGGCGACCTGCAGGCCCGGGGCCTCATCCGCACCTATCGCGGCGGGCTGGAGGTGATCGATCGCCCCGGCCTCGAGCGCGTCGCCTGCGAGTGCTACGCCGCCGTCGAGGCCCACTTCGCCGAGCTCCTGCCGGAGGTGGCGGTCTAGGGCCGCTTCACGACCCCGCCGCCCTTCATCACGAACACCGGCTTCTCCAGCACGGTCACGTCGCTGAGCGGGTCGCCCTGGACGCCCACGAGGTCGCCCCAGAAGCCCTTGGCGACCTGGCCCACGTCCTTCTCCCAGCCCAGCGCCTCCCCGGCGTTCAGGGTCGCCGACTGGATCGCCTGCAGCGGGGTCGCGCCGAAGCGGACCATCACCTCGAACTGCTTGGCGTTAAGGCCATGCGGGAACACGCCGGCGTCGCTAGAGAAGATCATCCGCGCGCCGGCCTTCAGGGCCTTGCGGTAGTTGTCCCGCTGGATGCCGCCGATCTCGCGGTCCTTGCGCAGGTTGTCCTCCAGCTCGCCGTTCTTCTTGCCCTCGGCCTGGGTGTAGTCGGTGTTGTAGATGTCGAAGCCGAGCCAGGTCCCCTTCTGGACGGCCAGCTTGATCCCCTCGTCGTCGATCAGGCTCACGTGCTCGATGGTGTCGACGCCGCCCAGGATC
>NZ_DASWTE010000187.1:0-4769 GCF_036402295.1 Phenylobacterium sp.
GCCGGCGGACAGGTCGAGCTTCATCAGCGCGTCCACGGTCTGCGGGGTGGGGTCGACGATATCGAGCACGCGCTTGTGCGTGCGGATTTCGAACTGCTCGCGCGACTTCTTGTCGATGTGCGGCGAACGGTTGACGGTGAACTTCTCGATGCGCGTCGGCAGCGGAATGGGCCCGCGCACGGCGGCTCCGGTCCTCTTGGCCGTATTCACGATCTCGCGGGTGGAATGGTCCAGCACGCGGTGATCGAAGGCTTTGAGCCTGATGCGAATGTTTTGAGCCATATCGCTCTTACGTTTCCCTACAGACGGCGGGCGCCCGCGTGATCTCGACCATTTCAAAGACCAGCCCGAACCCACCGAGGTGAGCCCGTACGCGAAAGTCCGCACAAACGACTTGGGCCCGCGCGACATCCGCGAGGGCCTTTCCCGAAACGCTAGATTTTAGCACTGTCTCAGGTCGTTCCGCGGGCCGCGTCTGCGCCTCAAATTGCTTCGAAGCACACAGCCGGTCCAACAGGAGGCGCGGTAATACCGATGCGACTCGCCCCCGTCAAGGGGTGGCGCCGCGGCGTTCTGCGCCGACGAACGGCCTAGCCTGCACCCCGCCTCGCCGCCCGGCCGCCCGCGTCGGTCAGGTGCATGACCGGCATGCGGTAGGCGCGCAGCGTGCCGGGCTTCCAGTTGGGGACGATCAGGAGGTCGCCCACGCGGATGAAGTCGTTGATGTAGGTTCCCGCCTCGCGGCTATCGAGGATCACCCGCGAGGTCCCGTCGGCCATGACCACGAAGAGCCGGCCCGGCCATTCGCTGACGAAGTAGGCGTCGCCCACCGCGGGCGCGACGCCGTCGGCCTGACCCAGGTCCTTGGCCAGTACGGTCACCTTGCGGGCGACGTAGTCGAAGGCCAGGAACTTGCCTTCCATGGTGGTGACGAGCAGCCGGCCCGGCTCGGGCAGGAGCCCGTTCACCGACCTGAGCTCGGGGTCGGCCGACCAGAGGCTGACCGCGCCGTCCTTCAGCTGCAGGATCCGCCCGGTTCCGGAGTCGGCCACGAGGACCGTCCCGTCGGGCGCGACGGCAACGTCGTTCAGGAACTTCGCGTCCGGCACGGGGTAGCGGGCCACGACCCTGCCGGTGGCGGTGTCGATCTCCACCAGCCTGTCGATGTCGGAGATGAACAGGCGGCCGCCCTTCACGATGGCGCCCTTGGGCGCGTCGAGCCCCTTCACCCACTCCCGCTCCAGCAGCTTCCCGTCGAGCGAGACGCGGCTGATGAAGCCGTTCCCGTCCTTGACGTCCCCCTCCCCCGCCACGTTGGCCACGTAGAGGGAACGGCCGTCGGCGGCCAGGGCGACGCTCTCGGGATCGGACAGTCCCGTGAGCGTCCAGACCGGGACCCGATTGTCCTGGCTCTTTGTCGGCGACGGCGCTCCGCAGGCGGTGGTCAGCAGGCAGAGCGCGAGGACGGATCCGCGCACGCCGGTCACCCGCCGACGCGGACCGAGCCCGAGCCCATGATCGACTTGGAGATCTCGCCCTTCACCTCGTGGGCGTGGACGTCGCCCGACCCGGCGATGCGGGCCCGCAGGCTATCGGCGGTGCCGCCGAACTCCACATCGCCCGAGCCGGCGACCGACACCTTCATGGCCGTCGCGCGGCCGCTGCCGATATCCACGTCGCCCGAGCCGGCGATGCTCACTTCCAGCGGCCCGTTGACCGAGCGCACGCTGGCCGAACCGGAGCCTGCGATGTTGATGTCGAGACCGCCGCGGACGTCGGCGGTCGCCACGTCGCCCGAACCGGCCACGCGCACCTTTAGCGAACCGGACGAGCCCATCCGGGTGTCGCCCGAGCCGGCCTGGCTCACGCGGGCGGCCCCCTCCACATTGGCGATCGTCCAGTCGCCGCAACCGGAGTTGCCCAGCTCGAGGCTGGCCGAGCGGCCGACCGAGCCGAAGACGGCCCCGTCGGCCTCGACCTTCACGTCGCGGGGCGTGCGGATCACCACCTGGGGCATCTGGGCCCAACCGATGTCGCCCACGCCACGGACATGCACCTGGGACCGCTCGCCCGTGCTGCGGCAGCTGCGGATGCGCCGGTCGAGGTCGCCGTCCAGGATGGTGCGGTCGCCGGCGGTGCGGACGGTCAGCGGCAGCTTCGCGTTCGGCGAGATCACCTCGATCTTGATGTCGCTGCGGTTCTCGGGAACCACGGTCACGCGCGCGACGGCGTCCTCGATCTCGACCGTGGCGGCCTGGGCGCTGGAAGCGCCGAACCCGGCGGCGAAGGTGGCGGCCACGGCGGCCAGCAGGGTGGTCTGGAGACGCATCGTCCTCTCCCAAGTCGAAACGTTGTGAGGGGAAGCTAGACGCGCGGCCGGGTCGCCACAGCTTAAATCGAGGTCATGACAGAGAAGTCATGACGGGAGCTGGGCGAGCAACCGGAGCACCACCATGACGAGGATCGCTATGCCGATGGCGCGGAAGAATGCGCCCCACGGCTTGGCGTCGGTTTCCCGCTGGGGCAGCGCCGGGTCCACGAACCGGCCGTCGACGGCCGGCGTCGAGACGGTCACGCCGGCGGTCCGGAACGCCGCATCGCGCAGCTCGAAATAGGCCTCGGCCTCGCCCGCCGGCAGGAACTGGCGCTCGACCTCCACGGATCGCATCAACCGGATCTCATAGCCGGCGTCATCGAGCTTGGTGTGCTGCGAGCGGATGCGGAGGCCCGGCATGTCGTACCCGCGGTCCCAGCCGTTCACGTTCACCGACATCGGCAGGCGGACGTCGGTCGTCCAGGACGCGCGCCGGGGCAGGCCCAGGTCGATGGGCCAGCTCCGCCGGCCGACCGAGGCGGTTGTGAGATGCTGCGAGAAGAGGTCGTCGATGATCGAGAACTCGACCGCTGCGGTGTCGGGGATCTTGCTCCAGGCCCGCCCCAGCTCGTAGCGCTCCGTCGTCTTGAGGACGTTCCCATCGAGGTCGTCTTCGACCTCGATGGGTGCGAGCTCGCGCACCTCGCCGAAGTAGCGGCCGTAGTAGTCCACATAGGCGCGGGCCAGCGCCCCGCCCTCGCTCGCCAGGCGGCGGCGCATGTCGTCGGCGCGCCAGGCGCCGTACGCCGTACGAACCGTGAGCGTGGCCGGCGACGCCAGCTCGGGGCCCAGCTCGTAGCGCTCCTCTGCGTGCCAGACATCGCGCACCGGCTCCTCGCCCATGAACGCGAGGTCGGCGGCGGCGACCAGCGGCAGCGCCCAGCCGAAGCGGGCCTGGTGCAGAGCGTCCAGCGTCCCACCCTGCGGATAGCGCGTCGGGTCCAGCCAGTACTCCCGCCCCGCCATGCGGAGGCGGACGATGCAGTGGTCGAACGCCGTCAGGCTGGGCGGCTCCGCGTCCAGGGTCCAGCCGCGCCAGGTGTTGACCAGCGCCGGGGCCGCATCGAGATCGAGCCGTCGCAGCAACGTGACCAGGAGGCGCGAGGCGTCCTTGCAGTCGCCCGCCCGGCCGCCCCAGATCTTGGCCACTGGCCGCGGAACGAAGCCGCCGTCGCCGATCGACACGGCCTGGTACCGCAAACCCGACTGAACCCGCCGCAGCAGGCGCACCGCGCGGACCGCCGGGTCGCACGTTTCCGCCGCCAGCGCGGCGACTTCTGCCTCCAGTTCCTCCGGCAGCGGTTCGGCGTCGTAGAAGCCGCGGAACACATCGGCGACCTCGGCCCACGTCAGGGGGCTACACACCCGGACCCGCGCGAAGCGTCGCACGTAGCCCGGCGTATCCGGCTCGGCCTGCACGGGCGCCGTCGCGAACGCCCGCCACTCGCGCTCCAGCAGGCCGTCCGGGCGGATGCGCTCCGACATCGGCGGCGGGTCGTTCCAGGTCTCGATGGCCACCGGGCGGCCCGGCGGAGCCAGCAGTCGGACCCGCGTCTCGGCCACCCAGCAGCTCCAGCTTAGGCTCCACTCGCAATTGAAGCGCCCGCCGAAGAGCGGCGGCGCGCCAATGTAGGAATGCGCGATATCCACCACGTCGCCCACCCGCACATCGGGGATGACGAGGTGCGCGGTCAGGCGGCCGTCATAGCGCGCCTTCTCCAGGTCGCGCTCACGGCGGAACACGCTGAGCCCGGCGATCGCGTCGACCTCCCGGACGACGCCGTGGCGGATGACGCGGACGTGGTGCAGCACGATCCGCTCGTGGGTGGGGTCGAAGTCGAGGTCGAGCTGGGCCGTCTCATGCAGGCCCTCGGGATCCACGACCTCGGTGATCGTGCGGTTGAACCAGACCGGCTGGTCCGGAGCGATGTTGGCCTGGGCGTCGGTCAGCCAGAAGCAGCGGCCAGCGTCGACCTGTCCTTCCTTGGGCGCGTCCGGACGGACGAACGGCGGCGCGTCGATCCAGTCCCACGGCGGCAGCATGCGGACATGGGGCTCACCGCCTCCCGCTGACGCATCACTTGAGAAATCGGCCACGCGCACCCCCAGCGCGAGCACATCACAGCTTGGCCATATCTTCCAGGGGCAACGAAAAAGGCCGCCGAGGTGTCCCTCGGCGGCCTTCCGTAGAAGCTGTCATCCCGGCCAACAGAGCGGCGAAGCCGCGTCGGTCGTGCCGGGAGCGGCCTACTTCACGATCTTGGTCACCACGCCCGAGCCGACGGTGCGGCCGCCTTCGCGGATGGCGAAGCGCAGGCCCTGGTCCATGGCGATCGGCGTGATCAGCTCGACGATCAGTTCGGCGTTGTCGCCGGGCATGATCATCTCCACGCCT
>NZ_DASWTE010000188.1:0-33583 GCF_036402295.1 Phenylobacterium sp.
GCCATCGCCGCCGAAGACATCGCCGACCGCAAGCGCGCGCCCTGGGCCATCGTGAGCCTGCTGGCCGGGGCCGGCGTGTTCCTGAAGGCGTTCGTCGTCCGCGGCGGCTGGCGCGAGGGCCGGATGGGGCTCCTGGTCGCCACGCTCTCGGCCACCTTCCCGCTGCTGGCCCAGATGCGGGCCGCCGACGTGACCGAGGCCCGCAAGGCTGCCGTCGCCGCCGAAGCCGCCGCCCGCGTCTCGCGGCTGCGCGACGTTCGCTACGGCACGCGCTGACCTTAAGGCCCTTGCAACCCGGACGCCGCTAGGCCCACACCTGCGCACCCCGTGCAGAGTGAGGCGACACGTTTGGCGATCCTGGTCACCGGCTCGGCCGGCTTCATCGGCTTCCACCTGAGCCGCCGCCTGCTGGAGCGGGGCGACGAGGTCGTAGGCCTCGACAGCATGAACGCCTATTACGACCCCACGCTCAAGGCCGCCCGGCTGGCGATCCTCCAGGGCCACAAGGGCTACCGGCACGTCCAGCTCGACCTTGCGGACCGGGAGCGCATGCCAGCCGTCTTCGCCGAGACGAAGCCGACCCACGTGGTCAACCTGGCGGCGCAGGCCGGCGTCCGCTACAGCCTGGAGAGCCCCGAGACCTATGTGGACGCCAATGTCGTGGGCTTCCTCAACATTCTGGAGGGCTGCCGCGCCCACCCGCCGCAGCATCTGGTCTTCGCCTCGACCAGCTCGATCTACGGCAACCACGCCAACCTGCCGTTCAGCGTCCACGACGCCGCGACCCACCCGATCACGCTCTACTCGGCCAGCAAGGCCGCCAACGAGGCCATGGCCCACGCCTACGCCCACCTGTTCGGCATCCCCGCGACCGGCTTCCGGTTCTTCACCGTCTACGGCCCCTGGGGCCGACCTGACATGGCGCTCTTCAAGTTCACCGACGCGATCCTGAAGGGCCAGCCGATCGAGGTGTACGGCCAGGGCCAGATGCAGCGCGACTTCACCTATGTGGACGACATCGTCGACGGCCTGGTCGCCGCCCTCGACCGCCCGCCCGCTCCGAACCCCGACTGGGACGCCGCCAATCCCGACCCGGCCACCAGCGCCGCGCCCTGGCGCATGCTCAACCTGGGCGCCGGCCGCCGCGAGGAGCTGATGCGCTACATCGAGGTGCTCGAGGAGAAGCTGGGCCGGAAGGCCGAGATCAGGTTCCTGCCCATGCAGGCCGGCGACGTCACCGCCACCGAAGCCGACACCGCCGAGACCCGCGCCGTCCTCGACTACGCCCCCTCCACCTCCATCGAGACGGGCGTCGGCCGGTTCGTCGACTGGTATCGCGAGTACTACGGGGTCTGACGGTGGACTTCTCCGACCCGGCCCAGCGGGCCGCCTTCTTCGCGGTTCACTGCGACATGCCGCGGGAGGGGCCTGGCGATCGGGCGTCGGTGGTCAGGGCGCTGCAGCTGGCCGGTCCGCTGCCCGCCCGACCGGACGTCCTCGACCTCGCCTGCGGTCCCGGCGGCCAGACACTCGACCTTGCAGAACTCCTGCCCGGGGCGCAGATCACCGCGCTGGACGGCTACCAGCCGTTCCTCCACGACCTGGAAGGGCGCGCCCGAGCGGCCGGCGTTCTCGACCGCATCTCCATTGCGCGCGGCGACATGGCTCGCTTGCCCTACCCGCCGCAGAGCTTCGACCTGGTCTGGTGCGAGGGCGCGGCCTACATCGTGGGCTTCGACACCGCCCTGGCTGCCTGGAAGCCGCTCCTGCGTCCCGGCGGAGTCCTGGCGCTCACCGAGCCGGTCTGGCTGAAGTCCGATCCGCCCGAGCCCGTCCGCGCCTGCTGGGCGGAATATCCGGCCATGGAAGACGTAGCGTCTGCGCGCCGCCGCGCCGAAGCTCACGGCTACCAGATTGCGGGCGCCTTCGTGCTCTCGGACGCCGCTTGGTGGACGAACTACTACGGCCCGCTCGAAACCCGACTCGAAGCCGCCACCGCCCGCTTGGCCGGTGACCCCGTCGCCGAAGCCGTGCTGGCCGAGATCCGCGACGAGATCGAGTGCCGCCGCGTCTACCCGGACGATTACGGCTATCTGTTCCTGGTGTTGCGAGCCTAGGCGGGCCCCTACTTCGCCGGCCCGCGGGTCACGTACTTGAACTTGACGGTCGGCTTCCACTCACCGCCGTTCAGGGCCCTCGTCTGTTCGAAGAGGAAACCGGGCCCGGCGGCGTTTGGCGTAATGACGCTGCGGGTCTGCGCGAACCCCTGGGCGGTCTGGCGCTCACCCAGAAACACGAGTCCGCCGGTCTCCGTAGGATAGCCGGTCTCGGTGCGGCTCCCGCCGGTACTGGAGTAGTGCAAGTAGGTGTACGTCCTGGCGCGGCTGGAGAAGCCCAGCACGCTCACGCTGTGGAACGTCTTGCCGTCTTCCACTTCGGTAGCGTGGCACACGACGAACGAGCGGTCGTGGTACCATTCGCAGTCCTCGCGGAACGCGCCCTCCATCCCCTCGATGGTCCAGTTCTGGGCGAAAAGCGCCAGCCGCGCCTCGACCTCGGGCGGGTGAACTCCTGCCGCGGCCGGACCGCCCGCCAGGATCGCAATACCCACCACGACGGGAACGCCACGCCACGCCATCGCCTGATCCTCCAGCCCGACCGCAGCCTAGAACTGGAAAGTCACACGCGCCAAGGCGGTGCCTAGACCGGCCTCTCGATCGACACCGACGGCTGCGAGAACCACTTCGGCCCCGTCTCCGTCATGTGGAAGCAGTCCTCCAGCCGGATACCGAACTCGCCCGGGATGTAGATGCCAGGCTCATCCGAGAAGCACATGCCGGGCGCCAGCTTCGTCATCTCGCCGCGCACCAGGTTCACCGGCTCGTGGCCGTCCATGCCGATGCCGTGGCCGGTGCGGTGGGACAGGCCGGGCAGCTTGTAGTCGGGGCCGTAGCCAAGGGAGACGTAGTAGTCGCGCGCCGAGGCGTCGACGCTGTGACAGGTCGCGCCCAGCTTGGCCGCCGCGAAGGCGAGCTCCTGGCCGCGCTTCATCTCGTTCCAGACCTTGCGCTGCCGCGCGGTGGCCTCGCCGAACACGAAGGTGCGAGAGATGTCGGACTGGTAGCCCCGGAACGTGCAGCCGCAGTCCATCAGCACCACCTCGCCCGGCTTCACCGCCTGCGGCTTGCCGGAGCCGTGCGGGTAGGCGGACGCCTCGCCCAGCAGGATCAGTTCGAACTCCGGCTCGCCGCCCAAGGCCGCCGTGGCGCGGTTCATCATCGCCCCGATGTCCTGCGGCCGCATGCCGGCCTCGATCTTCGGGATGGTCGCCTTGTAGGCCGCGATGGTGATGTCGCTGGCCCGTTGCATCAGCGCGATCTCGGGCGCGGTCTTGATCATCCGGCAGCCGCGAACCACCGGCGCGCCGTTCTTGAGCGTGGCGGTGGGCAGGTTCTTCTTCAGTCCGTCGACGATGAAGTAGCGGTTGGTCTCTTCGATTCCGACCGCGGCCGAGCCCAGCTTCCTGTCCTTCAGCCAGCCCGCGACGATCGCGGTCGCGTCCTCGTGCTCCTGCCAGGTGCGCACCTCGGCGTTCACGCCCAGGCTCTCGCGCACCGACGGCTCCTCGAAGTAGGGCGTGACGATGCACACCTCGCCGTCGGCTGGGATCAGGGCGCAAGTCAGCCGCTCGCTGCGGCTCCAGCGCACGCCGGTGAAGTAGATGAGGCTGGAACCGGGCTCGACCAGCAGCGCGACGAAGCCCAGCTCGCGCATCAGCTTCTGCGCCTTGGCGATCCGCGCTTCGCGCTCGGCCCGCCCGATCGGCGGCGGCGCGTCGGCCAACGGCGCAAGCTCCTGCGTCCAGCCGAAACCCGGCGCGGCGCCCGCGCCCACGAAACCCGCAGCGCTGAGCGCCAGGAAGTTGCGTCGATCCATGGCGCGCAAGCTCGCGCGACTCCGGCCAAGTCTCAAGCCGGCGGCTGTTGCGGCCTTACGGCTTCTTCGCCGCCTGGACCTCGATCTCTGCGTACATGCCCGGCCGCACCAGCGCGGCCACCTGCGAGGTGATGCGCGCCGGCTTGTTCTTCAGCGAACCGTAGACGGCGTTGTAGCTCTCCATCATGCCGGCGAAGTCCATTCCGCCGCCCTTGGCCGGGTCGCCGACCAGCAGGACGCGCATCATCACGACGTCCTCCCAGCCGTAACCCTGGGCCGCGAGGATGGCGCCGATCTTCTTCAGCACGCTGGCCACCTGGGTCTTGGTGTCGCCGAACGGCGTCGCCGCCGGCGCGCCCGCCACGACATCGGGCGTGATGCCGCTGACGTAGAGCATCTCGGACCCGGCCGGCACCTTCACCGCCGAGGAGATGAAGCCGTTGCTCGGATTGATGTGGGTGTTCTGCGCGCTGGCGGCGCCGGCGGCGAGCGCAAGGGCGGCCACGGCGGCCGGAAGCAGCAGGTTACGCATTCGGTTCTCCCCTCGGGTGATGTTCGTCAGGCCGCCGGCCGCGCGCCGCGGCGTTCCGCCACCGACTGTGACACGCGCGATGCGATCAGGCCTAGGGTCCGCTGCGCCGAAAGCACGGCGCCTTCCTGCCAGCCCGGCATCTGCGAGAGGTGCGCGCCCGAGAAGTAGACCCGCCCGTGCGGCTCGTTCAGCAGGCGGTAGGCGGGGTCGTCCAGGTGGCCCTCCTGGCCGCCGCGGCCGTTCCAGGCGGGCCAGGGACCCAGGTTGAACGGGATCTTGCTCCAGTTGACCACGACCGGATGGGCGAGCTCGCCCTCGTGTCCCGGATGCAGTCGGCCCACGACCCCGCGGGCGATCGCCACCTGTTCCTCCAGCGGCCGCGCCGCGAAGCCCTCGGCGTTCGGGCCCGAGCCGTAGCAGGCCAGCAGCATGCCGCGCGCCGTGTGCAGATCGTTCGACGGGTACCAGACCAGGCCGGTGTCCCCGCCCACGAACGAGATGCCGCCGTAGATCTGCTGCTTCTCCCAGAACCGCGGCGCGTCGAAGCCGATCTTGTTCGAAAAATCGTAGGGCACGCTCG
The DNA here is from genome assembly GCF_036402295.1 of Phenylobacterium sp. Taxonomy (GTDB): domain Bacteria; phylum Pseudomonadota; class Alphaproteobacteria; order Caulobacterales; family Caulobacteraceae; genus Phenylobacterium. Next base: position 5,049 of record NZ_DASWTE010000188.1, read on the forward strand.
CGATGGCGGTCTTCACCGGCTTGTCGAAGTTGGTGTCCACCTTCGCCAGGATGTTGAGCGGCAAGGTCACGATGGCGAAGTCGGCCCGGGTGGCCTGGCTCGTCCCGCTCGTGCGGTCGCGCCAGGCCACCTCCACACCCGCCGCACCCTGGCGGATCTGCAGGACTTCGGCGTTGAGGATCAGCGGGCTCCGGATCGCCCGCTGGAAGCCCGCGGCGATCCGGTCCATGCCGCCCACCGGCTGGAACATGGTCGCCTGCATGTAAACCATGTCCTCGAACAGGGTCGCGCGGAGCTGCTCGTTGGCCAGCAATTCCTTCAGCGGCAGCGGGTCGCGGCCCTTGCCGAACTGCGAAGCCGCGCCCGGCAATTGGGCGAAGCCCGACCGCTCGGTGCCCTTGAACGCCATGCTGTCGTCGAGGTCGCCATAGGCCTTGAGGAAGGGCAGCAGCCGCTCCTTGTCCTCGAGCGTCAGCTCCTGGTCGAGCGCGCCCTTGTTCAGCGCCTTGGCCAGCAGCTCGGAGATATAGCCCCGGGTGTCGTTCACCCCCTGGCGCATCTGGATCGGCCGGCCGCCGTTCGAGCCCGCCGACCAGAAATAGGCACTGCGGCTGGAGTTGATCTCCACTTCCAGCGGCACGCCCAGCCGGTCGCAGTAGCCGAGGAGGCCGGTGTGGTGGCTCGGGATGCGGGCCGGCCCGGCGTTCATGTAGAGGCCGTCCGAGAAGCCGACCGTCTGGGTCGCCTCCCCCACCATCTCGATCTTGTCGCCCGACCGCAGCGTCCAGTTGCGCCCGCCGACCCGGCCGCGCGCCTCCAGCACCGTGACGTCAAACCCGGCGCGTTCCAGCTCGTAAGCGGCGGTGAGGCCGGCGATGCCCGCGCCCAGCACCACCACGCGCTTGCCCGCGCCCAGGTTGGCCGGCAGCGCCAGTGGACCCGCCCTCGCCGGCACGGCCATCAGGCCCAGGCTCACCATCGCCGAATAGGTCGCCGCATAGCCGCCCGCCGCCCCGATGCGCTGCAGGAAACCCCGACGACTGACACCCATGGCCCGCTCCGAACTCCACCGCGCCCGCCCAGCGGCGAACGGCTTCAGTCCAACCGCCGCGCCCTTCGCTGACAAGCCAAACGGCGAGCAATTGGGCAGCTCCCACGCATCCTGCGATGAGATGGGGCACGCATTGCGCAACAATTCGACAACTGACGGCTCCGTCAATTCGACTAACACGCGTATTCCTCAGCCATGCCGATTCTACACATCCGCCGGTTACAATATTCGTGCTGATATTTGCATCTCTCGCGCTGACATATTGGTCACCACACAGGCGTCAGATCCGTCGATAACTTGCTTTTGTTGACGCGTCCCCGGACGCGGCGCGCTGTCGGCCGGTTCGAGGGGAGACGTCGCGAAGGGCCCAACATCGAAAAACGAGGGGTCCACTTTGAAAAGCAAGTTCCTGGGCGCGAGCGCGCTCATCCTGGGCGTCGCCATGGCGGGCGGCGCCTGGGCGGCCGACGGCGATGCGGCGGCCGGCGTCGCCGAGCTCGACGCGATCATCGTCACCGGCACCCGCACGACCGGCCTGCGCGCCGTCGACAGCCCGGCGCCGATCACGGTTCTGGACGCCACGGCCCTGCAGCGCGTCGGCCAGACCGACCTGATCCAGGCGATCGCCCAGAACGTGCCGTCGTTCAACGCGCAGGCGTTCGGCGGCGACACCGCCAACCTGACGCTCTCGGCCAAGCTGCGCGGCCTTTCGCCCAACCACGCCCTGGTCCTGATCAACGGCAAGCGCCGCCACGGCACCGCCAACCTCGCGGTGCTGGGCGGACCGTTCCAGGGCGGGGCCACGGCGGACCTCAACTTCGTTCCGCTGGCCGGCGTCAGCCACATCGAGGTGCTTCAGGAAGGCGCTGCCGCCCAGTACGGCACCGACGCCATCGCGGGCGTCATCAACATCATACTGAAGGATCAGTCCGAGGGCGGGTCGGTGATCGCCTCCGGCGGCAAGTATATGAGCGGCGGCGGCGACACCTTCGACCTGAGCGCCAACGTGGGCTTCTCACCTTTCGAGAGCGCCTACCTGAATCTCACCTTCGACGGGCGCTATCACGACTACACGTTCCGTGGCGATGTGGACCCCCGGGCGATCAACACCCCATTCAACATCAATTCCAGCTCGCGGCTGTCGCGTTATCCGCAGCTCGCGAACCACCCCGACTATCCGTACGTGAACAACATCCCGGGGGACGCCGAGTACCGGCTGTACATTGGCTCGTACAACTTCGGTTACGAGTTCACGAACGGCGTCGAACTCTATTCCTTCGGCACCTACGGCAGAAAGTTCGGCCAGGCCTGGGAAAACTGGCGGGTGCCGAACCTCGTGGTCGGGCGCGACGGCTCCATCCCGCGCCCGCTCGGCTTCCAGCCGCGCGAGGCCCTGATCGAGGATGACTACGCCGCCACCTTCGGCGTCAGGGGCAAGGCCGGCGAATGGAGCTGGGACCTGGCCACGACCTACGGCAAGGACTCGATCGACATCGAGACCCGCAACTCGATCAACCGCTCGCTCTATATCGACACCTCGACGGCGACGACGCCGGGCTTCTCGCCCACCGACTTCTACGACGGCTCGTTCATCTCCAGCCAGTGGACCAGCCAGGTCGACGTGGCGCGTGAGTTCGACATCGGGCAGGCCGGCCCGATGAACCTCGCCTTCGGCGCGGAGTACCGGGAGGACAAGTACCAGATCAAACCCGGCGACGAGGCCTCGCGCTACAAGGAAGGCGGCCAGTCGTTCCCCGGCTTCGCCCTCACCGACGCCGGCAAGCACAGCCGCCACAGCTATGCCGCCTACGTCAACGTGGCGCTCCAGCCGACCGAGCCGCTCAAGGTCGACCTCGCCACCCGTTACGAGCACTTCAGCGACTTCGGCGACACCATCGTCTTCAAGGGCACCGGCCGCTACGACTTCAACGACATGTTCGCGGTCCGCGGCACCGCCAGCACCGGCTTCCGGGCTCCCACGCTGGCGGAGTCGTTCTACTCGGCCACTAACGTGTCGCCGACCGCGGCGTTCGTGCAGCTTCCGCCGAACTCGGCAGCCGCGCGCCTGATCGGCGTTGACGGCCTCGATGCCGAGAAGTCGCGGAACTTCAGCGTCGGATTCGTCGCCCACCCCGGTTACGGCGTCACCGCGACCCTCGACCTCTACCAGATCACAGTGAAGGACCGCATCGTCGGCTCCGGCTCGCTGTTCGGGTCGGGCGGGACGGTCAACATTCCTGCGGTGCGGAACGCCATCGTCGCCAACGGCAACGTCCTCGACCCGACGGTGACAATCACCGGCATCACCATCTTCACCAACGGCCTCAACACGCGCACGCGCGGCGCCGAGTTCGTGCTCACCTCAACGACCGACTTCGAAGGCTGGGGTTCGGTGCAGTGGTCCCTGATCGCCAACTACAACGATACCGAGGTCACCAAGATCGCGGCCCCGCCGGCCGAGTTGACGGGCGCCTCGCTCTTCGACCTTTCCGCCATCTCCAATCTGGAAACGGCCTCGCCGAAGTATCGCCTGGTCGCGGGGGCCCTCTGGACCTGGGACAAACTGACCGTGAGCCTCAAGGAGTCGCTCTACGGTCCCGCCTCCGCCTACTCCAGCCGCACGGGCTGCCCACTGGTCACGCCAGTGGTCCCGACCTGCTACAAAACGAAGATCAAGGCGGCGGTGATCACGGACCTCGAGGTCAGCTACAAGGTGCTGGAGTCGGTGAAACTGACCGTCGGAGCGAACAACCTGTTCAACACCTACCCTGATCGGATCAATGCGTTCCTGCGGGACGAGTATTTCCGCAACAACTCCAACGCCTTCGTCACCCAGTATCCCACCTTCTCGTCGTTCGGCATCAACGGCGGCTACTACTACAGCAAACTCACCGTCACCTTCTGAGGTGCGGAGCCCAAACGCGAGGCCGCGGAGCACCCGCGGCCTCAGCCGGCGACTCAAAAAGAACGCCGCGCCCTTGCAGGCGCGGCGAGTCAGGGAGGAAACGCCCCGAAGGGCAGGTCCGGAATAGTCCAGCTTGTGGGCAGCCTCCAGTGACGGTTCCATGAACGCGCCGCGGTGACGGCTGGCGCCCGGCGGTTGGGCGCCCCGCCCATCGAGCGGGCAGCTAGAGCCGCAAATCCGAGGCGTCCTTCGGCAGGGCAGACTTCACGTCGAACAGCACCGCCTCCGGCTTGCCGAAGCCGCGGATAGCCTCCGGCCCCAGCGCCTGGAACTCGCGGTGCGCCACAGCCAGCACAACGCCGTCGTAGGCCGCCGCGGCCGGGGCGGTGATCAGCGACACGCCGTACTCGTGCTCGGCCTCGGCCGCGGGGATCCAGGGGTCCCAGACGTCGACGGCGGCGCCGTACTCCTCGAGCTCGCGGACGATGTCGATCACGCGCGTGTTGCGCAGGTCGGGCGTGTTCTCCTTGAACGCCAGGCCCATCACCAGCACGCGGGCGCCCTTCACCAGCACGCCACGTAGAATCATTTGCTTGACCAGCTCGCGGGCCACGTAGCCGCCCATGCCGTCGTTGATGCGCCGCCCGGCCAGGATCACCTCGGGCCGATAGCCGACGGCCTCGGCCTTGTGGGTGAGATAGTAAGGGTCGACGCCGATGCAGTGGCCGCCGACCAGCCCCGGTCGGAAGTTCAGGAAGTTCCACTTGGTGGCCGCCGCCGCCAGCACCTCCTCGGTGTCGACTCCGAGGCGGCGGAAAATCAGGGCGAACTCGTTGATCAGGGCGATGTTCAGGTCGCGCTGGGTGTTCTCGATCACCTTCGCGGCCTCGGCCACCTTGATGGAGCTGGCGCGGTGGGTGCCGGCGCGGACCACTGAGGCGTAGAGGGCGTCGACGAACTCGGCGGCCCCCGGCGTCGATCCCGCCGTCACCTTCACGATGTCGGCCAGGCGGTGGTTCGGGTCGCCGGGGTTGGCCCGCTCGGGGCTGTAGCCGGCGAAGAAGTCGCGGTTGAACTCCAAGCCCGAGACCTGCGCCACCACCGGCACGCAGTCCTCCTCGGTCGCGCCCGGGTAGACGGTGGATTCGTAGATCACCACGCCACCCTTGCCGATCGCGCCGCCCACGGTGCGACTGGCCGCCAACAGGGCCGAGAGATCGGGCCGCTTGTGGTCGTCGATGGGCGTGGGCACCGTCACCACGAAGACGTTGCAGCCCGACAGCGCCGCCGGATCGTCGCTGAAGGACAGGCGCGCGGCGGCCTTCAGCGCCTCGCGAGCCACTTCGAGGGTGCGGTCCTCGCCGCGCGAGAGCTCGGCCACCCGCTCGGCGCTGAGGTCGAAGCCCACCACATCGTGCCCGGCCGCGAACGCCACCGCCAACGGCAGGCCGACGTAGCCCAGGCCGATCACGGCGATCCTCGCCGGCGCGTTCGCGAACGGGTTCTGCACCATCAGCCGCGCTCTAGCATGGTTCGCCGGCGAACCGCGTCAGTTCGCGGATCGCGAGGTAGAGGTGGTACAGCGAGGTGGCCGGCGACGGCTGCTCGAGGAAGCCGCCCTGGGCGTCCATGCGCTCGCGCCAGACCCCGCGGACAGGCGTGTCGAGGAAGTGGGCGATGCTGTTCGCCGCCTCCAGCGCCGCCGCCGTCTCGCCCAGCGCCAGCGCCGCCTTCAAGTGCTCGGTCTGGGCCCAGAGGCGCGCGCCCGGGTCGCGGACGGTGAGGTCCTCGTACAGCGCATTGACGATCACGCCGCTGCCGGCGTCGAACCCGCGCCGCCCCACGTCGAACAGCCGCCGCGCCGCCGCCTGGGTCCGGGGTTCCGGACGTTGCGAGAGCAGCCAGGCCCACTCCAGCTGATGCCCGGGCTCGATCAGGCCCGCGGCGCCCGTGAGCGGCCGCCAGTCGGCGTCGAAGAACTCGTGCAGCGACCCCGACGCAGGATCAATGAACCGGTCGAGCGCGAGCCCCGCCACCTCGTCGGCGAGCCTGGCCCAAATGGGGTCGCCGTCCGCCTCGCCGCAGGTCAGGGCCGCCTCCAGCAGATGCATGTGCGCGTTGGCCTGGAAGGGATGGTCGCCCGCCTCCCGGAAGCCGCCGGCCGGATGACGGAACGCGTCCAGGCGGCCGACCAGGGACTGTGCGTCCTCGTCACGGCGCAGCGCGGACAGCGCGAGCAGCAGGAAGGCGTGCTCGTAGAGCCGCGGCTCGGGTTCGGTTAGTCCGCCGGCGGGATCGAGGGTCGTCGCGTAGAGGCCATCGTCGCGGCGCGCATGGCCCTCGAACCAGGCGAAGCCGGCCGAAGCCGTCGCGGCCCAGGGCCCCGGCAAACCCTCGGCGGCAGCCCTCGCGAACACAAAGGCCTGGCGCGCCTGCACGCGGGCGCGGCGTCGGGGATCGTGCGGCCGCCCGTCCCACGTCAGGGCCTCGCGGAAGCCGCCCGTCGCCGTGTCGACGCCGACCGTCGCCCAGAGCGGCAACGCCGCGGTCCGCAGCCACGCGTCGAGCCAGCCCGCCGCGTCGGCGAGGCTCGCGAACCGGCCGCCCGCCATGCCAGCCGCGTCCCGCACCGCCTGGGCATGGTCGAGGTCGCACACCAGCACGGCGTCCGGCTCGGCGATCACTCCCAGCCGCGTCGCGCCCACCACGGCGACCTGCATTCCCGGCGCGGCCCGCACCAGAACCCGGCTCGAGCCGGGGGCGCGGGCAGCGCCCGTCAGCACATTGCCCGCCGGATCCGGCGACGCTGCGGCCAGGACGGCGTCCCACGCACCCAGGTCCGACCAGGCGAAGTCCACCGGCAGCACCGCTCCGCGGTCGGTCCGCTCCATGACTGCCCGGTCGAAGGCGACCTTCGGCGCCCTGGACAGCGCCGCGCCCAGCCGGACCACGCCGTCCGCCACAGCCGCCTCGTCCAGCGCCGCGCCGACGGCGTCGGCGATCTCGGGCGCCCAGCGGCGCAACTCGTCGAGGAACGTCGCCGCCCGGGCCACGAACATCCCGCCATTCCAGAGCGCGCCGGCCTCGACCAGCGCCATCGCGCCCTCCGCGTCCGGCTTTTCGTCGAAGGCCGCGATGGGCTTCACCTTCCCGTCGCCTGGGCCCGGCTGGATGTAGCCCAGCGCCGTCGAGGCCGAAGCGGGCCGCAGGCCCAATGTGACGATCGCGCCGGCCTGCGCTGCGTCCAGCGTGTCGGCGATCGCGGCGCGGAAGGCGGTCGCGTCGGGAATGTGATGATCGGCCGGCAGGATGAGCACAACGGCCTCGGGATCGAGCGCCGCGGCCCAGCCCGCCGCCGCGGCGATGGCGGCGGCCGTGTCGCGGCCCTCGGGCTCCAGGATCATCGTCGCTTTGACGGCCAGGGCGGCGAGCTGGCCAGAGATCAGGCCCTCATGCGCCGCGCCGCCCAGCACGGCGAGCGGGCCGAGCCCTTGGGCGCGCAACGCTGTTTCCTGCAAGCCGGAGCGATCGCCCACCAGCGGCACGAACGGTTTGGGCCGCCACGGCCGCGAGGCCGGCCACAGCCGCGCGCCCGAACCGCCGCACAGGATCACGGGATAGACGGGCGTCGGGATGGACAGGTCCTCCGCGCGCCCTTAGCGGCGCGACGCACCTCACCTAGCGCCCCGCCCGCGCCACCGCAAACGCGCGCCGTCCGCCCGTCGCTCGGCGAACGCGGTTGATTGACCCCGGCGGGGCCGGACGGGTAAAACAAGGCTAACTAGCGGGGCTGCGAAGGGTTTTCTCGACGCCGCTGCCGCCGCGTCATCGCCTAGGCCAGAAGCGCCCGCAGGCTGATGCCGATGACGGTCCACAAGCCCACCGACGCGCAGGCGCCGATGGTGAGGCCTACGCCGATGGGAAGGCGTCGGACTGGGCGGGCCTCGACGGCGGCGGTGCGCGCAATCAGGTCGACCGACACGTCGGACGGCATGGTACTTCTCCGGCGTCGCCCAATTCTGGGGCGGTGTCACATTTAGTACCGACGAGCGTGAACAGTTCGTTTGGGAAGATGGCTAACGAGTGGTGGGCTGGTAGCGGGGGCGTCCGGTCGTAGTTGGGTAGGTTGGGGCGTTGCTGCGTATGACGGATGTCGCCGCCAGGACGATCGGTCCAGCGCCGCAGGCGGAAGAGCCTGTGGTCGCGTCCGAGTCGCCGGCCGCGGCCGTCCATGACGTCGCCGAGAGCTGGGGCAAACGGGCCGTCGACATCGTCGGCGCGGCGCTGGCGCTCCTGGTCTTCCTGCCCCTGCTCTGCTGCATCGCGCTGGCCGTGCGCCTCGAATCCCCCGGCCCGGTGATCTTCAAGCAGCGGCGCACCGGCCATCGGGGCCGCATCTTCACGATCTACAAGTTCCGCACCATGACGGTGACCGAGGACTGCGGGAACGTCCGCCAAGCCACTCGCAACGACGCCCGCGTCACCGCCATCGGCGGCCTGCTGCGCAAGCTCAGCCTCGACGAGTTGCCCCAGTTCCTGAACGTGCTGAGGGGCGACATGTCCATGGTCGGGCCGCGCCCCCACGCGCTGGCCCACGACGACTACTACGCCGAGTTGATCCCCACCTACGGCGACCGCTTCCGGACCAAGCCTGGCCTGACGGGCCTCGCCCAGGTGAACGGCCTGCGCGGCGAGATCCAGGACCTGCGGTGCATGCGCGACCGGGTCGCCGCCGACAACCTCTACATCGAGAGCTGGTCGCTGGGGCTGGACATCGCGATCCTGGCCAAGACGGCGCTGATCATATTCCGTGATCCGCAGGCCTATTGAGGCGCCGGCGCAACGCCGGTCACAAATCGTCAACCCTGCTTGCAACCGAACGGGCGTCTTCTGCGAATATAGCTGGGATCACTCGCAACGGCTCCGGGAACCGTGGCGCGGCTCTTGCTCCGGCAAGGGCGTGATCCACGGGACCGTCGGGGAAGATGTCCGGAATTGAAACGCGGTTCGCAGCGGAAGATGACGCGGAGCAGATCCGCGCGGCGTTCTACGGCTTCGTTGGCCGACACGCCGACGTCGTCGACGGCCCCGCCCACATCCGAACCGAGTTCGACGTGCGAGGCGCCCACCTGCTCGTGCGCCTCTGGAGCGCCGAAGCCATGGACGCCTTCCTCCACGGACTTGGCCGGCCCGACCGACGGCTCTGTTATGAGTAAGCTGTCCGAGTTCCGGACCCACTCGGAAGCTTCGAACTGGACGCCTCAGGGGCGGCCGCGGCCGCCCGCGCCGGCGGCCCAGTCCCCCATGGCCGTGGCTGTCAGCCGCCGCAAGCGCGCCTTCGACATCGTCATGTCGGGCGGCGCCCTGCTCTTCTTCCTGCCGCTGCTCCTGACCGTCGCGCTTCTGATCCGGCTGGAAAGCCCCGGCCGGGCCCTGTTCCGCCAGCGCCGCACCGGCCTCAACGGCGTGATCTTCACGGTCTTCAAGTTCCGCACGATGACCGTCGCCGAGGACGGCGACGCGATCCAGCAGGCGACCCAGGGCGACCGGCGCGTCACGGCGCTGGGCGCGGTCCTGCGCAAGTTCTCCATCGACGAGCTGCCGCAACTGCTCAACGTGCTGCGGGGCGAGATGTCGCTGATCGGCCCTCGGCCGCACGCCGTCGCGCATGACGAGATCTGGGGCGAGCAGGCGCCGGGCTACAGCCGCCGCTTCCGCGCCAAGCCCGGCCTCACCGGCTACGCCGCGGTCTGCGGGTACCGCGGCGAGGTGAGGGACCTGCAGGCCATCATCGACCGCGTCCAGGCGGACAACGAGTACATCGACACCTGGTCGTTCGCCCTGGACATGAAGATCCTATGGCGGACCATCCCGCTCGTGTTCACGGACACCAACGCCTACTGACCGTTCCGGGGATCCCCTTAACGGATCGCTCAGCCCCTGCCTCTAGGGTCGCCTTGAGACGGTGTTCGGGGTTGCCAGTATGGCGGACGATGCAGGCGCACACCGCGCCATTCCGGAAGTCGAGGTGAGTGGGCCGACCCATCGCCGCGGTCCGCTGCGTCCCGATCGGCTCCAGAGCGTCCGCACCCGCGTGTCCGGCGCGGGCCTCGCCCGGCTGTTCCAGTTCGGCGACGCCGTCGCGCTGTTGCTGGCCTCCTTCGCCGCGACGCGGCTGATGAACCTGCCCGAGGTGATGTGGCTGGGCGCGCCCACCCTCGCCATCGTGCTGCTCGTGGCCACCGGCGCCTACTCGATGAGCGCGCGCGAGCGCCTGCGCCGACGCTTCGGCCGCCTGCTGATCGCCGCGGCCGCCGCCGGCGGGGCCGCGGGCACCATCTACAGCTTGCTCGACCCCGCGTTCCCGGTCATCGGCTGCGCCACCTGGGTGGCCGCCGCCGCCGCGGCGCTCTGCACGACCCAGACCGCCTGGATGTTCGTGCTGCGCCGCCTGCGCGCCAAGGGCCAACTTACCCCCAATCTCGTCATCGTCGGCGGCACCGCCGCCGCCCAACGCCTGATCCGCCGGGCGCTCAAGACCCGCGACGTCAACATCCTGGGGATCTTCGACGACCGGAAGGACCGGGTGGGGCCCGAGGTCTGCGGCGTCCCGGTGCTGGGCAAGACGGCCGACCTGATCGACCACCGCATCCTACCCTACGTGGACCGCATCGTGATCACGGTGCCCCCCAAGGCCAGCGCCCGGATCTCCCAGCTGCTGGAGCGGCTGGCTCCCATTCCGAACCCGATCTCGCTGCTGCTCGACGACGACGACGACGAGATGCAGTCGCGCGCCGTAGGCCGCATCGCCGACTTCGACCTGATGCACATCTCGGGCGCGTCCGAGAAGTCGAGCTATCTCCTGGTCAAGCGCATCCTCGACCTGACGCTGAGCGTCCTGGGTCTGATCGCGCTCGCCCCGCTGATGACGGCGGTGGCCGTCGCCATCCGACTGGACAGCCCCGGCCCGATCTTCTTCCGCCAGCGCCGGCACGGCTACATGAACGAAGAGATCGTGGTCTGGAAGTTCCGCTCGATGAAGGTGGAGGAAACCGACCACAAGGCCGCCCGCCAGGTCACCGCCGACGACGACCGCGTGACCCGCGTCGGCAAGTTCATCCGTAAGACCAGCCTCGACGAGCTGCCGCAGATCTTCAACATCATCACCGGCGAGATGTCGATCGTGGGCCCGCGCCCGCACGCCATCGGCATGCTGAGCGGGGGCGCTGAGGCCTCCAAGCTGGTCGAGACCTACGCCCATCGCCACCGCATCAAGCCGGGCCTCACCGGCTGGGCGGCGGTGAACGGCTCGCGCGGGCCGGTCGACACCGCCGAGGATGTCCGCCGACGCGTGGCGCTGGACCTCGAGTACGTCGAGCGCCGGTCGTTCTGGCTCGACATCTCGATCATCCTGCGCACGGCGCCCTGCCTCCTGGGCGACAGCGGTGCAGTGCGCTAGCTGGGAGTGGTCTCGGCGGCGGGCTGCGCCAGCTTGGGCGCGGCGCGGCCCTTCCCGAAGCGGGACTTCAGCGCCATGCAGCGCTTTTCCAGCAGGTGCCAGCTCACGTAGCCCAGCGCCACCGACCCGAGCAGGGTCAGGAACCCGTGCAGGAAAAGGTTCATGTCGCGCGAGTACCAGACGAGCAGCGTGCCGATCGGCCAGGCCCACAGGTAGAGCCCGTACGAGATGTCGTCCTTGGCGTTGATCGTGCGCAGCGGCTTCCAGGTCACCTCGAAGGCGATCCAGAACAGCAGGTAGGCGCCGGCGGTCATGACGGCCACGCTGGCCAGCGCCGGCACGAACAGGCCCGCGACCAGGCCCGCCGCCGCCAGGGCGGCATACCTGGCGCGATAGGTCAGCGGATAGAGCTTGAGGCAGGCGCCGCACATGAAGACGGCCGTCAGCCGGATCGCCTCCTCCGGCTGGCCCAGCAGCGCATGGGTCGGCCGCAACACGCGCTCGACCGTCTCCCACGCCGGCAGCAGGAAGAGGAAGTTCGCCGCCACTAGCGCCACAGTCAGCGCCAGATAGAGGCTTCGGCGCCGGTAGAGCCCGATCAGGCCCAGCAGTGCGGCCAGGATGTAGCAACGGAACTCATAGCTGATGGTCCACATCGAACCGTTGAGCGCCGGGATCGCCAGCCCCTCGAACGCGCCGGGCGCGAAGGGCGGCTTCAGCATCAGGAGATAGACCGCTTCCTTCCCCCAGTCCTTGAGCGACAGCGCGCCCAGGTTGGCGCCTCCCAACGGCGCCACGAGCAGCACGCAAGCCAGGAAACAGACCACGAAGGCGGGATAGATGCGCAGGACCCGCTTCACGATGTAGGAGCGCGGGTCGGACATGAAGCTGGCGGTGATCAGGTAGCCGCTGATCAGGAAGAAGCCGTCGACCGCGAACTCGCCCAGGCTGATCGTGCCGAACAGCAGCTTCATCGGCTCGCGGGCGTAGCTCCCGTCGAACATCTGCGGCGTGTGCGAGGCGATGACGAGCGAGGCGAACAGGAGGCGCAGCGCGCCGAAGCCGTTCTGCCGATCCGCTGCGACGCTCATGGCGGCCCCTCCACCGTACGCCCGTGGGCCAGGCCTCGGCCTAGCGCTTGGAAGGCGGGAACTTGAGCCCGAACGGCTTCAGCACGAGCGCGATGTAGAGCAGCACGCCCGCGACGATGAGGAAGGAGATGAGGCCCTGGTTCTGGGGCGGGTTGCCGAACCAGTTGGCCACAGCGCAACCCACCGCCGGCGGCAGGTAGTGCAGGATGGTGTCCTGCGGTTCGCCCGGCTGCACCGACCTGTGCAGGAACAGAACCACGAGGCCGCCGAAGATCGCCACGGTGATCCAATCGTAGACCGTCTCCACGCGCCCCTCCTCAGAACGAACTCGCGTTACCTAACAATAGCCCGGGGACGCAATCACGCTGCCATCGGCCCGAAGCGCCCATGGCACGTGTTTGCCCCTTGCCCCGAACGATAGCAAGTTCCGTGCCCGGCCTGCAGTCCACGGTTGAACGCCGCGGACGGGTCAGGCTATCGAGACCGTTGTGGCCGCCCCGCCAGCCTTGCTGAACATCCTCGCGGCCGCCGTCGCCGCCGCTGCGGTCAGCTGCGCGCCTATCCGCAACGCCCGCGCCGAGCCCGGCCTCATCGCAAGGCTGCCCGACGGCCGGGCGCTCAACTTCCGCTGCAGCGGCTCCGGCTCGCCGACCGTTCTGCTGGAATCGGGATTCGGCGTCGGCGCGGCCGGATGGGGCCGCGCCCAGCCCCGGCTCGCCCGCATCACCCGCGTCTGCGCCTACGACCGCGCCGGCTACGGCTTCAGCGACATCGGCCCCGATCCGCGCGACGGCGCCGCCATCGCGCGCGACCTGGACCAGGGACTGGCCGCCGCCGGGATCGAGGGGCCCTTTGTCGTGGTCGGCCACTCCGCCGGCGCGCTCTACGGCCGGATCTTCGCCGCCCGCCGGCCGGGCGAGGTCCAGGGCCTGGTCCTGCTGGATCCCACGGTCGAGCGGCTCGCGCCGCCGGGCCGTGACGGTCTGGACGGCATCCGCCGCAAGCTGCAGCGCTGCCTGGCGGCGGCCGGGGCCGCGGCGCCCCCGGAGGATTCCCGCTGGGAGGGCTGCATTCCGGCCCGGGCCGACGACCGCACCCGGGCGCTGGCGCGCAATCCAGCGGCCTGGCGCAACCAGCTGACCGAGCTCGACTCCATTTTCGGCCGCACCTCCGAGCAGACGGCGCGCTCGGGCGGCCTGGTCGCCGACGTTCCTCTCTACGTGATCACCGCCTCGGAAACGGCGGCCACGGCGCCCACGATCGGATACGACCGGCCGCAGTCGCTGTGGGAGCTGCAGCACGTGCGCCTGGCCCTGGAATTCCGGCACGGCTACCAGCGCACGATCCTGTCGTCGCACCTTGTCCAGAACGACCGTCCCGAGGTGGTCGTCGAGGCGGTCCAGGCGATGGTGACGTCGGTGCGCAACGCCGTGCCGCCCGCGCCCCTGCCGGTCAGCGAGACCGCGCCGGCCGAGGGCGACGCCGCCTTCCCGGAGATGCCGAACTAACGCTCCCAATTGCGACAGTCCCGCGTCAGGCGTGTCGTGGCCCCCAGCGGCGCAGGGGCTTCATCGAGTCGTCGCACTCGGCCCGCATAATCCGGTCAACGAAATCGGGCCTGGGAGGGGCGTTCGCTGGATGCGGTATGGCGTCGTCCGAATTTCGCCGGATTTTCCGCCGCCGAGCGTCCAGCGTCGCCTGATCGAGAGCGCGGGCTGCGATGTGGTGCTCGAGGAGCGCCAGCCGACGTCGTCCACCCAGCGCAACCTGCTGCACCTGCTCTACGGCCTGAAATCGCGGGACGAGGTGCTGGTGCACAGCCTGGCCGCCTTCGAGATCACGACGGGCGAACTCGCCCGCCTGCTGCGCCACTTCTTCGAGGCCAGCGTCACCCTTCGCCTCACTGGCGGGTCCCGGGTCGAGAGCCTGACGCCCGAGGGGGCGATCCCCCGCGCCCTGGTCATGCTGGCCGACCACGAGACCGCGCGGCCCGCGCGCGAGCCCACGCGCCGCCGCGCCCGCGTCCGCGACGTGGCGCTCACCCAGCATCAGCTGAAGTTCGCCCGCGACATGCACCGCCGCGGTCATTCGATGCGCTCGATCGGCCTCTTGTTCCAGCTCGCGCCCAACGAGATCGCGGAGCTCATCCGGGGCCGGAACGGGTCGGCCTCGCCGGAGGCCGACCCCGAGCCGGGGATCAGAGCCGCGCCGTGAGGCTCACCGAGACGCTACGGCCCAGCTCGTAGTTGTTGAGGCGCAGCTTCGTCCCGCCCAGCTTCTGGTACTCGTCGAACTCTTCGCCCAGCAGGTTGCGGGCCTCGAAGCCGAAAGTGAACTCGCGTTCCCAGGCCTCGAACCGGTGGCGGAAGGTGAAGTCGACGATTACGCCCGGCATCTGCTCGAAATCGGGGGCGCCGGCCTGGCCGCGGGCGGTCGTCCGCTCGCTGGCGTAATTCGCAAGGAAGGTCGCCTGCGTGCCGCCATCCAGGGTCTCGAAGCCCAGCTGCAGGTTCGCCAGGTGCTCGGACTGACCCTGCAGGCGGCTGCCGTCGATCACGAAGTTGGCCGCCGGCGCGGGCTGGCCCAGCGCGGTCCGCGGGAAAACCACGTCATTCGCGCCGACCTTCACCTTGGTCTTGGTGTAGCTGTAGTTCGCCGCCACCAGCCAGCGCTGGCCGTCGATCAAGGCGTTGCCGGTCGTGAACTCGAAGTACTTCTTGAACTCGGCCTCGGCGCCGTAGAGCACCGCGCGCGGCGCATTCAGGAAGCTCTGCTGCAGGCCCGACCCCGACTCGTTGACCACCGCCTCGATCGGCTTGTCGATGTCCTTGTAGAACACGCCCAGGGTCGCGAACTGGCCGCGATCGAAGTAGCGCTCGTAGCGGGCGTCGACGTTGACGATCTCGCTGTCCAACAGGAACGGGTTGCCGATGAAGGTGCGGTCCGTCTCGGGGTCGAAGTAGAGCTGCGGCGCCTGTTCGCGGAACTGCGGCCGGGCGATCGTCTTGGAGACGCCGGCGCGCAGCTGCTGGTCCTCGGCGAAGTTCCAGGTGACCGTCGCGGCCGGCAGCCAGTAGTCGTTCTTCAGCACTCTCGGGACCAGGGGGGTCGCCGAGAACAGGTCGATCGCCTGGACGCTCTGGTTCCCGCTCTCGAAGCGGACGCCCGCCGTGGCGCGAACCGCCGGCAGGATCTCGCCCTCGGCCTGGGCATAGGCGCCGTGGGTGGTCAGGCTCGCCGTATAGGCCGCCGCGCCCTCGGCGCCTGTCACCTCGCGGAGGATGAGACCGTTCGGGCCTATGTTGAAATCGGAATAAAGGAAATCAACGCGCTGGCGCTGGAAATTCAGGTCCGGCGTGAAGTTCATCGTGAACCGGAACGCCCGCGAGTCCGAGATCCGCTCGCTGTCGTACCACGCGTAGCCCGCCGAGACCGTGAGGTCGGCGATCACCGGGTTCTCCCAGCGGTACTTCACATCGATACCCGCGCCGGTCGCCTTGTCCTCCAGCTCGGCGAAACGGATGAAGTTGGTGTCCAGCTGCGGGTTGTGCAGGAACTCGTTGTTCACGCGGCGATAGCGCACCTGCCGCTCGTAGGGCGCATCGCGCTCGGTGCGGGCGTAAGAGCCGCGCCACGAGACCTCGAGGTCGCCGAACTCATGGTCGCCGGTGAGCTGGGTGTCGATCAGTTCGCGCTGGTACCAGGCCGTGAAGTCGTCGCGGATGAACTGGCTGGCGCGCGTGGAGTCGCCGGTGACCGACCGCGCCTCCTTGGTGACGTTGCGGACGTAGAAGTTGGTCCACTTGAAGGTGTGATTGTCGAGCTCGAGCGCCACCTGGGTCAGCCCGTTCAGCACCACGTCGTTCTGGGTGGAGCTTGAACGCATGTCCTCGGTGACCGACAGGCTCTGGAGGCTGACCACGCCCTCCTGCTGGGCGGCGTCGCGGGTCTGCCAACTGGAGTCGTAGCCGAAGATCGCCAGCGCACCGACCTTGCCCCAGTCGAACGACCAGGAGCGGCCGCCGGCCACGTCGACGCTGCCGTTCGCCGAGACGTCGTTGGTCGACTGCAGAAGGTTGATGTTGGCGTTCTGGAAGCTGCGGCCGATGGCGGTCAGCTGGTCGCTGGAGAAGTTGGACGAGTCGATCCGGTTGCCGGTCTCGATCCCGCGGCGCACCAGGAGGGGCAACTCGCGGGTCCCGTCGTCGATGCCCACCAGGTCGCTGTCGCCCCCGCCGAAGTAGGTCAGGCCGCGCTTGCCGGTGGTCTCGTCGTTGCCGCCCAGGCTGACGCTCAGCGCCAGGAACGGATCGTCGGGCACATCGACCGTGCGGATGTCGATCAGGCCACCGCCGAACTCGCCCGGATAGTTCACCGAATAGGTCTTCTGGACGTTCACGCCCGCCAGCACGTTGGACGGGAAGAGATCCAGCGGTACGGTCCGCTGCAGCGGCTCGGGGCTGGGCAGCGGTGAGCCGTTCAGCAAGGCCGACGAGTAGCGCTCGCCAAGACCACGCACATAGACGAACTTGCCGCTGACGAGGCTCAAGCCCGCCAGGCGCGTCAGCGCCTGGGCCGCGTTGTCATCGCCCTGGCGAACCAGGTCCTCGGCGGTGACGATCGAGGCCACCTCCGAGGTCTCGCGCATCACCTCGGGGATGTTGCGGCCGCGGACGAGCACCTCGGCCACTTCGCCTTCATCGGCGGCGGCGCCGTCGGCGGCGGCCTGGGCCAGCGCCATGCCGGGCGCGAGCAGCGCGGTGCTGCAAAGGAGGAGCCCGGCGAGCGGGCGGAACTTCTGGATCATCTGGGACGCCCCTGGGGTTTTCGTCGGCGGAAGGGCGGAGCCGTCGGCCCCGCCCCGAGGCGCAAGGCTCAGCAGCTGCTTCCGGTCTGCAGGCCGCAGGTCCAGCCCTGCCACCAGTTGTCGTTCGCGTCCCTGACGGCCCCGATGTACGAGACGTTGTCGAAGAAGGCGTAGATCGCCTGCGGGTTGGTCGCCACGCGGCCCGTCTCGTTGCTGCCGTTCACGAAGCCGCTCAGCGTCGAGGTGTGGGTCGACGAGTTGTTGGTCCCGGCGTTGAACAGCGCCGCTGCCGCCGCGCCGTCGATGTCCGTGTCGTTCCGGAACGCCGTCGTGCAGGCCAGCACCACCGAGTCCCAACGGGGCGCTGCGGCCTGGGTGGAGGCCGTGTCGACGTCGAGGCAGGCGGTGGCCGTGTTGGCCGTCGTATGGATGCCGTTGATGAAGCGGCCGCCCGAGCCCGTGTTCAGGATCTGGATGTCGCCGGCGCCGGTGCGGGTCGAGCCGATCGCCGTGTAGTTGGCGATCTTCGGCTGCGAGTTCAGCGAGGCCTGCACGCCGGCCGAGCTCTCCTCGAACACGCGGTCGCCGCCGTTCGCGCGCTGGCGGGCGATCAGGAACTGGATGCCGCCGCGCCAGCCTTCGTCGGTGTCGATCGAGTCGTCGTCGGCGCCGGTGATGATGATGTGCTTCAGGTTCACCGTGCCGCCGAAGAATTCCATCCCGTCGTCGGAGGAGTTGTGGACCTGGATGTGGTCGACCACCGTCGCCGATCCCACGCCTAGGAAGGTGATGCCGTTCAGCTCCTTGTTGGGCTGCACCTCGAAGCCCGGATAGCGGACCTGGATGTAGCGGAGGCGCCCGGAGTTGTCGGCCGGCGTGTTGCCGCCGTAGAGCGCCACGCCGCCCTCGAACGTGGCCACGCAGTTGACGTTCGGCGGCGTCGTGCCGGCCGGGCAGCTGGCGATCGGCGCACGGCCGGCGAGCACGATGCCGCCCCACTGACCGATCAGGTCGGCGCCCGAGTTCCCCTCGAGGTTCGAGCGGCTGGTGAAGATGATCGGGTTAGTGGCCGTGCCCTCGGCGAAGATCTGGTTGCCGCGCTGGACGTTGATGTAATCCAGCCCGCCCGAGCCAAAGAGCCGCACGCCCGGCTCGATGGTTAGGATGCCTTGCTGGGAGCCAGGGATCGGATTTGCGGGATCGGCGCCGCGGTCGTCGCCCACGTCGGTCCGGCCGCTGATGGCGTAGACGGTGCCAGCTCGGTTCGGCACGAGGAGGTTGCCGATGATCTTGGAAGGCAGCTGACAGGCCCGCAGCGTCCCGTTCGCCACGGTGCCGACGTTGGCGAAACCGGTCGGGCAGTCGGCCGCCGGCTGGCCCGGCTGCGGCGTGCCGCCACCACCACCACCGCCACCGCCGCCGCCGCCGTTGGGCGGGAAGGCGCCCTCGCCCGGCGAGGCCACATTGTCGGCCCCGCCGCACGCCGCGAGCGACAGCGCGCTCAGCGAGGCGACGAGGAATAGACTGAACTTCGAGCCGGTCATCTGGAGTCTCCCGCGCGACGACGCGCACGCGGGTCTGTCGGCCGAAGCCCACCCCCGGACCTGTCCCCCGCTTGCGGCTCGTTCTTAGGGGCGGGGAATGACACGCCCCCGACAGATGTGTGACGACTCCATTGCAGAGCTGTCGCGGCGCCGCCAAACGGCCGCTCAAACGGTACCCAAAGCATCGGCGCGACAAAGTTATCTGGTCGCACGAGGCCCATAGGGATAGGCTTGAGGCTCGTGGTTGGGGGCGAAGAAATGGCTCGGGGAGCGTCACTTGCGTCGATGTGCGGGGCGGCACTCGCACTGGCGCTCGCCGCGGCGCCGGCCACCGCCCAGGTGCTGGAGATCGGCGACGACGGCGCGGTGACTACCTACGCGGGCCCCTCCGTCTTCACGTCCCAGGGCGCTTCGCCGATCGCCCCGCCCGAGCCTACACCGGCCCACCGCGCCGCACCCGAGGAAGTCGTGCGGCTAATCCAGGAGTCGTCGACGCGCCACGCCGTGCCGGCCGCCGTTGTCGAGGCCGTGGCCTGGCAGGAGTCACGTTTCAATCACACTGCGGTTTCGCCGAAGGGCGCGCGCGGTGTCATGCAACTGTTACCCAAGACCGCTAGCGACCTCGGCGTGGATCCCGGGGACCTCAAAGGCAATATCGACGGCGGCGTGGCTTACCTGGCCCAGCAGCTCCGACGCTACGGCGACCTTCGCCTGGCGCTCGCTGCATACAATGCGGGGCCTGGGGCGGTAGATCGCTATGGCGGCGTGCCCCCGTTCGCCGAAACCCAAACCTATGTGCGCGCCATCCTGGCCCGCCTCGCGGCCGCCTCGGCCGTGGGCGCCCGCGCCGAGTAGAGGCTGATGAAGAAGCTCGTACCCCTCACCCTGATTGCGACCGCCATCGCGGCCCCGGCCCACGCCCAGGCCGGCGACCCGGCCGGCTCGTCCCCGCTGCTGGCGGCGCTGAACTGGGTCCAGGGCACCCTGCTCGGCAACCTGGCGACCACCGCCGCCGTCATCGCCGTGGCCATCATCGGCTACCTGATGCTGGTGGGCCGCTTCGACTGGCGCCGCGGCGTGGTCACGCTCGTCGGCATCTTCATCATCTTCGGGGCCGTGACGATCGTCGCCGGCATCCGCTCCCTGGCCGGGGGGCTCTGATCCGATGAGCCGGCTGTCCTCCGATCCGGTGTTCGCCGCGCTCACCCGGCCCCAGATGATCGGCGGCGTCACCTATCCCTACATGGTGCTGAACATGGTGGTGACAGCCGAGGCGTTCCTGATCACGCGCTCGTTCTGGGCCCTGGCGATCGCGACCCTCATGCACGCGGTGGGCTATGTGGGGTCGCTGCGCGAACCGCGCTTCTTCGACCTCTGGGTCACGCGCCTGTCCACCTGCCCGCGGGTGAAGAACTTCAGCTTCTGGCGGGGGAACTCGTACCAGCCATGAGCGGCGCCTACCTCACCACCGGCGCGGCCAGGGTGCTGGCGCCCCGAGAGGCCTCGGTCGGCGACCGCCTGCCCTATCTCGCCCACGCCGACGACGTGACCCTGCGCACGAAGGACGGCCTGCTGGTCCAGGCGCTCCACCTGGCCGGATTCCCGTTCGAGACGGCGCCCGACGAGGAGCTGAACTACCGCAAGGCCATCCGCGAGACCGTGCTGCGTGGCGCGGCGAGCTCCAGGCTCGCGATCTATCACCACGTAGTCCGTCGTCGGGTGACCCCGGCCTTCCCGCCGTCGCCCGAGGAACCGTTCTGCGGCACGCTGGATGCGCGCTGGCGCGAGCAGCTGGCCAGCCGCCGGCTCTATGTGAACGATATCTTCCTAACCCTGGTGCTGCGGCCCACCCAGGGCTCGGCCGGGTTCCTGGAACGGCTGATGAAGGGCCCGCGCGCCCGCGACGCCGACATCGGCCGCGACCTGCGCGAGCTGCACGCCACCCGCGAGGCGTTCGCCGCCGCGCTCGCCCCATACGGCGCGCGCACCTTGGGCCTCTACACCGCCGGCGGCGGCGCTCAGCGCTCGGAGCCTGCCGAATTCCTGGGCCTGGTCCTGAACGGCGAGCTGCGGCCCGTCCTGGCCCCCAGCGGCGACTTCGCCCAGGCGATCGCCACGCGCCGCTTGAGTTTCGGCCTCGACGCCATGGAGTTCGGCCCCGGCCAGGCGGGCGAGCCCACCTTCGGCGCGATGGTCTCAGTGAAGGACTACCCGTCCCGCACCGCGCCCGGCCTGCTGGACGGCGTGCTGCGCCTACCGATGGAGCTGGTGCTCACCGAGAGCTTCGCCTTCGTCGACCGGCAGGCGGCGCTGGACCGCATGGGCCTGGCGCTGCGCCGGCTCAAGGCCGCCGAGGACGACGCCTACAGCCTGCGCGGCGAGCTGGCCCAGGCCCGCGACGACGTCGGCGCCGGCCGCGCCGCCTACGGCGAGCACCACCTGACCATCCTGGCCAAGGCCGAGAGCCTCAACGAGCTCGACGCCGGCGTCGCCGACATCCAGTCGGCTCTCGCCGAGACCGGCGCCGTCGCGGTGCGCGAGGACGTCAATCTGGAGCCGGCCTTCTGGGCGCAGTTCCCTGGCAATTTCAAATATATCGCGCGGCGAGCTCTGATCTCGGCGGGCAACTTCGCGGGCCTCGCCAGCTTCCACAACCATCCGACCGGCCAGGCGGAAGGCAACCACTGGGGCCCGGCCATCGCCGTGCTCGAGACCACCGCCTTCGGCCCCTACCACTTCAACTTCCACCACGGCGACCTCGGCAACTTCACGGTCATCGGCCCCTCCGGCTCGGGCAAGACCGTGCTGCTCACCTTCCTGCTGGCCCAGGCCGAGCGGCTGAAGCCGCGCATCGCCTACTTCGACAAGGACCGCGGGGCCGAGCCCTTCATCCGCGCGATCGGCGGCCGCTACGACGTGATCTCGCCGGGCGAACCCACGGGCTTCAATCCGCTGGCGCTCCCCGACACGCCCGCCAACCGCGCCTTCCTGGCCGAATGGGTCGCCCAACTGCTCACCGCCGAGGGCGAGGTCCTGGACAGCGAGGACCGGCTCATGATCGCCGACGCGATCGACGCCAACTTCGCCCAGCCGGTCAGCCACCGGCGCCTGCGCTACCTGCGCGAACTGTTCCGTGGCGCGCGCCGCCCGCACGCCGGCGACCTCTCGGCCCGCCTCTCGGCCTGGTGCGAGGGCGGCGACCACGCCTGGCTGTTCGACAACGAGGCCGACCTCCTGGACATCGAGACCCGGGTCCTGGGCTTCGACATGACCAAGCTGTTGGACGCGCCCACCATTCGCATCCCGGCGATGATGTACCTCTTCCACCGCCTCGAGCAGCGGCTGGACGGCAACCCCGCCCTGATCGTCGTCGACGAGGGCTGGAAGGTGCTGGACGACCCGGTGTTCATCCGCCGCATCAAGGACTGGGAAAAGACCATCCGGAAGCGCAACGGCGTGGTGGGCTTCTGCACCCAGAGCGCCTCCGACGCGCTGGACAGCCGCATCGCCTCGGCGATCATCGAGCAGGCCGCGACCCAGGTCTTCTTCCCGAATTCCCGAGCGAAAGCCGCAGACTACGTCGACGGCTTCGGGTTGACCGAGCATGAGTTCGAGCTGGTGCGCACCCTGCCCGACACCTCGCGCTGCTTCCTGATCAAGCGCGGCGACCACAGCGTGGTGGCCCGCCTCGACCTCACGGGGCTGTCGGGTGAGCTCGCCGTGCTCGCCGGCACCGAGCGGGCCGTGCGCCGGCTCGACGCGCTGCGCCAGGAAGTCGGCGACGCCCCGGCGGCCTGGCTGCCCAGCTTCATGGCCGGGTCCGGCGACAAGGGACGGAGCGCCGCATGAGCCTCGCCTGCGCCGCCATGGTCGACGACGGCGTCATCCGCGGCGTTCTCGCCACGGTGGAATGCCAGACGCGTGTCTACGCCGAGAGCGGCTACCAGGCGCTGACCACCGGCTCGCCGGTCTTCCAGGGCGTGCTGACCGCGATCCTGACGATTTATGTGGCGCTGATCGGCTTCCGAATGCTGTTCGCGCAGGGCGCCACCCGGATCTCGGACGCCCCGGGCATCGCGCTGAAGATCGGCATCATCCTGGCCCTGGTGACCAGCTGGTCGGCCTTCCAGACCCTGGTGTTCGACGTCGCCGACCGGGCGCCGGAAGAGATCGCCGCCATCGTCTCGGCGCCCTTGGCCGAGGGCTCGTCGCTGGCCGAGCGCCCGATCGACGGGCTGCAGACGGCCTACGACGAGTTCAGCAACACCGGCGCCGCCTACGGCAAGCTCGCCGGCCCCAACGCCAAGGGCTACTCCAGCCCGCAGGCCGCCGCCGCCGAGGCCACCGCCGGGGCGTCGGGCCTTCTCTTCCTGTCCAGCGCGGGCGTGATTTCGGCGGCCACGCTGGCGATCGGCGTGCTGACCGCCGTCGGGCCGATCTTCATCGTCCTGGCCCTGATCCCGGCCACCCGCGGCCTCTTCGTGGGCTGGGTGCGGGCGATGGCGGCGGCGGCGATGACGCCGCTGGTCGCCTGGCTGCTGATCGTGCTGATGCTCTCGGTGATCGAGCCGTGGGTGGAGACGCTGACCGCCCAGCGGGTGGCCAACCGCCTCGACTCCCAGACCGCCATGAGCGCCGCCGCCCTGGTCTTCGTCTTCGCCGCCGGCCAGGCCGCCCTGGTCGTGGGCGCCTGGATCATGGCGCTGAGCTTCAAGCTGCCCTCGTTCGACCGCGATCGTGACGCCCGCGGCGCCGGCGCGCCGACCATCAACGCGGCGGCCCAGGCCGCCGCGCTGGCCGCCATGCCCACCCGCGCCGAGCGGCTGGCGCTGGACCTGCAGCGCGACCACGCGCAAGCCACGGAACGCAGCCGCGCCGCCTCGGTCGCAGCGGCGACCGCCGCCGCCGCGTCCAGCCGCCAGACCTCCGTGAGCCTCGGCGAGACCGGGCGCCTCGGCGACGGCTACCGCCGCAACACCTTCACCGCCCGCCGCGCGGGAGCCGCCCGATGATCCGCGTACCTGCAATAGCCGTCGCCGCCGCCCTGCTGGCGAGCCCCGCCCTCGCCGTCGTCCCGCGTCCGGGCCCCGGCGACGCGCGCATCCACGTCGTGGACTACGATCCTGAGGCGGTGGTCGAGCTGCGCGTGGCGCTGGGCTACCAGCTCTCCGTCGAATTCGACCAGGGCGAGCGCATCGAGAACGTCGCCATCGGCGATTCCCTCGGCTGGCAGGTGACGCCGAACCGGCGCGCCAACCTCCTGTTCCTCAAGCCCATGGCGCAGCGGCCGGCCACGAACATGACCGTGGTCACCAACCTGCGCCGCTACAATTTCGAGCTGGGCCTGCGCCCGCGCGCCGCCGCCCGCAGCGCGCCGTTCAGCGTGCGCTTCCTGTACGCGCCGCCCGCCGTGGCCTTCATCGCTCCGCCCCCGCCGCCGGCGCCGCCGGAGGAGCGGAACGTGGCCTACTCCTACGAAGGCTCGTCGAAGACGCTGCCCGTGAAGGTCTTCGACGATGGCCAGGACACCTACTTCGCCTTCCGCGCCGAGGAGGACCTGCCGGCGATCTTCGCGCTCGATCCCGACGGAGGCGAGGCGGTGGTCAACACCCGCCAGCGCGACGGCTATGTCGTCGTCGACCGCGTGGTGCGCGGCTTCGTGCTGCGGCGGGGCAGCGAGGTGACGAAAGTCTACAACGACGGCTTCCGTGTGGAGGAGGCCACTGCGCTCCGGCAGCGCAAGAAAGACCCCTGGTGGCGCCGATGACGCGTAAGCAACAGACCCCGCAGCCCCTGAGCCCCGTCTTCGCCAAGGGCGAGGCCGCCCGTCCGCGCGTGCAGGCGCCCGACTCGCCCATGACCGTGTGGGTGGGCGTCGGCGGCGCGCTGGTGCTGGGCTTCATGGTGTTCAACGGCCTCTCGTCGGGCCGCGAGGCCAAGGCCCAGACCGCGCCCGCTCCCGTCGCCGCGGCGCCACAGCCCGCGCCCGCTCCGGTCCCGGCCCCAGCGCCCGCGCCTGCCCCGGTCGCCGCGCCCGCGCCAATCATGCAGGCCCCCGTGAGGCAGCCCGATCCGGAGGCCGCCCACTGGCGAGCGCCCACGATGGTGGTCGACTTCTCCTCGCCCGAGGGCCAGGCGCTGCAGCTCGCCCAGGCCACGCAGACCCCTGGAACACCGGGAGCGCAGGTCATTCCCGGCCAGTCGGCGATCGACGCGCGCGCCCAGTCGGCCGACGAGCGCTTCTCGGCCCGCGTCACCGGTAGTCTCGGCGACGTGGCCCGCGCGAGCCAGATGCGCGACCTCGGCCGCGTCGTGCCGCAGGGCACGGTGATCGCCGCCGTGCTGGAGACGGCTATCAACTCCGACCTGCCCGGCTCGGTCCGCGGTGTGGTCAGCCGCGACGTCCGCAGCTTCGACGGCAGCCGGGTGCTGATCCCGCGCGGCTCCAAGCTGGTCGGCCAGTACAAGAGCGCCGCCGCGCAGGGGCAGACCCGCGCCTTCGTCGTCTGGGAGCGGATCATCAGCCCCACGGGCGTGACCATCGAGGTCGGTTCGCCCGCCACCGACCGCTTGGGCCGTGGCGGCCTGAGCGGCGACGTCGACCGCCACTTCTTCCAGCGCTTCGGCGCGGCGATCCTGCTCACCACGCTGCAGGCTGGCGCCACGGCGCTGGCGGATGGCAACGGCTCGACCGTGATCATCGGCGGCGCGTCGAGCCAGACCACCCAGGTGGGCGCCACGGCCCTGCAGCAGCAGGTGAACATCCCCGACACCATCAAGGTGGCCCAGGGCGTCCCGGTGCAGGTGTTCGTGGCCCGCGACCTCGACTTCGGCGGCGTGGTGCGGTGAGCGCGAACGTCTACCTCTCGGCGTACCTCGCGCCGCTCTCGCCGTGGCTCTCGCGGCCCGACGTCACCGACGTCCTGATCAACCGGCCCGGCGAGGTCTGGGTCGAGACGACGGGCGGCGCGATGACCCGCGAGCCCGCCGACGAGCTCACCGAGATGGCGCTGCAACGGCTGGCCCGGCAGATCGCCGCCGCCAGCCACCAGGGCGTCAATCGCGAGCAGCCGCTGCTCTCGGCCACCCTGCCCGACGGCGCCCGCGTCCAGGTCGTGGCTCCGCCCGCCACTCGCGGCGGCCTGGCGCTCGCCGTGCGCAAGCACCTGATCTCCGACATGTCGGTCGCCGACCTCGCCCGCGACGGCCTGTTCGACACGGCCGCCCGCACCGACCCGGCGCGTGAGAAGGAAGTCGACGTCGAGCTTGAAGCGCTGCTGGCCGCCGGTGACATGGGCGCCTTCCTCAGGACCGCGGTCCGGCGCCGCAAGACGATCGTCATCTCAGGCGGCACCGGCAGCGGCAAGACCACCTTGCTGAACGCCCTGGTGAAGGAGATCGACCGCAGCGAGCGCCTGGTGGTCATCGAGGACGCCCCCGAGGTGCGGCTCGATCACCCCAACAGCGTCGGCCTGGTGGCCGTGCGCGGCGAGTTGGGCGAGGCCAAGGTCGACGCCGACACGCTGCTGGCCGCCTCGCTGCGCTTGCGGCCCGACCGCATCCTGCTGGGCGAGTTGCGCGGCAAGGAGGCCTTCGCGTTCCTGCGCGCGGTCAACAGCGGCCACCCCGGCTCGCTCACCACCATCCACGCGGACAGTCCGGCCGGCGCCTTGGACCAGATCGCCCTCCTCGCGCTGACCTCCGGCGTCGATCTCGGCTGGGACAAGGTGCAGACCTACGTCAGCCGGGTGATCGACATCGTGGTGCAGCTGGATCGCTTCGACGGCGTCCGCAAGGTCTCGGAAGTGCTTTTCCGGCCGCGATGATTCGCGCTAAGCGCGACTGTACGCCGCAGAAAATGTACTCTTGGTTGCGCAAACGCGAACGAGTTCTCAACCAGCTTGGCGATAAGGTCACCCCATGTCGTCCAGGCCCATGCCCGATTTCCATGAGAGACGCGCGGAGCCCCGCGTTCCCGTCAGCGCGCCTGGACGGGTGATGCATGGCGAGAAGTTGGCCCTCTGGGCCGACTGCCTGATCAAGGACATCAGCCAGTCAGGGGCCAAGATCGAACTCTCTCACTTCTACCGCCTGCCCCCGCGTTTCGTGCTGATGCACTTCCACGACGCCGTCGCGTTCGAGGTGGTGCTGAAGTGGCGCCGCGGCGACTTGGCCGGCATGGCCTTCGAGCGCCGCCACCCGCTCGAGACCCTGGACGATCCGCGCCTGGCCGCGGTCACCGAGGCCTGGAAGGCGCTGCAGTCCGGTCTCAGCCGCCGCGAAGCCCCACGCGACCCGAACATGATCGGCTAGGCGTCGAGCCTGCTTCCGACCAGCGTCTTCGTCGAGTAGCACAACGGCGCCCGTAAGGGTCCGTTGACGATCTTGCGGTCATCACGGCGTGGTTGACGGTACGAGCGGGTCTTCCCGCCGGGCCAGGACGAGGGGTCGCTCGATGCGTGTGGATGGCAACCAGTTCCGCCGAAAGCGGATGAAGCTGTTCCTGTCCCTGCTTGGGCAGCCCTCCTCGAAGACGCTGCGCGTCCTGGATATCGGCGGCACCGCCTCGTACTGGCGCGCCACCGAGGACCTCTGGAAGCCCTGGCCGCTGCATTTCACGATCGTGAACCTGGGCGTCGAGCCCAGCGACGACGGCCCGTTCGCCATCCGGCCCGGCAACGCCTGCGCCCTGCCCGAGTACGCGGACAACGCCTTCGACATCGTTCATTCGAACAGCGTCATCGAGCACGTCGGCCACTGGCCGGAGATGGCCGCCATGGCCGGCGAGGTGCGCCGCCTGGCGCCCGCGTACTACCTGCAGACTCCCAACTTCTGGTTCCCGGTGGAGCCGCACTATCGGACAATCGGCTTCCAGTGGCTGCCCGAGTCCGCGCGGGCCGCGCTGCTCCGCGACCACAAGCTGGGCTTCCGCGGTCCCACGCGCAGCTTCGACGCGGCCATGCGCGACATCCAGACGGTGAACCTGCTCACCGCCACCCAGATGCGTGAGCTGTTTCCGGACGCCGATCACCGGCGCGAACGGTTCTTGGGCTTCTCGAAGTCGCTGATTGCGATCCGGCGGACCTAGCGCCTGCGGGCCTTCTTCTCGACGGCCAGCCGGAACACCCGCTGAAGCTCGTCCTTGTAGCCCTGCAACAGGGCGTCGACGACCTTGAGGCCCGACTGCGCCGCCGCCCTCAGCGCCTCGCGTTGGTCCAGTTGCGCCAGGATGTAGGCCACCGCCTCGTCGGTGCTCAGCCCCTTCACAGGCACCTCGTAGGGGTATTGCAGCACCCCCTGGAACAGACCCGAGAACTTGCGGCTGTAAGCCACCGGCACCACCGGCACACCGGCCGAGAAGGCGGCGATGCAGGCGTGCATCCGGGCCGCCGTCAGGAAATCCAGGCCGGCGATGTAGCTCTTGGCCTCGGACGGCGACTTGAAGTCCGGCGCCCGCACCACCGCCGGGAACTCGGCCTTCAGCTTGTCGGCGACGGCGCGGTCGTCGTCCTTGGGCAGGCTGTCGGTGTTTACGTGGCAGATCAGGTGGACAACCACGTCAGGCCGCGCCGTCAGCTCGGCCAGCAGCGAGCGCACCATCTGCGCGTAATCGATGTCCAGCCCGAACTCGTTGGCCGAGGTGTAGCCGCCGTTGAACAGCAGGCCCGAGACGTTGAC
>NZ_DASWTE010000189.1:0-12106 GCF_036402295.1 Phenylobacterium sp.
CGACTGCCCCGGGCGGCGGCCCAGCCGGCCAGGCCCCCGCGTCGCCAGGCGCCAAGCCCGCGGCCACGCCGACCGCCGCGCCTGTACAGACCACGGCCAACGCGCCGAAGAAGTAGGCGCTCGCAAGACTGGAATTCGGAATGGCCGGGGCTCGTCCCGGCCATTTTCGTTTGGGCTAGACCCGCCGGTACGCCGTCGGCTGGCCGGAGCCGGCCGCGTCGATGCGGGCGATCGCTTCGGCCAGCGGCTCGATGACGGTGGCCATGTGGTGGCCGTTGGCGTGCACGATCTTCCCGTCGCCGAGCCCCATCGCCACGTGGCCCTTCCAGAACACCAGGTCGCCGCGGTCGAAGTCGGCGGCGTCGATGGGCGCGCCGAGGGCCTGCTGCTGGTCTGTGTCGCGCGGGCAGGCCAGCCCGCAGGCGAACAGCGCCTGCTGCATCAGCCCCGAACAGTCGAGGCCCAGGCTCTCGCGGCCGCCCCACAGGTAGGGCGCACCTACGAACCGCTCGGCCACCGCGGCCCAGTCGTCCTCGAACAGGCCGATCGGCTGGAGGTGGGCGGCGGTCATCCAGCCGGCGCCTGTGACCTTGGCAAGCTTGCCCTCGACGGCCTCGACCGTGACCAGGCTGTTGATCGAGAACGGCCCGATGGCGCGCGACTTGATGCTGGCTTCGGCGAAGGCGTAGGTGCGGATGGCCGAGACGCGATGCGTCGGCAGCGGGCCGGCGGGCCCTAGCGCGGCGGCCTCGACGAAGCCCACGTAGCCGTCGCGGGCGGCCTGGCCGAACAGCCACCCGCCCTCCTCCTCGATCACCTCGAACCGCTCGCCGAACAGCAGCTGGTCCATCTGTTCGGAATTGGCGTCGGGGGCCGAGCGGATGGCGCTGGCGGCCGCCGTGCAGGTCATGGCCTTGGGGTCGAGGTAGACCTCGGCCTCGATCACGCCTTCCAGGCTGCGGGCGGCGACGCCGTCGCGCCAGGGTGTGATGCGGGGATCATGCTTCATGCGAAACGCTCGCGGATCATGCGGTACAGCCCACGGATGGCCTGGGCCTCGCCGCCCGTCGGGAATCCCGGACGGTTGCGAGGGTTCCAGGCGAAGATATCCAGGTGGACCCAGGGGCCCTTGGGCGCAAACCGCTGCAGGAACAGGGCGGCGGTGACCGAGCCCGCCTGGGCCCAGCCGTCGGGATCGTTCTTGATCTCGGCCACGTCGGAATCGAGGGCGTCGGCGTAGGGCTTCCACAGCGGCATGCGCCACAGGGGGTCAGCCTCCGACCTGGCGGCCGCCTCGATCTGGCCGGCCAGCTCGTCGTCGTCGGTGAAGTAGGGCGGCAGCTGCGGGCCGAGCGCTGCGCGCGCCGCGCCGGTCAGGGTCGCCAGGTCGATGGTCAGGGCCGGGTCCAGCTCGGCGGCGCGGGTCAGCGCGTCGGCCAGGATCAGGCGGCCCTCGGCGTCGGTGTTGCCCACCTCGATGGAGAGGCCCTTGCGCGAGGCGAGCACGTCGCCCGGCCGCATGGCGTCGCCTGAGATGGCGTTCTCCACCACCGGGACCAGCACGGCCAGGCGTACCGGCAGCTTCGCGGCCATGATCATCCGGCCCAGCGCCAGGGCGTGGGCGGCGCCGCCCATGTCCTTTTTCATCAGCCGCATGCCGGCGGACGGCTTGATGTCCAAGCCGCCGGTGTCGAACACCACGCCCTTGCCAACGACGCATACCAGCGGCTTACCGGCGTCACCCCAGCTCATCTCGATGAACCGCGGCGCCCGATGCGGGTCGGCCGCCCGGCCGACCGCGTGGACGGCGGGGTAGTTGGCCTCCAGCAGGCCCTCCCCCTCGATCACGGTGATCTGCGCGCCGTGCTGCTCGGCGATCTCGCGGGCAATGGTCTCGATCTGCCGCGGGCCCATGTCGTTGGCCGGCGTGTTGACCATGTCGCGGGCCAGCGCGCAGGCGTGCGCCACCTGGCGCACCTCGGCGACGTCGCAGCCCTCGGCCAGCAGGCGCGGCTTCTCAGACGCCTTCTCGCCCTTGGCGGGCTTGTAGCGGTCGAACCGGTAGCTCCCGAGCGCGAAGGCCATCGCGATCTGGTCGGCGCTTACGCCCTCAGGCGCCTCGGCGATGCGGTAGACGCCGCCGGGCAGCTTGGCCGGCAGGCTACGGAACGCCATCGGCCGCTCGCCCACGGCGAACAGCACCCGGTCCAACGACCCATCCGCAGCAGAGATGAGCAACGCCTGGCTGGCCTTGCCCTTGAACTCGGCAGTCTTGGCCAGCGCCGCCGCGAACGGATCGGCCTCCAGCGCGGCGGCGCACGCGGCCTCGCTGAGCGCATGCACGGGGACGGTCGGTCCCTCCCAGGCCTCGAGGATCACTTCCGACATGACGGCCTCGCGCACAGCACGATCGTCCCTGTCGCGCATCTGGCGGGGGCCCGCAAGCTAGAGGACCAGGCCGCTGAGCAGCGGCGACTTCGGGAGCGCCACCAGGGCTCCCACCGCGATCGCCACGCCGTAGGGGGCCGCGCCGCCCGGTTCGGACAGCTTGACCAGCCACGGCGGGCCCAGCAGGACCAGCGGGCGCAGCGGCGGCCTGCGCATCGACATCAGGACCACGGCCAGGACGCCGCCGGTCAGCGCCGTCCACAGCATGAAGTCGGTGACCGCCGGCCAGCCCATCCAGAAGGCCGCGGCCGCGAACAGCTTGGCGTCGCCGCCGCCGATCCAGCGGAAGGCGAACATCGCCATGGCCGCGATCAGCACGCCCACGCCGATCGCCACGTGCAGCCCTGCGGTCGCGAGCGACAGGTCCGCGGCCAGGATGGCGACCGGCAGGAGCGCCAGGATCGCGCCCGAGATCCAGTTGGGAATGGTGTAGGAAACCAGGTCCCGAACGGCCCCCGTCAGGACCAGGGCCGCGAAGGCGGCGGCGAGCACAGGGACCAGGAACGAGAGCATGGGCGGAACCTTTCGGTAGGCATATTCCCCACCACCCGTGAACGGAGCGTTGCAGCACAGCTTGATAAGGAAAGGGCCCCGGCGTTTCCGCCGGGGCCCTCCTGTTTTCGGTTCCTGTGAGGAACGTCGGGTTAGCCGCCCGAGGTGGCGCTGGTGACTTCCGTGTTGATCTTCTGGAAGGCGCCGCTCAGAGCGTCGCCGACGCCTTGCAGCGACACCACGAGAACGACGGCGATCAGGGCGGCGATCAGGCCGTACTCGATCGCGGTGGCGCCGGATTCGTCCTTCAGGAAGCGGGTCATGAACTTCGACATGGGCTCTTCTCCTTGTTGCAGCGAGCAGACTGTGAGGGGGCTTCAAGCTCGTTTGCCTGCTCGCCCCTAAGAACACGATCAATTTCGCCCACTGCGTTTAAAGCGCCATGAATCCGGATGACTAATATATTTATACCATTAGCGGGTATTCATGATTAACAACGGTAAACCATATTGAACGGAACCTTATAGTCCCGCTGTGAAATCAAGAATTCAGCGAGGGGTTGCGGCCCAGCTTCTGCCGCCGCCTCGCACCAGGAACAGGCCCGCGAAGCCGATGGCCAGCAGGACCAGCAGCATGGCGAAACCGCCCTGCTGGGTGCCCGTGAAGGTCGTGCCGAAGTTGACGAGGGTGGGCGCGAGCCACGCCGTGGCCACGCCCGAGAGCGCATAGACCCCGAAGAACGCGCCGGTCTGGTCGGGCGGGGTCAGGCGGGTGAGCAGGGTTCGGCTCGAGGCGTACTGGGCGGTGATGAAGATCGCGTTCGAGAAGCCCACCAGCACGAAGATCACGTCCGGCAGGGTGCGGAACACCGGCCCGTCCCACAGAGGCGCATGCGCGCTCGCATCGTAAGACCAGAAGAAGAGGATGGTGTCGGGCGCCATGCCGAGGAACGCGGTCAGGCCCAGCATCGACATCAGGATCTCGAGACCCACCGCCACCTTCGGCCCAAGGCCGGCGTCGAGCCAGCGCCCAACATAGCCGCCCAGGACCGCGAAAATGGACAGCAGGATGCCGTAGGCCAGCATCTCCAGCGCGCCCCACTTCATCACCCCCACGGCGAAGACGCCGGCGTAGACCAGCACGCCGTTCATCCCGTCGACGAAGAACATCCGGGCGCCCACATAGATCGCCGCATCGCGGAAGTGGCTCACCGTCTTCAGCATCCGCCAGAGCTCGGCGGCGCCCTGGGCGAAGGCCCGCGCGATGGGCACGCCGGTGCGCGGCGCGTCAGGCGTCCAGAGGAACAGCGGGATCGACCCGAAGAGCAAGAGCCCGGCCGCCAGCCAGGCCACCACCCGCTCAGGCTCGTGGGTCGCGGGGTCCAGCCCCAACAGCGGCGAGCTCGGCACCCAGCTCCAATCCACCTTGCCCGGCAAGGCGAAGGCCCAGGCGGTGAAGGCCAGCGCCAGCACCGAGAACCCGTTGCCCAGTGAAAGCGCCAGGCCGGATGCGCGGTGCGCCCCGCCCATGCCGGCCGCCCGGATCAGCAGCGAATTGTGCAGGATCTCGTTGTAGGCGAAGAGCACCTGCACGGTCATGGCGAACAGCATGGTCGTCGCCACCGACAGGCCCGTGCCGTCGGGCCTGGCCCACCACAGGGCCGCCGTCAGCGGGATCATCAGGCCGACGATCAGCGCCAGCCCGCCCTTGCGCCCGCCCAGCTTGTCGATCGAGGCGCCGATGAAGGGCGCCGTCGCCATCACGAACCAGCCGGCCCACTGCTGCCAGCGCGAGATCACCGCCTGGCCCTCCACCGGGTCGCCGATCATCGAGCCGGCCACATAGGGCATGAAGATGTAGATCGTGATCAGGATGACGAAGGGGTCGCGGCCGCCTTCGAAGATCGACCAGGCCAGGCCGCCCCGGTTCAGCTTCTGATCCTGCGCAGGCGCGCGGGCGTCGACGGCGGCGTCGGTCACAGGCATCCCCTTCCGGCCGCTCTTCCCGGCGGCGTCCGGCCCAACCTAGCGGGCGGCGATAGGTTGTCGACGTTTAGGTGAGCTTCGCGTCCGCCGCGGCCAGCGCCTTTTGGGCGTCGACCTTGTGGCCCTGCGCGGCCAGCGCCTCGCAGAGCGCCGTCAGGCAGAGGCGCACGTGCCACGGCGTGGCCGAGGCGCCCATCAGGCCGATGCGCCAGACCTTGCCGCGCAGCGGCCCGAGGCCCGCGCCGATCTCCAGGTCCCAGCGCCGCAGCACGTGGGCGCGCACCGCCGCCTCGTCGACGCCGTCGGGCACGAGCACGGCGTTCAGCTGCGGCAGCCGCCATTTCTCATCGACCAGGAACGACAGCCCCGCCGCCTCAATCCCGGCGGCCAGCGCCTCGTGCATGCGGGCGTGGCGCACGGTCGCCGCCTGCACGCCCTCCTCGAAGATCGCCACCAGCGATTCATGCAGGCCGTAGAGCGCGTTGATCGGGGCGGTGTGGTGATAGGTCCGGCCGCCCTCGCCGCCCCAGTAGGCCATGATCAGGTTGAAATCGAGGAGCCAGTTCCTGACCTTCTCCTTGCGCCCGGCGATGGCCGCCTGCGCCCGCTTGGAGATCGCCACCGGCGACAGGCCGGGCGGCGCCGAGAGGCACTTCTGGGTCCCGGAGTAGACGAAGTCGGCGTCCCACGCCGCCACGTCGACGGCGATCCCGCCCAGCGAGGTCACGCAGTCCACCACCGACAGCGCGCCGTGCTTGCGCGCCAGGGCGCACAGGGTCGTGGCGTCGCTGCGCGCGCCGGTCGAGGTCTCGGCGTGCACGAAAGCCAGCACCTTGGTCGGCGCCTCGGCGAGCGCCGCCTCGACGCGCGCCGGGTCCACCGGCTGGCCCCAGTCGTGGTCGACGGTGACCACCGTTGCGCCGGCCCGGCCCGCCATGTCGGCCATCCGTCCGCCGAACGCGCCGTTGACCGCGACCACGCAGCGGTCGCCGGGCTCGAGCAGGTTCATCATCGCCGCTTCCATGCCGGCCGTGCCCGGCGCGGGCAGCGGGATGCAGGCGTGGTCGGGGGCATTGAACAGGCGCGAGAGCGCTGCCTTGGTGTCTTCCATGAACGCCTGGAACGCGGGGTCCAGGTGGCCGATCGTCGGCCGGGCCAGGGCGGCCAGCACGCGCGGGCTGACATCGGAAGGGCCCGGCCCCATCAGGATCCGGCGGGGCGGCTGGAAGGTCTGCATTTCGGGTCCCGTCAGGCCAGGAGGCGGTCGTGGAGGCGGCCCCTGAGCTCAGGGTCGAGCCCCAGCGCCTGGTCGAGGTAGCCGTCGATCGAACCGTGCGCTTCGCGCATCACCTGGAAGGCCATTTCCAGATACTCGGCCTCGACCCGCATGGCGGTCATCAGGGCGTCGTCGCTCGCCACCCGGCCCGCGGCGTCGCGGACGATCTCGCGGATCTGCGGCAGCCGCTTCTCCAGCCGCTCGGGGTCGTTGGTCAAAAGGTAGTCGGCAACGACGTCGTCGTCGTGCACGCCCGCCACGTGATGGGTGAGCGCACAGATGATGCCCGTGCGGTCCTTGCCCGCCGCGCAGTGGACCAGGATCGGGCCGTCCGTCTCGGCCAGAGCGCGGAAGTAGCGGCGATAGAGGTCAAGATGGCGCTGCTGGTGCGGGGCCTTGCGGTAGTAGTCCAGCATGTAGGCCCGGAACGACTCCACGGTCAGGTCCGAGGTCTCGATGAAGGTGTGCCACTCGTCGGCCGACTCCTGGCCGATGTCGTTCTCGATCACCTGGGCGGCGAAGCCCGACCACCGTCGCGACGGCTCGCGCTCGCGCTCGTTCAGCCGTCGCAGGTCGACGATCACCTGGATGCCCAGGCCGCCCAGCTTCTCGAGGTCGGCGTCGGTGGCCCGCGACTGGCTGGCCGAACGGTAGAGCAGGCCGCGCTTCAGCCGCCGCGGGCCGGCGGCGTAGTCCCCGAAGTCGCGGAAGTTGTCGATGGCCTCGAAGGCGATGCGGCGGGTCATGGCGGGGAGGGTTTAGCGGCATCTTGCGAAAATTTCGAGGCGGCCCCAGCGTCACCCTCGCAGCTATCGGAACGGCGGCTCGTCGAAGCTCCTGAGCTTGCGCGAATGCAGCCGGCTGCCCTCCTTGCGCAGGAGGTCGATGGCGGCGAGGCCGATCTGCAGATGCTGGCCGATCGCGCGGTCGTAGAAGGCGTTGGCCTGGCCCGGCAGCTTGATCTCGCCGTGCAGCGGCTTGTCCGAGATGCAGAGCAGCGTCCCGTACGGCACCCGGAACCGGTAGCCCTGGGCGGCGATCGTGGCGCTCTCCATGTCGATGGCGACGGCCCGGCTCTGGTTGAACCTGAGCGCACTCGACGAGTACTTGAGCTCCCAGTTGCGGTCGTCGGTGGAGACCACGGTGCCGGTCCGCAGCCGCTGCTTCAGCACGTCGCCCGTCTCGCCGGTCACCTGTTCGGCGGCGGCGTTCAGGGCGAGCTGGATTTCGGCCAGCGGCGGGATCGGGATCTCGGGCGGCAGCACCTTGTCCAGCACGTGGTCGTCGCGCAGGTAGGCGTGCGCCAGCACATAGTCGCCGATCTTCTGGCTGCCGCGCAGGCCGCCGCAATGGCCGATCATAAGCCAGGCCTGGGGCCTGAGCACCGCCAGGTGGTCGCACACTGTCTTGGCGTTGGACGGCCCCACGCCGATGTTGACCAGCGTGATCCCGCCGCGCCCCGGCGCCATCAGGTGGTAGGCCGGCATCTGGTGCTTGCGCCACGTGCCGGCGGCCACCGCCGCCTCCGGATCGGGGGTCTCAGGGGTAACGTAGACATGCCCCGCCGCCGACAGCGCCGTATACGGTCCGCCCGACTGCAGCTGCTTGCAGGCCCAGGTCACGAACTCGTCCACGTAGCGGTGGTAGTTCGTGAACAGGATGAACTGCTGGGTGTGGTCGGCCGGGGCGCCCGTGTAGTGCGTGAGCCGGGCCAGCGAGAAATCGGTGCGCAGGCCGTCGAACAGGGCCAGCGGGCGCGGCTCGTGGCCGTCGCCTATCCAGGCCCCGTCGGCGATCTCGTCGCCGATGTAGGCCAGCTCCGTCGTCGGGAAGTGCCGGGCGATCTCCACCGAGCTGATGTCGGCCATAGCCATGTCGGCGGGGTCCAGCACGTAGGGGAACGGGATTTCCTGGCTGGAGCGCCCGACCTCCAGGGTGATGTCGAACCCTTCCTGCAGCAGGGTGAGTTGCTCGATCAGGTAGTCCCGGTAGAGGTCCGGGCGCGTCACCGTGATCGCATAGCGGCCCGGCGAGGGGATGCGGGCGTAGGCGCGGCTGGTCCGGGGATAGGGCAATCCCGGCGGCCACGTCAGGCGCAGCTCGGGATAGACGTAGGTTCCGTTGCGGCGGACTTCGGCGTCAGGCGGCGGTCCGCCGGCGAGGAAGGCCTTGAGGGCGGTGCGGAGAGAGTCGACGCTTTGGCGGTACTCAGTCTCGAGCCGATCGACGATGCCGGCTGCTTCTTGCTTCTTCATCGGGGGCCTTATAGCGCCGGTCGATGAAGGTTGCGACTCTGCCAAGCTGGACGTCTGCCCGCTTCCCGGCGACAAAGGCCCCCCAATTCCTCGAGATCGTGCATGAATCGTCTCTTCACCGCCCTCATCGTGGGCGCCATGGTCCTCGGCGTCCTGGTCGGCTGGATCCTGAACACGAACCTGCCCGCCGCCGAAGCCGCGGCGTGGGCGTCGAACCTTCAGATCGTCACCGACATCTTCCTGCGGCTGATCAAGATGATCATCGCACCGCTGGTGTTCACCACTCTTGTGGCCGGCATCGCGCACATGGGCGACGCGTCCGAAGTGGGACGCATCGGGGTCAAGACGATCGGCTGGTTCATCCTGGCCTCGATCACCTCGCTCACGCTGGGCCTGATCATGGTCCACATCCTCCAGCCGGGCTCGGGCCTGAACCTGCCGCTGCCGGCCGAAGGAACCGCCGCGCCCGGCGTCGACATGGCCAAGTTCACGCTGAAGGAGTTCGTCACCCACCTGGTGCCCAGCTCGATCGTCGACGCCATGGCCCGCAACGAGATCCTGCAGATCGTTGTGTTCTCGGTGTTCGTCGGCACCGCCGTCTCGGCCGTCGACGACCGCGCGCCCCAGGTGCTGGAGGTCGTCGAGCAGGGCGCCCAGATCATGCTGAAGGTGACCGGCTACGTCATGAAGACCGCGCCGCTCGCGATCTTCGCCGCGCTCGCCGCCTCCATCGCCACCAAGGGCATCGAGGTCCTGTTCACCTACGCCAAGTTCGTCGGCGGCTTCTACCTGTCGCTGGGGCTGCTCTGGGGCGTGCTGATCCTGGCCGGCGTGATCGTCGTGGGCCCGCGGATGCTGAAGCTGATCGGCCAGATCCGTGCGCCCACCCTGCTCGCCTTCTCCACCGCCTCGTC
The DNA here is from genome assembly GCF_036402295.1 of Phenylobacterium sp. Classification (GTDB taxonomy): domain Bacteria; phylum Pseudomonadota; class Alphaproteobacteria; order Caulobacterales; family Caulobacteraceae; genus Phenylobacterium. The sequence goes on from NZ_DASWTE010000189.1 coordinate 9,371, forward strand.
CGAGGCCGCCTACCCGCGCACGCTGGAGGAACTCCAGAAGTGGGGCATCTCGCGCAAGGTGGCCAGCTTCGTGCTGCCGCTGGGGTACTCGTTCAACCTCGACGGCTCGATGATGTACTGCACCTTCGCGACGCTATTCATCGCGCAGGTCTACGGGATCGAGCTCACCATCGCCCAGCAGGTCACCATGCTGGCGCTCCTGATGATCACGTCCAAGGGCATGGCCGGCGTGCCGCGCGCCTCGCTGGTGGTCATCGCGGCCACGCTCACCTTCTTCGACCTGCCCGAGGCCGGCATCGCGCTGATCCTGGCGGTCGACCACCTGCTCGACATGGGCCGCTCGGCCACCAACGTGGTCGGCAACTCGGTCGCCGCGGCGGTCGTCGCGAAGTGGGAGAAGCAGATCGAGGCGCCCCCCGAGCCGCAGCCCGTTCCGGCCGAGTAGGCGTAGCGCCCGCTACTCCACCGGCTTGGCGTAGTAGGCGGCCAGGTCGAGCTCGCCCTCCCACTTGGCGACGGTCACCGCCACCGCCAGGTCGGCGGTGTTGTTCGGGACGGTCCGGGTCATGTCCAGCGGCCGGTCGAAGGGCAGGATGAACCCCACCACCAGGGCGGTCTGCTCCGGCGTGACGCCTAGGGTCGCGAGCACCGCCGCCAGAGTGAAAAGCGACGCCGAGGGCACGGGCGCGGTTCCGATCGTCACCATCGCCGTGGTCAGGCCCGCGATCAGGAGCTGGCTCGCGGTGAGTTCGATGCCGAAGGCCTGCGCCGTGAACATCGCCAGGATCGCGACGTAGATCGCGGTCCCGTCCAGGCACGCCGTGGTGCCGATCGGCAGGGCGGTGGAGGCCACGATGTGGCTGACGCCCAGGTTCTTCTCCGCCACGCGCATGGCCACCGGCAGGGTCGCGGCCGAAGAAGAGGTGGAGAAGGCCACCATCACGGCGTCGGAGATGTCCCGGAAGAACGGCAGGACCGGAAGCCTGGCGACCACTTTCAGGAGCCCGCCGTGGATCACCAGGACCTGCACCACGCAGGCCGAGAGCAGGGCCGCCGCGATCAGCAGGACGTGCCCGAACACCGCGACGCCCATGGTCCCGGCCACCCAGGCGACCAGGGCGAAGACCCCGAATGGCGCGACCTCCATCACCATGCGAGTAATGAACAGCATCATCTCGGCCCCGCCCTCGAAGATCCGGCGAATAGGCTCGGCGCGCTCGCCGACCACCGGAATGGCCACACCAAGGAGCACCGAGAAGAAGATCACCCCGAGGAGCTGGCCCTCGGCGAACGCCTCGAACGGGTTCAGGGGCACGATCCCCATGAGGTGATCCGTGGCCGACGGCGGCGGGCCGAGCTTCTGCGGCGCCACCCCTGCGAAATCGACGCCGACACCCGGTTGGAACAGGGCGCCAAAGGACAGGCCCATCACCACGGCGGTCACTGTCGTGCAGGCGTAGAGGAACAGCGTCCGCCCGCCGATGGAGCCCAGCCGCCGCGGATCGCCCATCGCCGCCACGCCCGACACGATGGACAGGAAGACCAGCGGCACGACCACCATCCGGATCAGGCGGATGAACAGCTCCCCGATCCACCGCAGGGAACCGGCGGCTTCGCCCAGGATCAGGCCGGCGATGGCGCCGAGCACCAGCGCCGCGAGAATCCGCTTCCACAGCACCACGTCGAACCACCACCGGCGTAGGAAGGATGGGCGTGCGGGAGGCGGCGCGCCGCCGTTGACTGTGTCTGAGGGCACGGCAAGCGCCTCCCATCGTCGAGGCCGGCCAGCGCCGCGCCCCAAGCTCGACAGGATAAACTCGGCAGACGCGTTAGCGCTCCGTCCAGCCATGCCGCCTGACGCGTCCTGCGGACGACCCCGCGGGATGAGGTCGCGAGTCTTGGTTACTCAAAATGGGTGGCGCGAAGCGTCGAAAACCGGCGTTTCCCGAGGGCGCGCGCCGAGGCGGGCCCGGCCTATGGAAGCCGCTTCCTAACGGCCGATAACCCTATCTCTCAACGGCGCGTTAGCCCAGTCCGTTGATGCTGCGGAGTGGAGAGAAGAGCGCCCTCAGACACGCCCGTGCCGCAACTGTCCAACAGCCTTGCCGAGCTCGCCGCCCGCGTGGCCGAGCTGGAAGCCGAGCGTGAGATGACGCTCAGGCTGGCGCAGACGGATTCGCTCACCGGCCTGGTCAATCGCGGCGCCTTCACGTCGGGCCTGTGCGAGCGGCTCGAGGCCGCCCGCGAAAACGGCGACCAGGTCGCCCTCTTCGTCATCGACCTCGACCGCTTCAAGAGCCTGAACGACAGCCTGGGCCACCACGCCGGCGACATGCTGCTGGCCGAGCTCGGCCAGCGCCTGCGCGAGGACGCGCAAGCCGGCGAACTGATCGCCCGCCTGGGCGGCGACGAGTTCGCGGTCATCTCGGGCGACCGCGACGTCACCCGCCGCGCCGAACGGCTGATCGCCACCCTCTCGCAACAGCACACCATCTACGGCCGCACCGTCGGCTCGGGCGGCTCGGTGGGCGTGGCCGTCTTCCCGCGTGACGCGGGCGACGCGATCGACCTGCAGCGCTTCGCCGACATGGCCCTCTACCGCGCCAAGTCCGGCGGCGGTCGCCGCTGGCACGAGTTCGACGCCGAGCTCTCTGCCGAGTCCGAGCGCCGCCGCACCCTGGAAGGCGAACTGCGCCGCGCGATCCCGGCCGGCGAGATCGAGCCGTGGTTCCAGCC
>NZ_DASWTE010000190.1:0-4220 GCF_036402295.1 Phenylobacterium sp.
ACCAACGCCACCGAGTACGGCACGGTCTACACGGCCGCCGAGCTGAAGGCGTTGATCGAGCCCGTGAAGGCCAAGGGCTACGGCGTCCACCTGGACGGCGCGCGGCTTGCCAACGCCGCGGCCTCCGGCTTCGACCTGAAGACGATCAAGGACCTGGGCGTCGACGTCCTGGTGGTCGGCGGCACCAAGGCCGGCATGCCTCCGACCGAGGCCGTGGTGATCTTCGACGGGGCGCTGGCCCGCCGGTTCGATGCGCGGCTGAAGCAGGCCGGGCAGCTGCCGTCCAAGGGGCGGTTCTACGCCGCGCCGTTCATCGGCATGCTTGCGGGCCACGCGCTGACCCGCCACGCGGCCCACGCCAACGCCATGGCGCGGCGGCTGGCTGAGCGAATGCCCTTCACGGTGCTGCACCCGGTGGAGGCCAACGGCGTCTTCGTGGAGATGGACGACGAGCGGCTCTCGGCGCTGCACGCCAGGGGCTGGTTCGCCTACCGGTTTCTCGACGGTTCGGTACGCTTCATGTGCTCGTGGGCGACCACGGAAGCGGCCGTCGACGAGCTGGGCGAGGCCCTCGACGCAATCAGCTGACCGCCGTTGATGCCGATTGTTACAGGTCTACGGGCATAGCTTTGCCGGATACGGGCCAATGTGTGGCGCTTTCGCCGCACATCATGGAAAATCTGTAATGATCCTCGACCGCTTGTCGCGACTGTGGCGGCTTTTCGTTGCCGCCATGTCCCCTGCGTGACAGCTTCCGCGCTCACCGTATCAGGTGTGGATCCTCCGTTACGTCGACGTACTACGCGGCGACGCCTCGGAGGATTTGCGTCTAACGGGTCAAGCGTCGGCGCCGCCCGGCGCGCTTGCACAAACCGTTTCCCAGGCCGGGGGGCCGTAGAAATGAAAGTCCAAATGAACACCATGCTTCGGAGCGCGCTGCTTGCGTCAGCCGCCTCGGCCAGCCTGTTTGCTGTGCCGACCTTCGCTCAGGCGCAGACGGCCCGGCAGGAAGTGGACGTCGGCGAAATCGTGGTGACAGGGTCGCGGATCCGGCGTCCCGACCTTACCTCGGTGCAGCCGCTTCAGGTCATTTCCACGGAGCGCATGGAAGAGCGCGGCTTCACCAACGTGGCCGACGCGCTCAACGACCTGCCGTCAGTGGGCGTGCCGGTCAGCCCGGTGGGCGACCAGGGCTCATTCGGCGTCGGCCGCAACTTCATCAACATCTTCAACTTGGGCACGAACCGGACCCTGACCCTGGTCAACGGCCGCCGCTTCGTGGGCGGCAATCCGGCGTCGATCTTCACCGGAGCGAACGCCGGCGGCCAGGTGGACATCAACGTGATCCCCACCGGCCTCATCGACCGAATCGAGACGGTTCAGGCCGGCGGCTCCGCGGTCTACGGCTCCGACGCGATCGCCGGCGTGATCAACATCATCACCAAGTCCGAATTCGACGGCATCGAGATCGACGGCCGCTACGGCTGGGCCCAAGGCGGCTACGACGACTGGCGTGCGCGGGTCACCGCCGGGAAGAGCCTGCTCGACGGGCGGCTGAGCCTGTTCGGCAGCTACGAGTACAACGAGACCGGCCAGTTGGCCTTCACCGACCGGCACGCCACGTCCCAACAGCTGACTTTCGCCCTCAACCCGGCGAACAGCACACAGACCGACAACATCCCGGGCAATATCATCTACTTCAACCGGCGGGTCCCGGAGGTCACCACAGGCGGCCTTCCGTTCCAGGCCAACACCTTCCAGACCGGCCGGATCGTGACGATCGCCAATCCCAGCGGCGCTGGCCGCGTCACGGCGCAGTTCGGGCCCGGCGGCGTGCTGGTGCCGTACGCGGTCGGATCGTTCGTTCAGCCCTCGATCGCGTCGGGCGGGGATGGCCTGAACCTCGCTGAGCTGTCGTCCCTGGTCTCGCCGGTGAAGCGCCACGTGGCCACGGCCTTCGCCAAGTACGACGTGACAGACCACATCCGGGTGAACGCGGAGCTCTTCTACTCCGAGTTCAAGGCGGTGGAGCCGTTCAACCAGCCGATCTACAATTCCGCCCTGTTCGGCGGAAACTCGGCCAACCTGCGCTTCTCGACGGCGAACCCGTTCCTTCCCGCCGCCACCCGCGCGGCCCTGCTCGACCCGGCGAACGGCTTGGCGCCGGACGCGGCCAATCCCGGCGAAGCGATCTTCTTCCTGTCGCGCGCCTCCGTCGACATCGGCAACAACAAGACGTCCGCCGACGGCCAGACCATCCGCGGGGTGCTGTCCATCGAAGGCGACTTCAACTTCATGGACCGCGACTTCTTCTGGAACCTGGCCTACGCCCACGGGCAGTCCGATGGCGGGTTCGCCAGCCCCAATATCGTGCAGGCGCGCTTCCTGCAGGCGGTCGACGCCGTCCGCGACAGCAGCGGAGCCGTCGTCTGCCGCGACCTGACGGCGCGGGCGAATGGCTGCGCACCGCTCAACATGTTCGGCCTGGGGTCCCCGAGCCAGGCGGCCCTCGACTACATCGGCGTCCAGTTCGCCAGCGAGTTCAAGATCCTGCAGACCATCTACGAAGGCAATTTCGGTGGTCAGATCCTGAACCTTCCGGCCGGAGCCTGGAGTTTCGCGTCCGGCTTCGAGGTTCGTTACGAAAAGTCGAATTTCGACCCGAACGCGCCTCAAGAAGCGGGGGTGGGCCGGTCGGCCGCCATCACGGGCCTGAGCGGCAAGTTCGACACCAAGGAGTTCTACATCGAGACCCTGGTCCCGGTCTTCGGCGGCGAATTCAGCTTCCCCCTCCTGCACCGGTTGGAAGTGGAAGGCGCCTACCGCAGGGTTGATCATTCCCAGGCCGGCAAGGACAAGGCCTGGAGCTACGGCGGCCGCTGGTATCCGATACGGGACCTCATGATCCGGGGCCAGAAGGCGCGCTCGTTCCGCGCTCCCGCGATCACCGAACTATTCCTCCCGTCGGCGACCAGCTTCACCTTCGCGACCGATCCCTGCCACTTCGCCAATATCAGCAGCGGCCCCAACCCCGCCGCGCGCCGGGCGAACTGCGAAGCAGCGTTCACCGCGCTGGGCCTTCCCGCAAACTTCAATCTGGTCTCGCAGGTGCAGGCCGCCTCGGTCCAGGGCGCGACCTCCGGTAACCCCGCGCTGGAGAACGAAATTGCCAAGCAGTGGTCGCTCGGCTTCGTCTACCAGCCTTCGTTCGTCCCCGGTCTTTCAATCAATTTCGACTGGGTGAACATCAAGCTCGAGGACGCCATCAACAACTTCACCCTCACCTCGATCCTGCAGGTCTGTTACGACTCGCCGACTCCGCCCGCCGACGCCTGCGGTCGGTTCCAGCGGGGCACGTCGACCTCGGCGCGACCCGGCCAGATTCTCGGCTTCGGGGAAGCGATCGGGAATGGCGGAACGGCGACCGGTCCGCAATCCGGCTTCATCAACGCGGGCTACACCAATTTCGAAGGGTTCACGGCGGGGATCGACTACCGCGTCGACCTCACGGACTTCCTCGATGGCGCGTTGCGGAACCTCTGGGGCGGCAATCCCGGGGAGCTGAGCGCCGACTTCGACCTGTTCCACGTGGAGCGCCAGGAGACCTCTGTCACAGGCCTCGGGTTCGACCTCAACCGGGACCACGGCGAGATCGGCAACGCCAAATGGCGCTGGAAGTTCGAGGCGGCCTATTCGCGCGACCCGGTGACCGTGGTCTGGACCACCAACTGGATCGACGAGTCCCGCTTCAACAACGACTTCACCCTTGAGACGCGCTACCCGCTGCAGGTCGACGACTACTTCATCCACGACCTGTCGGTGACGGTGAACCTCGACACCTGGGCCGAAACCTACGGAATGGGCGTGCTCGAAGACGCGCGCCTGCGGCTGGTGGTTCGCAACGTCTTCGACGTGGAACCGCCGCTCGGCGCGACCAACTCGGCCAACGCGTTCGGCACCTACGACTTCATCGGACGCTACTATCAGGTCGGGCTGACGGCTCGATTCTAGCCAGTCGGCGGGCTCCCGCTCGCGCTTGCCGTCCCCTCGGGGATCGCTCAGGAGCCGCCGGGGCCACCCGGCGGCTCCTTTCTTTTGCGCGTTCGCGGCCCGCTACTCATCCATCGCCGTGGAGCCGAGGCAGCCGTTTGAGACCTACTGCAGCCCGCTGCGCCCGATGGCGTAGAAGCGCTCGGCGCGGCGGGTCTTGAGCTCCTCGG
>NZ_DASWTE010000191.1:0-6788 GCF_036402295.1 Phenylobacterium sp.
AAGCCCATCGGCCTGGGCGCCCGCGACAGCCTGCGCCTGGAGGCCGGCCTGCCGCTCTACGGCCACGACCTGGACGAGACCGTCTCGCCGGTCGAGGCGGGCCTCACCTTCGCCGTCAACAAGAACCGCCGCGAGCAGCGCGACTTCCCGGGCGCCCAGCGCATCGTCAAGGAACTGGCCGAGGGCGCGCCGCGCGCCAAGGTCTGCCTGCGCGTGCTGGAGGGCGCCCCCGCCCGCGAAGGCGCCGAAGTCGCCGACGAGGCCGGGAACGTCATCGGCGTCGTCACCTCCGGCGGCCATTCCCCCTGCCTGAAAGCCGGCATCGCGCTCGCCTTCGTCCCCCCCGCCTTCAAGACGGAAGGCACGAAGCTCAAGGTCATCGTCCGCGGCAAGCCGCAAGCCGCCGAAGTCGTCCCCAGCCCCTTCGTCCCCCACCGCTACGTCCGCAAGGTGTGACGATGGCGACGCCCTACGCGCCGCAGGCGCTCTCATTCAAGCCGCGGAAAACGCGGAAAAGCGCGGAAGGGGCCCCGATCTCCTTCCGCGTCCTTCCGCGTTTTCCGCGGTTCAAAACTGGCGCCTTCGGCGCCCTTTCCCGCTTCTAGGAGAGACCCCATGCGCTTCACCAAGGACCACGAGTGGGTCGTCCTACAGGGCGACGTGGCCACCGTCGGCATCACCGCCCACGCCGCCGAGCAGCTGGGCGACGTGGTGTTCGTCGAGACCCCCGAGGTCGGCAAGACCGTGAAGGCCGGCGACGCCTTCGCCGTGGTCGAGAGCGTCAAGGCCGCTTCGGATGTCTACGCCCCGATCTCGGGCGAAGTCGTGGAAGCCAACGGCGAGCTCTCCGGCGCCCCCGAAACCGTCAACGCCTCCCCGGAAGGTGGCGGCTGGTTCGCCAAGGTCCGCGTCGCCAACCCGGCCGAATACGACTCCCTCATGGACCGCGCCGCCTACGAAGCCTTCCTGGCGGAATCCTGACGCCGTGCAGCCCCAGCGCCCCCTCCACCACTTCGTGGTCCCCCTCCCCCGCTTTGCGGGTGAGGTACGGGGCGTCGACGCCGCGAACCTCCCCCGTTCACGGGGGAGGGGGACCACGAATGGGGTGGAGGGGGCGCTAGGGCCGTGCGCCGGAGCGTGCCGATGAGCTTCGATGTCTTCCTGGTTCCGTCTAGTGCTACGCCCGGCGGCCCCGAAGCCCGCGCCGCCACGGACGGGGCGCTCCTCCTCTGCGGCGCGCGCCGAGCGCATCCGGACCAGGACCTGGTGCTTTGCACGGGCGAGGAAGTGGAGTTCTACGGCGCCGACGACGACCCGGGCGGCATGTTCGCGCTCCGCGGCGGCCTCTCGCCGGAACTCGCGCAGGTGATCTTCGAGATCGCCGACGCCACTGCCTGCTACATCATGGCGGCCGACGAAAGCGGCGCGGTCCTGCGAACACCGGGCAACAGCGGCGCCCCATTGCTTGCCGACGAAGACGCCGGTGACGAAGACGAGGTGGCGAGGGAGGTCATCCCGGTCGCCGACCCCGCCGAGCTCGCCCAGCGGCTAATGGGCGGCTTCGAGGCCTGGTCCGGCTATCGGGACGGCATCGGAACGCAGGCTCCGCCCGCCGATGAACCCAACTCACTCCTTGGCCGGTTCTGGAGCCGGCTGACCAAGAGGTCCTGACACGCCGATGCGATACCTCCCGCTGACCCCCGACGACCGCGCTCAGATGCTGGGTGTGATCGGCGCGCCCGACATCGACGCGCTGTTCGCCGACGTGCCCCAGGCGGCCCGCCTGAAGGGCCCCGTCGACCTGCCGCCGCATGCCGGCGAGCTGGAGGTGGAGCGCGAGTTGGCCGCCCTGTCGGCCATGAGCCGCCCGGCCGGCGCCGGGCCGTTCTTCTGCGGCGCAGGGGCCTACAAGCACCACGTGCCGGCGACCGTGGACCACGTCATCCAGCGGTCCGAGTTCCTGACCAGCTACACGCCCTACCAGCCCGAGATCGCCCAGGGCACGCTGCAGGTGCTGTTCGAGTTCCAGACCCAGGTCGCGGCGCTCACCGGCATGGATGTGGCCAACGCCTCCATGTACGACGGCTCCACCGCCTGCGCCGAGGCCGTGATGATGGCCCAGCGGGTGAACCGCCGCGAGAAGGCCATCCTGTCGGGCGGCCTGCACCCGCACTACGCCGCGACCACTCAGACCATCGCCCACGCCGAGGGCATGGAGATCGTGCGCCTGCCGGCCGCCATCGACGCCGAGGCCGCGGTCATCGACGCCATCGACGACCACACTGCCTGCGTCGTGGTCCAGACGCCCAACGTGTTCGGCGTCGTCACCGACGTCTCGAAGATCGCCGAGGCGGCCCATGCCAAGGGCGCGCTGCTGATCGTGGTGACCACCGAGGCCGTCTCGTTCGGCCTCTTGAAGCCGCCCGGCGAAATGGGCGCCGACATCGCCGTGGCCGAGGGCCAGTCGATCGGCAACGCGCTGAACTACGGCGGCCCCTACGTCGGCCTCTTCGCCTGCCGCGAGAAGCTGGTGCGCCAGATGCCGGGCCGCCTCTGCGGCGAGACCGTCGACGCCGAGGGCCGCCGCGGCTACGTGCTGACACTCTCGACCCGCGAGCAGCACATCCGCCGCGAGAAGGCGACCTCCAACATCTGCACCAACTCCGGCCTCTGCGCCCTGGCCTTCACGATCCACATGACGCTCTTGGGCGGCGTGGGCCTGCAGCAGCTCGCCCGCATCAACCACGCCAGGACCCGCGAGCTCGCCGACGCCGTCACAGATGCCGGCCTCGAGGTGCTGACCCCGCGCTTCTTCAACGAGATCGCCGTGCGGGTGAAGGGCTCGGCCGCCAGGCTGGTCGACGACCTCCTGGCCTCCGGCATCGTCGCCGGCGTTCCCTATTCCCGCCTCGACCCGCATGCCGGCCTGGACGACGTCCTGCTGCTCTGCGCCACCGAGACCACCACCTCCGAAGACATCGCGGCCCTCGCCGCCGCCCTCAAGGCCGCCTGATGACCATGCAAAACGTTGGCCGCCCCACCCGCCCGGAAGGTGACGCGAGCACCGCCGGCTTCCAGTCGCTGACCGGCGGCCGCGGCCTCGTCCAGGACGAGCCGCTGATCTTCGAGCTGGACGGCTGGACCAAGACCGGCGTCGACCTGCCCGAGGCCTCGGATCCGACCGACCTCGCCGGCCTCACCCGCGCCTCGCTGGACCTCCCCGGCCTCTCCGAGCCCGAGGCCATGCGCCACTACGTGCGCCTCAGCCAGAAGAACCACGCCATCGACCTGGCGCTCTACCCCCTCGGGTCGTGCACCATGAAACACAATCCCCGGCTGAACGAGAAGGCCGCCCGCATGGCCGGCTTCGCCGACCTGCACCCGCTGGCGCCTGTCGCCACCGCCCAGGGCGCGCTCGAGCTCATGGACCGCCTGGCCCACTGGCTGAAGACCCTGACCGGCATGCCCGCCGTCGCGCTCTCGCCCAAGGCTGGCGCCCACGGCGAGCTCTGCGGCCTGCTCTGCATCAAGGCCGCCCACGAGGCCGCCGGCCACGGCCACCGCCGCACCGTCCTGGTCCCCACCTCGGCCCACGGCACCAACCCCGCCACCGCCGCCTTCGTAGGTTATAACGTAACAGAAATCGCCCAGACCGACGACGGCCGCGTCGACCTCGCCGACCTCGCCGCCAAGCTCGGCCCCGACGTGGCGGCAATAATGGTAACGAATCCAAATACTTGCGGGCTATTTGAACGCGACGTGATCGAGATTGCGCGCCTGACCCACGAGGCTGGCGCCTACTTCTACTGCGACGGCGCCAACTTCAACGCCATCGTCGGCCGCGTCCGGCCGGGAGACCTTGGCGTGGACGCCATGCACATCAACCTGCACAAGACCTTCTCCACCCCGCACGGCGGCGGCGGCCCCGGCGCGGGTCCGGTGGTGCTGTCGGAGGCCCTGGCGCCCTTCGCGCCGGCTCCCTGGGTGGTCAGCGGCGCGGGTGGTCTGCAGCTGATCGAGGAGGCCGTGGGCGAGGCCGCGCTGGCCTTCGGCCGCATGTGCGCGTTCCAGGGCCAGATGGGCATGTTCGTCCGCGCCTACGCCTACATGCGCAGCCACGGGTCGGACGGCCTGCGTCAGGTGGCCGAGGATGCGGTCCTCAACGCGAACTACATCAAGGCCCGACTCGCCGACGTCATGACGCCCGCCTTCCCGGACGGGCCGTGCATGCACGAGGCGCTGTTCGACGACCGCTGGCTGGAGGGCACCGGCGTGACCACCCTCGACTTCGCCAAGGCGATGATCGACGAGGGCTTCCATCCGATGACCATGTACTTCCCGCTGGTCGTGCACGGTGCGATGCTGATCGAACCTACCGAAACCGAGTCCAAGCGCGAGCTCGACCGGTTCTGCGAAGCGCTGCGGTCTTTGGCCGCAACGGCCAAGCTTGGGGAAGTGGACCGGTTCAAGAACGCCCCCCACCTGGCCCCGCTGCGCCGGCTGGACGAGACCCTGGCGGCCCGCAAACCCAAGCTTGTTTGGCGGCCTGAATCCGCACCGATTCAACAGGAAGCCGCTGCCGCCTCGCGCTGAGCCTGAATTCGAAGGTTCGGTACTGCCAAGCTTGTTCGTGGCTTTGAGGCCGCGCAGGTGTGGCGCCGGCGCCATCAGCGGTGGAATAGCGGCGCGTTAGGAAAATTTAACGGGCCAGCGTCTTTACGATTCCAGACTACGTACGCATATGGGGTCTGTGACGGCGGGACCTCCCCGCTCCGCCGCTCGCCCCCCAGGACTATTCACGTGTCTTTCGCCATGCCCTCTTTGCGCGTCTATCGCGCCACGGACGACTTCGCGCGCGAAGTTGCCATCCGCATCAAGCGGACGGGCATGGTGCTGCTTGGCTTCGCGATCATCGCGGCCGGCGTGCTGATCGCGCCGCTGCCGGGTCCCGGCGGGATCCCGGTGATCGTGGTCGGGCTGATGATCGTGCTGCGCAACTCGTTCAAGGCGCGGCGGCAGTTCGTGAAGCTGCACCGGGCCCACCCGCGGGTCCTCTCGCCGATCCGCCGCCTCCTGCGGCGCGATCCCGAGGTGGTGGCGCTGTTCTACCACCAGACGCTGCGGGTCGAGCGGATCCTGCTGCCGTCGCGCATCCGGTTCATCAAGCCGCTGCGTCGGAAGTTCCGTCGGCGCTGAGGCGCCTCTCCGCTCCTACAGTGTCATCCCGGTTTCGGCGAAGCCCAGGACCGGGATGACAATCCGTGTGTGGGGTGAGTTAGGAACGAAGCGTCCACGAACCCCACAACGGTCAGGAACAGTCCGGAACCGGCGCATCTCCCCAGGTGGAGCGCCGCAGGCTGTTCGAGCGGTTGTGGGGTCCGTGGACAGGTCGCAGGCGCGCAGCATTCCCCAACGCTGCGCATCGACCACGGGCCGCCATCTCCGGGTGCAGGGGAGACCGCGGCGGCCCGATCTCAAGCTATTGCAGCTTCCCCGCCAGCTGGCCGATCGCCTTGTCGATCAGCGGGTCGGACTTGGCGCCGCTGAGGCGGGCGACCAGCACCTGCTCAGCCATCTGGGCGGCCAGGTCGGCGGCCGCGGCGCGGACTTGGGCTTCGGCCTGAGCCTCGGCCTGGGCGATCTTGCGCTCGGCCATCTGGCCGCGGCGTTCGATCTGTTCGGCGAGCTTGGCCTGAGCCTCGACGCCAAGGCGCTGGGCCTCTTCCTTGGCGTTGGCGAGGATCTCGGCGGCCAGCTTTTCGGACGCCTCCTTCTGGGCCTTCACCTGGTTCAGCAGGTCCTGGGCCTCGCGACGCAGGGCGTCGGCTTCGTCCAGCTGGGCCTGCACCTTTGCGCCGGCGTCGCCGAGCGCCTTCCAGGCCAGCTTGTGGACGCCGGCCCAGACGAGAACGCCCAGGAAGACGACGAAGGCGATCGCCACCCAGAAGTGGGAGTCGAGGAGAAGCGCCATGGTCTATCCCTTCGCCGCGGCGGCCAATTCGGTCGCCGTGACAGTCTTGCCGGTCAGCTTCTCGACGATCGCCTTGGCGGTGTCGGAGGCAATGCCCGACACGTTCGTCATGGCGGCCTCGCGGGCCTTGGCGATCCGCGCTTCGGCTTCCGCGCCGGACGCGGCCAGCTTGGTCTCTTCCTCGGCGAGGCGGGCGGCGATCTCGGCCTGGGCCTTGGCCCGGGCTTCCGCCGCCACCTTCTGCGCCTGAGCGCGCGCCTGGGCGGCTTCCTGGGCCGCGGCCGCAGCTTGCGCGTCGGCCTCGTCCTTCATTCGCCGGGCCTCGGCGATGTCGCCGGCGATCTTGCCCTCGCGAGCTTCGATCGTGCCGCCCACCTTCGGCGCCGCAAAGAAGCGCACGAAGAGCATCAGCCCGAAGAAGATGATCAGGAACCAGAGGATCTGGCCCGGCCACTGCGCGAAGTCGAACTGCGGCAGGCCGCCTTCGGCGTGCTCCGCCGCAGCGGCTCCCTCATGGGCGCCGGCGGCGCCGGGCTCGTGGCCCGGTGCGGCGGGCGCCGCGTGGTCTTCAGTCTGCATCGCCATGGGGCGCGCTTCTCGTCCGTCTTAGCCGAACAGGATGATCAGCGACACGACGAAGCTGAACAGGCCCATCGTTTCGGTCAGCGCCATGCCGAGGAACAGCATGGTCTGCTGGCTGGCGGCGGCCGACGGGTTGCGGATCGCGGCTTGCAGGTAGTTGCCGAACAGGCTGCCCAGGCCGACACCGGCCCCGATCATGCCCGAGGTGGCAAGGCCAGCGCCGATCAGCTTCGCG
>NZ_DASWTE010000192.1:0-23021 GCF_036402295.1 Phenylobacterium sp.
CAGGAGGATCGCGACGGTCCAGAGGCCGACGCCTGAGAGCGGGGTGAGGTAGGGGGCCACGAAGACGATCAAGGCGGCGGTGAGGATCCAGCCGCCCAGGAAACCCTCCCAGGTCTTGTTGGGGCTGACGGTGGGCATGATCTTGCGGCGGCCGAACAGCTTGCCGGTGACGTACTGCAGGACGTCGTTGCCCTCGGTGGCCAGCAGCAACAGGAAGACGAGGCCCGCCGCGCCGGCCTGGGGCGCGTCGGAGAGCGGGACCCGCATGAGCAGCGCCACATAGCCCAGGGCGTAGACGCAGGTGACGACGCCGAAGTGGAAGACCGAGGCGCGGGAGAGGTAGTCGCGGGTCTGGCCGATGCAGGCCATCAGGAACGGCACGGCCATGAAGACGTAGACCGGGATGAAGACGAGGTAGAAGCCGTAGATGCCCGTGAGCACGAAGCTGTAGTTGATCGGGATGGTCAGGTAGGCGCCCAGGATCAGCATCCGGTCCTCCTTCGGGACCGGGACGAGGGAGAGGAACTCCTTCAGGGCCAGGAACGAGACCAGGGCGAAGAGCGCGGTCATGGCGATCCAGCCGCCGAGCAGGGCGCCGACCAGCAGCGCGGCCATCACCCACCAGGAGTTCATGCGCTCCTGCAGGTTCCTGTAGTCCTTGCCCGGTTTGAGCTTGGGCAGGAGGGCTGCGGCGAGCGCGCCAATCGTCAGCGCGGCCAGCACGCCGGCGAGGCCCCAGAGCAGGGCGCGGGGCATTGCCGCGAAAAAGTCCGAAACGAGCTCGACCATGCTACCCCTTGGTCCCGCAACGGCGACACCCTAGCATCCCCGACATGAGCTCTGCAGTAGCAGGCCTGGCCCGATCAGGGGCCGTACACGGCGCGGTCGCGTTCCTGGCGATGGGCGCGTGGGCGGCCTTCGCCAACCGTGGCCACGGCCCGGGGGCCATGGCGTTGGCGGGCGTGGTGCAGGGGGCGATCTCCTGCGTCATCACGCTGATCCTCAAGCGGTCGCTGGAGGCGATGTTCGCGCGGCTGTCCGGTCCCGCCGCCGTGCTCGTGCCGCCTCTGGTGACCATGGCCGTGGTGCTGGCGGTGCTGGTGACGATTCACCGGCTGGCCGGCACGCCCGAGGTCTGGACGACCATCGCCGTGCCCTACACGGTCTCCTCGGCCTATGCGTGGATCTACACCGCGACCCTGGCCCGCACGGCGAAGCGGGCATGACCCTCCTTCGCCAATGCTTCGCAGCTCCTGAAGGGAGCGAAGTAGGATGAGCGACCTCGACAACCGGCGGCCGCTGAAGTCGCGCGACACCGGCTGGGCGCGGGCCGGCGCGGCGTGGCTGGCGCGGGCAGGCGTGACGCCGGACGCGGTGTCGGCGGGCGCGGTGGTGTTCGGCCTGGTCGGCGGTGGGCTGCTGGCGGCGTCGGGCGTACTCGACGGCGGGGACCGTGTGGCGACGCTGCTGGGCGGCGCCCTCTGCGTCCAGCTGCGCCTCGTCTGCAACCTGATGGACGGCATGGTGGCGGTCGAGCACGGCCGCGGCGGGCCGCTGGGGCCGATCTGGAACGAGCTGCCCGACCGCATCGCCGATGGCGCGTTCCTGGTAGGCGCGGGCTACGGCGCAGCGCTGGCCGGCGTGGGCTGGGGCGAGGCGGCGGGCTGGGCGGCGGCGGTGTTCGCCGTGCTGACCGCCTACATCCGCGAGCTGGGCCGTGCCCTGGGCCAGCCGGCCGACTTTGGCGGGCCGATGGCCAAGCCGCAGCGGATGGCGCTGCTCACCGTGGCGGCGATCGTCGCAATCTTCGAACACAATTGGGGCTGGCGCGGCGACGCGTTCGCAGGTTCGCTGGCCCTCATCGCCATCGGCGCGGCCCTGACCGCGGCGATCCGGACCGGGCGGCTGGCCGCTCGCCTCAAAAGTGGAACCCGATGAGAAGCATCCTCTTCGCCATCGCCTACTACGCGATCTCGATCACCCACGTGCTGGCCGCCGCCGTGGCGGCGCTGCGGCCCGGGCGCGGCGCGGTGCGGCGGGTGATCAACCGCTACGGCAAGCGGATGGTCTGGGCCATGCGGGTGTTCGCGGGGATCAAGCTGGAGGTGCGCGGCCGCGAGCGGCTGCCGGCCGACGGGGCCTTCATCATCGCGCCCAAGCACCAGTCGTGGGGCGACGGCTTCTGTTCGTTCTCGCAGTTCGACGACGTGGCGTTCGTGACCGGCGACCACCTGGAGCGCTTCCCGCTGTTCAAGCCGATCCTGCGCAAGCTGGGCGCCATCGTGGTGGACAACTGCGGCGGCCCCGAAGCCCGCAAGGCGATGTCGACGGCGGCGGCCGAGGCCCACAAGGAAGGCCGCAAGATCCTGATCTATCCCGAGGGCCACCTGGCCCCGGTGGGCGTGCGCTACCGCTACCGCACCGGCGTCTTCTACATGTCGCGCGACTTCGAGATGGTGGTCGTGCCGGTGGCCACGAACCTGGGCTGCTTCTGGCCGCAGCAGTCGTTCTGGAAGACGCCCGGGACGGCGATCATCGAGTTCCTGGACCCGATCCCCACCGGCCTGCACCGCACCGACTTCCTCAGTCGGCTGGAACAGGTGATCGAGGACCGCACCGCCGAGTTGGTGGCCGAGGCGACGGGCAAGCCGATGACGCCGTCCGTGCTGGACGTGCCCGACGCCGAGCGCGAGCGGGCCGAGGCGAAGAAGGCGGAAGCGGCGGCCTAGAGCCTGTCGAGTTCAGATGGAACCATCTGAACTCGGTGAACAGGCTCCATCTCTTTGAGTTAGAGCGCGCTTCAGGGGCGAAACCGGCTTCCACTTTCGCCCAACGCGCTCCGGCCGTCAGCACGCGGCCGCGGCTCCGGGCCTGGCCTCGTCCTCGAAGCCGGCCAGGGCGCCCAGCTGGCCCAGGCGCGCGAACGTGCGCTGGACGTTGGCGAGGTTGTCCAGCGCCATCCGTTCCAGCGCGGGGGCTTCCTCGGGCGGCGCAATGGCGACCGCGCCACGGGTGGACCGGTGCAGGAAGCCCGCGGTCTCGAGGCTCATGACGTAGCGCCGCGCGGTCTCGGGCGACAGGCCCAGTTCGGCGGCGAAGCTCGATGTGCGGGCCGGCAGGCCGGCCGCGACGGGGTTCCTCGCCCACACCGTCAGCTCGTCCGGGCCGAGACCCCTGATGTTGTGCTGCACGATCTTCATCAGGATCAGGCCGGAGAGCGGGTCGCCCGTCATGGCGATCATCTCGTCGGCCATGCGCAGGACGTACTCCCATGTCAGGCGGTTGGTGATCAGCACCGGCGGCGGGTCTCCGGCGCCGCCCGCGGCGACCACGGCGGTCAGCACGCCCGCCGCGCACAGCTCGCGATAGAATTGGCCGATGCGGTCGTGCCGCTGCAGGATGCCTTCGATGAAATCCGGGCGCTGCAGGATGGACTGGGGCACCGTGACGCCGCGCGCCGTGACCTCGAGGATGCCCGCCTTCTCCATGCGCCGGACGCGGCGGCGCGCCGTCTCGAAGGGGATGCGCATCGACTGGGCGACCGCGTTGACGCTGACCGGCCGCCGCATCTCGGCGGGGGCCGGCGAGGCGAGGTCGGCGTAGGCCAGCTGCAGGCCGGGGTCCTGGGTAAGGGGCGCGACGTTGCTGGCGATGATCGTCGCGAACAGCAGCGAGTCGATCAGGTCGCGGTCGCGCCGGCTGATCGCGCGGATGTCGAGGATGAAGTCGATCGACAGCGGCGCGGTGCGCCAGGCCAGCGCCAGGCGCTGAGGATCGTGGGCCGGGGGCGGGCCGGGTCCGCTCATGACCGCGGCCCCAGGCCCTTGAGCAGCTCGGCGACCGCCGCGTCGAGCTGGCTGTCCTTGCCCGCGGCGCCCTCGCCCAGGGCGCGCTCGACCCGCAGGTCGACCGGCCGGGGGTTCAGCTCCATGTCCTTGCCGTCGGCGCCCTGGATGCGGATGAAGGGCAGGCGCACCTGCGAGCCGTCGATGAGCGGCAGGTTCGAGGTGTAGATGATCCAGCCGGCCGTCGGCGTGCCCACCACCTTGCCGAGGCCCAGGTAGCGGTAGCCCTCGGTGAAGTCCTCGGCGTCGCTGAGCGAGCTCTCGTTGATGACGAGGACCGTGGGCTTGCCCAGGGCCCGCTGGCCCAGGTTCTGCCGGCTGGGGACGCCGAACAGGCCGCGCGGCGTCATGGTCAGGAAGTTCTTGCGGGCGAAGACGTCGAGCACATAGCCGTTCACGAACCCGCCGTTGTTGTTGCGCAGATCGATAACGACGCCGTCCCTCGCCTGGTTCTGCGCGTCGAGGTCGATGTAGAGCTGGTCCAGGCTGTCCGAGCTCATGTCGAGGATGTGGACGTAGCCCAGCCGCCCGCCGCTGACGCGCTCGACGTAGGCGCGGCGGCCCTTGACCCAATGGCGGTAGAGCAGGCCCCGGGCCACCGACGGCGCGACCGGGCGCACCACGGCCTCGCGGCTGGCGCCGCCGGTGGTCACGGTGAGCACCGTGCGCTTGCCGGCGCGGTCCAGCAGCCGCGAATCCAAGTTCACGCCGGGGCCGACCCGCACACCATCGACGGCGGTCAGTACGTCGCCCGGCTTGATCGAGCCTTCCACGTCTGCCGGACCCAGCTGGATCACCTCGGTGACCACCAGGCCGCGGCCGGCCTCGTAGGCCTCGCGGTCGAAGCGCAGGCCGAGGTCGCTCACCCGGTCGGCCGGGGGGCTGCCGAAGCCTTCCGTGGGGCGGTTGATGCCGGTGTGAGAGGCGTTGAGCTCGCCGATCATCAGGTTGATCACGCGGCGCAGCTCGTCCGGCGTCTGGGCTCCCTGGGCGTAGGGCTCGAAGCGTTCGCGCAGGCCCGTCCAGTCCTTGCCGTGGTACTTGTCGTCGTAGAAGGCGCGGTTGAGCGCCGACCAGGCCTGGTCGAACACCACCTGCTTCTCGGCGTCGAAGCGCACGACCATCTCGGCGGTGACGTCGATGAACCGCGGCTTGGGCGCCTCGATGGTCACTGCGGCGACGCGGCCGCCGTCGAGATAGTAGACCGTCTTGGAGTCCGGGCCGAACGCGTAGTCGTTCTTCGGGCGGCGGCCGCCGGTGAGCTGCTGTGGCGTGGCGGGCTCGCGGGCCAGTTCGTCCAGGCTGTAGCTGAACAGGTTCTGGTCGCCCTGACGGCTGCGGTAGACCAGGGTCTTGCCGTCGGGGCTGATCACCGGCTCGTCGACCGATGCGCCCAGCGGGATGAAGGTGGCGCGCTCGCGGATGCCTTCGAAGACGATGCGCATCTGGGCCGGCTTGGCCTTGGCAGGCGTCGCCTCCTCCTTGGTCTCGTCGGCGGTCTTGGATTCCTCCTCGGAGGCTGTGGGCTTGGCCGCGGGCGGCTTGTCGTTGGGCGCGGGCTGGGCTGGCGTGCCCGGCGTGGACGGCCCGGAGCGGAACAGTTCGCGGAACGCGTCCTCACGGTACTTGGGCGTGTTGGGCAGAAGGTCCACGCGGACCATCTTCGCCGGCTCGCTGCGCTGGGCGGTGTCGAAGACCACGTACCGGCCGTCGGGCGACCAGGCGATGGTGTCGCCGGTGACGCCGTTCGCCAGGAAGCTGATCGGCCGCGCCTCGCCGCCCGCGGCGGGCACGACCCAGACGTTGCGGAACGACCGCGGGTCGGTGACGCGGAAGGCCAGCCAGCGGCTGTCCGGCAACCACGCGGCGCGGGTTCCGTCGTTGCGGTTGAGCGCGCCCTCGAAGACCAGGACGTCGCGAGCGGGTTTGCCGTCGGCGGCCGGCGTCATCACCCGCAGCTGACGCGCGCCATGGACGTAGGCCAGCATCTTGCCGTCCGGCGACCAGACGGGCGCGGCGTCGAAGTCGGTGGGCTGGGTAAGCGCACGCGCCTTCTGGGTGGCGAAGTCGTACTCCATCACCTGGCTGACGCGCCCACGCTCGGCGACGAAGGCCAGGCGGCGGCTGTCGGGCGACCAGGCCAGGTCGCTCTCGGCGCCGGGCGTGTCGGTGATCCGCTGGGCCGGGCCGCCGTCCTTGGTCGGCGCGGCGAACACCTCGCCGTGGGCGACGACCGCCAGCTTCTTGCCGTCGGGCGAGACGGCCATGGAGCGGAAGGTGGTCTCGGAGAGGCGGCGCTCACCCGCCGCGGCCGGCGCGCCGCGCAGCGCGACCGGCACCTTGGCCGCGACGCCCGTGGCGGGGTCCAGCTTCCAGATCTCGAACTCGCGCTCGAAGACGATGGCGCGGCCGTCGTAGGCGATCGACGGGTAGAGGACGCGACCGTCGGTGAACCTGGTGACCGGCTGCGCAGCTCCGCCAGCCAGCGGCAGGCGCCAGATGTTCTCCGAGCCGCCCTCGTCGGACATGAAGTAGAGCGCGCCGCCGTCGGGCGCCCACATCGGCCACAGGCGCTTCGAGCTCGCGCCCAGCAGGCGGCGCGGCGAGCCCGAAGCGATCGGCCTCAGCCACAGCTCGGCCTCGTCGATGTGCGAGTGGCCGTTGCGCCACCACTGGTTCCCGGAGATGCCCTTGGCCATCAGCGCGACGGCGGTCCCGTCGGGCGAGGGCGCGCTGTGGAATTCGGCGAGGTAGCGCTCGCGGCTCACCTCCAGCGGGGTCCCTCCCGCGGCCGCGACGCGGAAGATGTCGGGAAGCCGCGCCACGTCGTTGGCGCCTGACGAGAAGTACAGCCACTTGCCGTCGCGCGACCAGCCGTCGAGCTGCTCATTGGTGTCGGAGTAGGTGAGGCGGCGCAGCTTTCCGGTAGCCAAGGTCAGGACGAAGACGTTGGCCGCCCCGCCGCGGCTCGAGGTGAAGGCGATCTCTCGGCCGTCAGGCGAATACTGCGGCCGGCCTTCCGTCGCCGCGTCCGTGACCAAGAGGCTCGCGGTTCCGCCCGCGGCGGGGACGGTCCAGATGTCGCCGCCCGAGACGAAGGCGATCTCGGCGCCGTCGGGCGAGATGGCGGGCTCGGCCAGCGTGGGTCGCGGCGCGGCGTGGGCCTGGAACGCGAAGGCCGCCGCGGCGGCGGCGGTCAGCAGGCGGACGAAGCCGCAACGTAAGAACATGGATGCACCCATGGGATAACTAGATCCCTGTGTATCGCGATTTGCCACATCGTCATGGCTGGGCACGTTGCAACCCCGAGGCGAGCGGCCTCAGAGCAGGCTGACCGCCTGCCAGACCGCCAGCGCCACCACCAGCACGCCCACGATCCAGGTCAGCATGCGCACGGGCAGCACCTTGGTCATCCAGCCCGCCAGGGGCGCGGCCACGACCCCGCCGGCGATCAGCCCGGCCAGCGACCAGAGCAGGCCGCGCAGGCCGGCGGTCTCCCAATGGCCCGACACCAGCGCCCCGAAAAAGGCGGCCGAAGTGGCGATGGCGACGAACATCTCGGCGGTGTTGGTCGTGCCGATGGCCTTACGCGGGTCGGCGCCGGCGCCCATCAGCGAGCTGGTCACCACCGGACCCCAGCCGCCGCCGCCGATGGCGTCGAAGAAGCCGCCGATCAGGCCCAGGGGGAAGGGCGAGCGCCAGGAGAACACCTTGGGCCGAGTCTGCCGCCAGGCGCGGTAGAGGATCACCAGGCCCATAAGGAACAGCCAGCCCACGACGTAGGGCTTCACCGCCTCGCCCGGGACCGAGGTCAGCACATAGGCGCCCACGACCCCGCCCAGCACGCCACCGCCGGAGAGCAGGGCGAGCAGCTTCCAGTCGATGTTGCGATAGAAGATGTGCGAGAGGCCCGAGGCGGCGCCTGTGAACACCTTGGCCGCATGCACGCTGGCCGAGGCGTTGGCCGGGCTGACGCCGAAGCTCAGCAGCACTGACGTCGAGATGACGCCGTAGGCCATGCCTAAGGCGCCGTCGACCAGTTGCGCCGCAAAGCCGACGGCGGCGAAGAGCCAGAAATCAGGATCCATCCGGGGGTCCTGTTAGGGCCAAGCTCGGGCCCGGGCCAGCCCAGAACCTCTAATGGCCGCGCCAGAAAGTCCGCGCGCCAAGCGGATCAGTCCTTGGCGCGTTCCTGATACGAGCCGTCCTCGGTCAGCACGACGATCTTCGTGCCGACGCCGATGTAGGGCGGAATCATGGTGCGCAGGCCGTTCGACAGGATCGCCGGCTTGTACGACGATGACGCGGTCTGGCCCTTCACCGACGGCTCCGTCTCGACGACCTCGAACGTCGCCAGGCGCGGCAGTTCGATAGCGATCGCCACGCCGTCGTGCGTCGACAGCGTCACGGTGCAGCCGTCCGTCAGGTAGGGCGCGGCGTCGCCGACGATGTCCGCAGAGGCCACCAGCTGGTCGTAGTTGTCGGGGTTCATGAAGTGGAACCCTTCGCCGTCCTGGTAGAGGAAGGTGTAGGGGCGGTCGTCGACGATGGCGCGTTCGACCTGTTCGGTGGTGCGGTAGCGCTCCGAGATCTTCACCCCGTCCGAGATGCGGCGCATGTTCAGCTGGGTGACCGGCGTGCCCTTGCCGGGGTGGATGTTCTCGGCGCTGAGCACGACGTAGAGCTTGCCTTCGAGATCGACGACAGCGCCCTTGCGCAGCGAGCTGGCGATGACTTTCACGGGTGGTCCTCGGTGATGCGGCGGAGCGCCGGGCGGGCCCTGGGCGATTCCGCGGATGGAATTCTTGTGCGCGCCCCTATAGCGATGTGAGCCGAAATCTCCAGCCCCTGCTCATTCCGAGCTCGCTCGGAATGAGCTACTCAACTCTAAGATATGGCGCGCTTTACTCGCAAAACCGGCTTCCACTTTTGCGAAGCGCGCCACCCTGACGCAGGCCCTTGAACCAGTCCCGCGAGAGCCCTTGGTGGTCGCCCGACCGCCGCCGCGACCGGCAGCCGTTCCTGCAGGCACGGACGAAGATCACCCGCGCCGTGCGCCACTGGTTCGACGGCCAGAGGTTCACCGAGGTGGAGACCGCCGCGCTGCAAGTGTCGCCCGGCAATGAGGCGCACCTGCACGCCTTCGCCACCCAGGCGCTGACCACCGACGGCCAGGCGCGGCCGATGTACCTGCACACCTCGCCCGAGTTCGCCTGCAAGAAGCTCTTGGCGTCGGGCGAGACCGAGATCTTCACCCTGGGCAAGGTTTGGCGGAACCGCGAGCGCGGGCCGCTGCACCATCCCGAGTTCACGATGCTGGAGTGGTACCGGGCGCACCAGCCCTACCAGGCGATGATGGCCGACTGCGCGGGCCTGCTGGCGGCGGCGGCCGAAGCCGCCGAGGCGGACCGGCTGCGCTACCACGGGCGCGAGGCCGATCCCTTCGCCGAGCCCGAACGGCTGACCGTCGCGGAAGCGTTCGAGCGCTACGCCGACATCGGGCTCCTCGCCGTGCTGAACGACCGCGCCGCGCTGGCGGAACAGGCGCGCAACGGCGGGATCCGGGTGGCGCCCGACGACACCTGGGCCGACATCTTCAGCCGGGTGATCGTGGAGAAGGTGGAGCCCAACCTGGGGCGCGGCCGGGCGACGATCCTCTACGAGTACCCGCATTCCGAGGCGGCGCTGGCGCGGCCCAAGGCGTCCGACCGGCGGGTGGCCGAGCGGTTCGAGCTCTATGCCTGCGGCGTCGAGCTGGCCAACTGCTTCGGCGAGCTCACCGACGCGGTGGAACAGCGCCGCCGCTTCGAGGTCGAGATGGACGAGAAGGAAGAGCTCTACGGCGAGCGCTACCCCATCGACGACGACTTCCTGGCGGCGCTCGCGAAGATGCCGCCGGCCAGCGGCGGGGCCCTGGGCTTCGACCGGCTGGTGATGCTGTGCACCGATGCTGCGCGCATCGACCAGGTGCTGTGGACGCCCGTCGCGTAAGCGCCGCGTTGCCCTGCGCGGACTTTGCCCCTATCTGCCGCCTCCGATGACCGCCGCCCGCACCCTGCGCACGCCTGCCGACCTCGCCGAGGCCGGGATCGTCGCGCCTGAGCTGCTGCCCGAGCTGGAACGGGTCGCGGCGCGGTATGCGGTGGCGATCACACCGGCGATGGCCGAGCTGATCCCCGACAACGACGCCATGGCGGCGCAGTTCGTGCCCACCGCGGCCGAGCTGGTCCAGGCGCCCGAGGAGCGGGCCGATCCGATCGGGGACGATGCGCACAGCCCGGTCGAGGGGATCGTCCACCGCTATCCCGACCGCGTGCTGTTGAAGGCGAACCACGCCTGCGCCGTCTACTGCCGCTTCTGCTTCCGCCGCGAGATGGTGGGGCCGGAGGGCATCCGGCCGCTGAGCCCCGCGCAGCTCGACGCGGCGATGGCCTACATCGCCGGCGATCCGGCGATCTGGGAGGTGATCGTCACCGGCGGCGATCCCCTGATCCTGTCGTCGCGGCGGCTGAAGGACCTGATGGCCCGGCTGGCGAAGATCGAGCACGTGAAGGTCGTCCGCTTCCACACCCGCGTGCCGGCCGTCGCGCCCGAGATGGTGACGCCCGGGCTGGTCGCGGCCCTGCGCGCGCCGCGCAAGACCACCTGGGTGGCGCTGCACGCCAACCACACCGACGAGCTGACGCCGGCCGCCGAGGCGGCCATCGCCCGCATCCAGGACGCCGGGATCCCGATGGTCAGCCAGACGGTGCTGCTGAAGGGCGTCAACGACGACGCGGCGGTGCTCGAAGCCCTGATGCGCCGGTTCGTGGAGCTACGGATCAAGCCCTACTATCTGCACCATGCCGACCTGGCGCCCGGCACCGCCCACTTCCGCACCACCCTCGCCGAGGGCCAGGCGCTGATGCGGAGCCTGCGCGGCCAGGTCTCGGGCCTCTGCCAGCCGACCTACGTCCTCGATATCCCCGGCGGCCACGGCAAGGCGCCGGTCGGGCCGTGCTACGTCGGCGACGGCGAGGTCACCGATCCCAGCGGCCGCAGCCACGCTTATCCGCCGGCGTAACGCGTTCGCTGTTGCGCCAAGGTGACAGTACGACTGTCACAGCGTGTGGCCCCGTCGACACACGTATCTGCAAACCCCAGATATGCGTTCATCCGCGGTACACTGGTTCACGTAGATGAACGGGCAGGTCCGATGGTCGGACCCTGGCGACTAGAGGATTGGGTAGCATCATGGGCGGGCATGGCTTGCGGGGCGGACGCATCGGGCGCTGCCTGGCTTTGGCCGCCGCGGCGCCGATAGTGTTCGGCGATCTCGCGCTAGCCCAGCAGCCGCAGCAGGGCGCGCCCAATCCGGCCGCGGCTCCGCCGCTCCTGCCGATCCCGCCCGCGACCCAGCCCGTTCCGCCGCCGCCTCCGCCGCCGGTCGAGATCCCGGCGCTGACCCCGGCCCAGGCGCAGGTGGCGCTGAAGGTGCTGCGCGCCGCCGACCTGCACGGCCTGCAGCCCAAGCTGTATGTGCCCGAGGGCGTCCCCGACACCGGCGTGCTGACGCCTGAGCAGCAGACGGGCCTGGCCGACGGCCTGGTCCGCTACGCCCACGATGTCCGCATCGGCCGGATGGAGCCCGACCAGTTCCCTGAACTCTGGCAGGTGCGTCCTGCGGCCTGGGACCCGTCGCCGGACTTGGTGCAGGCCCTGGCCGAGAACCGCCTGCAGGCGTGGCTCGACAGCCTGCCGCCCCGCTATTCGGGCTACCATGCGCTGCGCCGCGGCCTCGCCCGCTACCGTGAGATCGCCGCGAACGGCGGCTGGAAGACGATCGCCGAGGGCGAGAAGCTGGACCTGGGATCGAAGGACCCGCGGGTCGCGGCTCTGCGCGCTCGGCTGGCCGTGGAGGACCCGCAGGTCGTCGCCACCGGCCCCGCGGTGTTCGACAAGCCGCTGCAGGAGGCGGTCCAGCGCGCCCAGCGGCGCTATGGCCTGAAACCTGACGGCGTGGTGGGCAACGGCACGCTCTCGTACCTGAACCAGCCGGTCGGACAGCGCATCCTGCAGATCGTGGCCAACATGGAGCGCTGGCGGTGGATGCCGTCGACGATGCCGGCCACGCGGGTGCAGGTGAACACCGGCGCGGCCATCGTCACCCTGTTCCGCGACGACAAGCCCGTGCTGTCGATGAAGGCGGTGTCCGGCAAGAAGGGCGACGAGACGCCCATGCTGACCTCGGCGATCCACAGCGTGGTGATCAACCCGCCGTGGAACGTGCCCACCCGGATCGCCAACGAGGAGCTCTGGCCGAAGGAGAAGGCGAACCCCGGCTACCTGGCGCGCAACGGCTACCGGGTCATCCCGGTCGAAGGCGGCCAGCCGCGGCTGCAGCAGGCGTCGGGCGACTCTTCGGCGCTGGGCCGCTTCAAGTTCGACTTCAACAACCCGTTCGCGGTCTATCTGCACGACACGCCGTCGAAGGGCGGCTTCGATCTCTATGCGCGCAACGCCAGCCACGGCTGCGTGCGGCTGGAGAAGCCGCGGGCGCTCGCCGATGCGCTGCTCGAGGGCGACGCGACCTGGACAGCCGAGGCGATCGACAAGCAGCTCGAGGGCGACAAGACCGTCCGAGCGCGGCTCACGAACCAGGTGCCGGTCTTCATCCTTTACTGGACGGCCTTCGCCGCGGGCGACGGCCAGATGAACTTCCGTTCGGACCCGTATAACTGGGACCGTGAGCTGCTGCAGCGAGTCGGCGTGCTCGCATCGGGTACGAAGGTCTAACGAGGGCTGGAATGTTGAAGAAGGTGCTGTGGGTCGCGGCGGCGTGCGCAGCGGTCCTGGTGGCGCTGGCGGTGAGCCGGTCGCTGAACTTCGACGAGCCGGTCAAGGCGCCCGAGGCCGCGCCCGCCGCCGCCGCCGCCGTGGCTCCGCCGCCGCCGGTGGAGGCTCCGCTGCCCCCGCCGCCCGAAGTCAAGGCCGCCCCACCACCGCTGACGCCCGACGAGCAGCAGATCCAGGACGATGCGGCCGCCACGGGCATGACGACCGTGGAGCCGGAACCCCCGGCCGAACCGCCGACGAACTAGGACTTGCCTCCCGCCGCTTCGCGGGGAGGTGCGGCGTTACGCGCCTACGCCCCGCGCCACTGGCGCACGCGGCCGGTGTCCACGTGCACGAAGTTGGAGACGGGGTAGTAGCCGACGCCGCCCGCGCCGACCGAGAGGGCCGCATCGCGCAGGTTGGCGAGCTCGACGCCCTGGATGCGCACGTCGATGGCCTTGCCGACCGTGTGCTGGCTGTGCTCGGCGACGCCGCGGGAGCGGCCGCGGAGCATGGCGTTGGTCCTGGGCGAGCGGTAGCCGGAGATCACCTGGAACGGGCCGTTGGCCTCCAGCCGGAGCTGGATCGTGTGCAGCGCGTCGAACAGGCCGGGGTCGATGAAGTGCTCGTCGCCGGTGCGCCAGTCGCGCATCACCCGGTTCGCCTCGGCCAGCGCGTCAGGCAGGTAGGCGCCGTTGGCGTAATAGACGTCGTTGAACGCCTCGCCCGTGTGCAGGTTGTGCAGGATCGCGCGCCGCGGCTCCCAGATGTCGAGACGCTGGGCCCACGCCGGGGCGGCGATGGCGGCGAGGCCGGCGGCGGCCCCGAAGGTGAGCAGCTCTCTGCGGCGGACGAGGTTGGGCACTGCGCCTCCCGGCCTTCCGCAGGAAGGCCACTCCACTTTTGACCAGTCCTGCGCGCCTTGCGCCGCGCGGGGCCGTCGTAAAATCGAAGGCGGCAAGATGGCGGGCCAATCGTTAACGTCAACCCTACGCGCGGTCTGGTGCGACCAGGAGTCGCCGGATGCTTTGCCCTTGAGCCGTGGGCGCCGTTCGCGGACAGTCGGAGCCATGGAGCCGGTACGAGCAAGATGCCGGCCAGGGAGGGCTACTCGATGCGCGCGCTTCTGGCGGTGGCCGCCGCAGCGGTCTGGCTGACGGCCGGCGGGGCGTCCGCGCAGCCCGCGGCCAACGACTACGGCAAGGACGAGACTTGGCTGTGCCGCCCGGGCCGGAACGACGCCTGTGCGATCGACACCAGCGCCACCGTGGTCAACGCCGACGGCTCGACACGGCGCGAGGCTTGGGCGCGCAACGACAAGGCGGCGGTGGACTGCTTCTACGTCTACCCGACGGTCTCGGCCGACACGACGCCCAACAGCGACATGATCCCGGGGCCCGAGGAGCGCTATGTGGTCGAGCGGCAGCTGGCCCGCTTCGGCAAGGTGTGCCGCGTCTACGCGCCGCTCTACCGGCAGGTCACCATCCCGGCGCTTCGGGCCATGACGTCCGGCCAGCAGGTGGCGGTGGACCGCGAGTTGGCCTACCGCGACGTGCGCGACGCCTGGAACCACTACCTCAAGCACGACAATCAGGGCCGCGGCGTCGTCCTCTACGGCCACAGCCAGGGCTCGGGGGTGCTGAAGCGCCTGATCCAGGAGGAGATCGACGGCAAGCCGGTCCAGGGCCAGGTGATCTCGGCCATGCTGATCGGCTCGAACATCCTGGTCCCGAAGGGCAAGGACGTGGGCGGCGACTTCAAGGCCATGCCGCTCTGCCGCTCGCGCCAGCAGACCGGCTGCATCGTCACCTACGTGAGCTTCCGCGAAAGCGCGCCGCCGCCGGCCAACAGCCGGTTCGGGCGCACGGCTCAGGCGGGCATGGAGGTGGCCTGCACCAACCCCGCCGCACTGGTCGGCGGCGCCGCCGTGATGAGCCCGGTGTTCGGGGCGAAGCGCGTGCATCCCACCGCCGCGCCGCCGCCGCCCTGGGTGACCCCCGCGGTCGACATCGCCACGCCCTATGTCCGCGTGCCCGGCCTGGTGAGCGCGCGATGCATCAGCGACGCGAACGGCGGCTACCTGGCCTGGCGGATCAACGCCGACCCGAAGGATCCGCGCACCGACACCCTGGCCGGCGACCACCTGGACGCGGCCGGGAAGGTCCAGGCCGACTGGGGCACCCATTCGCTCGACGTGCCCGTGGCCATGGGCGACCTGATCGACACCGCCGCGGCTCAGGCCGCCGCCTACGCCCGGAAGCGCTGATGACCGCCGTGGCCGCCGCCCCCGTCTCGTCTCCCGCCACCCTACGGAAGGTGGTGGCCGCCAGCATGATCGGCACCACCATCGAGTGGTACGACTTCTTCCTCTACGGCACCGCCGCGGCTTTGGTGTTCAACAAGCTGTTCTTCCCGTCGTCCGAGCCGCTGGTGGGGACGATGCTGGCGTTCGCCACCTACGCGCTGGGCTTCGTGGCGCGCCCGCTGGGTGGGGTGATCTTCGGCCACTACGGCGACCGGATCGGCCGCAAGCGCCTCTTGATGCTCAGCCTGGTGATGATGGGCGCGGCGACGGTGCTGATCGGCTGCCTGCCGACGTTCGAGCAGGTGGGACTACTGGCGCCGCTGATGCTGGTGGCGCTCAGGCTCATCCAGGGCTTTGCGGTCGGCGGCGAGTGGGGCGGGGCGGTGCTGATCGTGGCCGAGCACGGCGACGCCGCGCGGCGCGGTTTCTGGACCAGCTGGCCACAGGCCGGCGTGGCCGGCGGCAGCCTCCTGGCGTCGGGCCTCTTGGCGCTGATGGCGGCGGTGCAGAGCGACGCCGATTTCCTGGCCTGGGGCTGGCGCGTGCCGTTCCTGCTGTCGGCGGTGCTGATCGGCGTGGGCTGGTGGATCCGGGCCACCGTGGACGAGAGCCCGACATTCCAGGCGGTCGCGGCCGAGGCGGCGGCGCTGCCGAAGGCCCCGGTGCTGGAGGCGATCCGCCGCCGGCCGCTCAGGCTCCTCATCGGTGGCGGGCTGAAGTTCGCGGAGAACATCAGCTACTACATCGTCTCCGTCTTCACGATCACCTACGTGACCCAGGCCGTGGGGCTGTCGCGGCAGGCGGCGCTGAACGCCATCCTGATCGCCTCGGCGCTGCACGTGGTGCTGATCCCGTTCTTCGGCTCGCTGTCCGACCGGATCGGCCGCCGGCCGGTCTACGCGTTCGGCGCCTTCGGGATGATGCTGTGGACGTTCGCCTTTTTCCGCCTGCTCGACACCGCGGACCCGACGCTGATCATCGTGGCCTGCTGCGGCGCTCTGGTGTTCCACGCGGCGATGTACGGGCCGCAGGCGGCGTTCCTGTCCGAGATGTTCCCGACTCGGTTCCGCTACTCGGGCGTGTCGCTGAGCTATCAGGTGACGTCGATCTTCGCGGGCTCGCTGGCGCCGCTGATCGCCGCGGCCCTGCTGGCCGCCACAGGCTCGGGGACACCGGTGGCGATCTATGTGGCGATCGCCTCGCTGATCACCGGCGTCGCGGCGCTTGCCGCGCGCGAGACGCGCGGCAAGTCCTTCGCCGAGATCGACGCCGAGGCCTGACGGCCTCTAGTGCTTCAGCACGTCGCGGGCGGCGTCCTTCAGGGCGCCGACGCCCTTCTGCACCTTGCCTTCGACGCGTTCGGCGGCGCCTTCGGCCTCGAGGTTGGGGTCCTTGGTGGCCTTGCCGGCGGCTTCCTTGATGGAGCCCTTGATGTCCTTGGCGGCGCCCTTAGCTTCGTCCTTATGCATGGCTTGGTTCCTTCCGTTGGGATCGGAAGGCCATACGCGGGAGCGGCCTGACGGTTCCTAGCGCGCTGTCAGGCGAAGTGGACACCGGTTCGCCGCCCGGACAGCGCGCCAGACCTCAACCTGGAGCGCAGTCAGTGGCGCGAAGGTGTTTCCACCTTCGCTGACTGCGCTAGGCCGCGGCGCGCGAAGTCCGGTCGAGCAGGGCCTCGAAGGCGGCGGACGCCGAGCGGCGGGCGTCGGCGTCGCCCATCATCCGCCGCGCGTCCGAATGGCCCAGGACGAAGCTCTTCATCTGGAAATAGGCCGCCTGCGCCTCGCGCTCCGACAGCGGCGGATCGCGCAGGGCGTGGAACTCGCGCGTCACCGTCTTGCGGAAGCCCTGCAGTTGCCGGTGCAGCAGGTCGCGCAGCGGCCCCGGCTGGTCGTCGAGTTCGATGGAGAGCTGCATCAGCGGGCAGCCGCTCTCGGCCCAGTCGTCCTCGCACCACTGCAGCCAGCGCTCGAACACCTTCTCCAGCCGTGGCCGGCCCGGCGGCAGCTCCGCGGCGGGGACCCAGATCAGCTCGCGGAAACGGTCGGTGACCATCTCCACGACGGCGAGGTGCATGTCCTCCTTGGACTCGAAGTGCTTGAAGAGGCCGCTCTTCGAGAGGCCCGCGGCTTCGGCCACGTCGTTCAGGCTCACGCCCGTCAGCCCGCGCAACGCCGCCTGGCGCGCCGCCTCCTCGAGGATGCGGGCCCTCGTCGCTTCGCCCTTTTTCAATTCGGCCAAGCCTCCCTGCTTGACAAAGTGACCGATCGTGCTCTTTTAGAGCTTAGCGACCGGTCGTGCTCTTTTCTACCGAAAGGACACGAAAATGCAAAACTTCAGGTGTGTGAGCGCGATCGCGGCGATGGCCGTGTTCGCGGCCGGGTCGGCCTTCGCCCAGGTCCCGGGCTCCAAGGGCCCAGGTTCGTTCAGGGGCGAAGCCCGTCTGGTCACCCCGACCGCCGTCCCCGTCGAGCAGACGATCGGCGGCGCGGCGTGGCGGTGCGACGGCGACCAGTGCCAGGGCGCGGCGGCGCGCAAGGGCAACCTCGATGGCGTCGTGCGCGAGTGCAAGAAGGTGGTGGCGGCGATCGGCCCCGTCGCCAGCTACCGCTCGGGCGCCCGCGAGCTTTCGGATGGCCAGCTGCGCGCCTGCAACAAGGCCGCGATCCAGATGCAGACCGCCCGCAACTGAGTTCAGTTCCTCCCCTCGGCGCGGCGCAGTTCTCGGCCGGCCAAGGGATCACTCGCGGGGGGGCGCAGGCCCTCCCGCGGCTTTTCCGCCGGCAGTCCGCGGCTCCTGGCCCCGCGCGCGGCGCTCTTCCTCGAGATGGAACAGCTCCGCCACCGGCCCGGGCGGACGCGCCAGAAGCTTGGCGATCGCGCGGTTGAGATCGGCCAGCTTGTAGGGCTTGCGCAGGATCGGGAACTCGTCGCCGATCCGGGCGGCCGCCTCGCTGTAGCCGGTGGCGAGCAGCACCGGGGTCGGCTGCGCCCGCTCACGGATCGTCCGCGCCATGTCGATCCCGTCCAGCTCGCCGGCCATCACGATATCGCTCAGGACCATGTCGAACGGCCCCTCCGCGTCCAGGACCTGCAGGCCGGACTCGCCGCTGGACGTGGCGACCACGTCGTGGCCGAGCTCCTCCAGCATGCGGGCCGCCACGTCGGCCACCTCGGGATTGTCCTCGACCAGCAGGATCCGGCCGCTGCGGCTGAGCGCGATCGGCTCGTCGTCGACCGACGGCGCCGGCGCCCGGTCGGCGCGGGGCAGGAACAGCGTGAAGCTGGCCCCGCGGCCCAGCTGGCT
Source organism: Phenylobacterium sp. (assembly GCF_036402295.1). Lineage (GTDB taxonomy): Bacteria > Pseudomonadota > Alphaproteobacteria > Caulobacterales > Caulobacteraceae > Phenylobacterium. Next base: position 18,272 of record NZ_DASWTE010000192.1, read on the forward strand.
TGAGACCGTCACCTGACCGCCCGACTGCTGGGCGAAGCCGTAGACCTGCGACAGGCCAAGACCCGTGCCCTTGTCGACGCCCTTGGTGGTGAAGAAGGGGTCGAAGATGCGCGGCAGGATGTCGGGCGGGATGCCCATCCCGGTGTCCTCGACCCTCAGCGCCACGAAGTCGCCCTCGAGCCGGTCGGGTGTTTCGGCGCCGCTCAGCGTGCGGTTCTCGGCGCGGAGCGTGATCGTCCCGCCCCGGGGCATGGCGTCGCGCGCGTTGACGGTGAGGTTCAGCACCGCGAGCTCGAACTCGCCCACATCTACGGCGATGGGCCACAGATCGTCCGGCGTCCGCATCTCGAGCTTGATGGCGGGCGGGAGGCTGGTCGACAGCAGCTCGCGCAGTCCGGGTGTACGGTCGGCCAGCGAAAGCGGCGCAGGCGACAGGCGCTGGCGGCGGGCGAACGACAGGAGGTGCCGGGTCAGCTCCTCGCCGCGGCGGGCGGAGGCCTCGATGGCGTCCAGGGCGCGCTGGCCCCGCGGGTCGTCGGCGAGCTTCCTGCGCAGGAGCTGGGCCTGGCCGCTCACCACCATGAGCAGGTTGTTGAAATCATGCGCCACGCCGCCGGTGAGCTTGCCCAGCGCTTCCAGCTTCTGGCTCTGCGCCAGCTGCTCGTGCGCCCGCTGCAGGTCGAGCTGGGCGCGGCGCTTGTCGGTGATGTCCCGGGTGATCTTGGCGAAGCCGAGCAATTGGCCGTCGTCGTCGTGGATCGCGTCGATGATCACGGAGGCCCAGAACAGGCTGCCGTCCTTGCGCACGCGCCAGCCCTCGGCGTCGTAGCGGCCCTGGTCGGTGGCGGTCTTCAGCGCCCGCAGGGGAGTACCGGCGGCGCGGTCCTCGTCGGTGTAGAACGTGCTGAAGTGGCGGCCCACGATCTCGTCGGCCGTGTACCCCTTGATCTGCTCGGCGCCGGCGTTCCAGTTGGCCACCACGCCGTTGGGGTCCAGCATGAAGATCGCGTAGTCGACCACGCCCGAGACCAGGGTGCGGAACTGCCGCTCGCTCTGGACCAGCGCGTCCTGGGCGGCCTTCCGCTCGGTGATGTCGCGGGTGACTTTGGCGAAGCCGATGAACTTGTCGTCCTCGTCGTAGATCGGATCGATCACCACCGAGGCCCAGAAGCGCTGCCCGTCCTTGCGCAGCCGCCAGCCCTCGGCGTCGTAGCGGCCGTCCCGCAGCGCGGTCTCGAGCGCACGCGCCGGCGCCCGCGCCCGCCGGTCCTCGGGCGTGTAGAAGACGCTGAAGTGGCGGCCGACGATCTCGCTCTCCGAGTAGCCCTTGATGCGCTCGGCGCCGCGGTTCCAGTTGGTGACCACGCCGTTGGGGTCGAGCATGAAGATGGCGTAGTCGACGACACCGTCCACCAGCAGGCGGAAGCGTCGTTCGCTCTCGGCCAGGGCGACCTGGGCGTTGCGCTGCCGGGTCATGTCGCGGGTGACCTTGGCGAATCCGATCAGTTCGCCGGCCTCGTTCCGCACCGCGTGGAGCGCGCCGAACGACCAGAAGCGGGTGCCGTCCTTGCGGACGCGCCAGCCTTCGAGCTCGATATGCCCCTCCGCGGAGGCCGTCGCGAGGATGCGCTCGGGCATCCCTGCCGCCCGATCCTCGGGCGTGAAGAACGTCGAGAAGTGACGGCGCTCGATCTCGGCGTGGGAGTAACCCATCAGCCCGTGCGCGCCTGAATTCCAGCTCGTCACGCGACCATCGGTGTCGAGCATGTAGATCGCATAGTCGCTGACCGCGTCGACCAGGTATTGAAGCGTGCGGTCGTCGGTCTTCATGACTTGGGTTTCTGGCGGGACACCTGTCGGCTCCGGCATGTCGTTGGCCTGCACAGGCTTCATGTCCCCCTCGACGCCCTCAAGAGGCGCGAACGCATGGGCGGCCCGTGGGGTTCCGGCGTTGCGCCCGGGGCCCGCCGCCGCTATCTGCTCGCGCGAATTCCCGACACTCCGACCAGCGAGCACGCACGCCCCATGGCGCAGCAGTACATTTTCCAGATGCAGGGCCTGACCAAGGCCTTCCCCGGCAGCCCCAAGAAGCTCTTCGAGAACATCTGGTTGTCGTTCTACCCCGACGCGAAGATCGGCGTGGTGGGTGTCAATGGCTCGGGCAAGTCGACGCTGCTGAAGATCATGTCCGGCATCGACAAGGACTTCACCGGCGAGGCCTTCGCGGCCGACGGCATCAAGCGCGGCTATCTCGAGCAGGAGCCGAAGCTGGACGACAAGCTCGATGTCTGGGGCAACGTCATCTCGTGGTGCGAAGAGAAGCAGATCTTCGACAAGTACAACGAGGTCGCGAACAAGCTTGGCGAGGACTATTCCGACGAGCTGATGGAGGAGATGACCGCGCTCCAGGAGAAGCTGGACGCTGGCGACCTCTGGGACATCGACAGCCGCATCGAGATGGCGATGGACGCCCTGCGCTGCCCGCCCAACGACTGGCCGGTCGACAAGCTGTCAGGCGGTGAGCGCCGCCGCGTGGCGCTCGCCCGCCTGCTGCTGGCCAAGCCCGACATGCTGCTGCTGGACGAGCCCACCAACCACCTCGACGCCGAGAGCGTGGCCTGGCTGCAGCACCACCTGGAGGCCTTCCCGGGTTGCGTGATCCTGGTCACCCACGACCGCTACTTCCTGGACCAGGTCACCAAGTGGACCCTGGAGTTGGATCGCGGCAAGGGCCTGCCCTACGAGGGCAACTACTCGTCCTGGCTGGAGCAGAAGACCAAGCGGATCGCGCAGGAAGAGCGCGAGGAAGCCGGCAAGAAGCGCACGATCGAGCGCGAGCTGGAGTGGGTCCGCTCCTCGCCGTCGGCGCGGCGCAGCAAGTCGAAGGCCCGCCTGGCCGCTTTCGAGCAGCTGCAGAACGAGGCCGATCGCCAGAAGCAGACCTTCGCCCAGATCCAGATCCCGCCGGGGCCCCGGCTGGGCAACATGGTCATCGAAGTCGACAACCTGGAGAAGGAGTACGGCGACAAGCTCCTGTTCAAGAACCTGTCCTTCAAGCTGCCGCCGGGCGGCATCGTCGGCGTGATCGGGCCGAACGGCGCCGGCAAGACCACGCTCTTCAAGATCATCACCGGCCAGGAGACCCCCGACCAGGGCAGCGTGCGCCTCGGCGAGACGGTGAAGCTGGCCTACGTCGACCAGAGCCGCGACAGCCTCGACCCGAACAAGAACGTCTGGCAGGAGATCTCCGGCGGCCTCGACATCATGAAGGTGGGGAGCCGCGAGATCCCCAGCCGCGCCTACGTCGGCTCGTTCAATTTCAAGGGCGGCGACCAGCAGAAGAAGGTCGGGCTGCTGTCGGGCGGCGAGCGCAACCGCGTGCACCTGGCCAAGACCCTGGCCTCCGGCGGCAACGTTCTGATGCTCGACGAACCGACCAACGATCTCGACGTCGAGACTCTCGGGGCGCTGGAATCGGCCCTGGAGGACTTCCCGGGCTGCGCCGTGGTGATCAGCCACGACCGCTTCTTCCTCGACCGCCTGGCCACCCACATCCTGGCCTTCGAGGGCGACAGCCAGGTGGAATGGTTCGAGGGCAACTTCGAAGCCTACGAAGAAGACAAGAAGCGCCGCCTGGGCGCCGACAGCCTCATCCCCCACCGCATCAAATTCCAGAAGTTCACGCGGTAGGCGACCTGGGGTTGAGGGTTCGCAAACCTGTGCCCTAAGGTGCGGCGGCGCGAGTGACGCGCGACGGGGGGTGCAGGTATGGCGCTGCTTCAGCCGACGTCTACGGCAACCTAGGCGACGACACCTGCAACGGCGGCGAGGGAGCCGACACGATCCGCGGCGGCCAGGCCAACGACATACTGCAGGGGGGCGAGTGGAACGACTGGCTCTCCGGCGATCGCGGGGACGACACGGTCACCGCCGGGGCTGGGGGCCGACCTTTTTCTACACCTTCGGCGACGCCGGAATTGACCGGGTGACCGACTTCAAGATGGGCGAGGGCGACCGCGTGCTGCTCGATCCCGCCACGCAGTACACGGCGGCCCAGGCGGGCGCGGATACGGTTATCAACATGAACGGCGGCGGGCAGATGGTGCTGGTGGGCGTGCAGCTGTCGTCGCTGCCAGCGGGCTGGATCTTGGGGGCGTAGGCGACCTCTCTTCGCGCCCCGCGTGTAGAGCGCCCGCCGCGAGCGAAATGGTTGAGCCGATGTCGCGCCCCGTCATAAGGTGCGCCGCCGCGGCGGATGCCCGCTTCGCCGCGCGGGGGGACAAGCCGTGGCGACATACCAGTTCCTATCGATTACCGAGGGTGAGGCGTTGAACTACGACGCCGCGCGAGACGATCTGCGGTTCGACGGCCTCTCGGGGCGCGTCGCGACCGACTTCTATGTCAGGGAAGTTTTCCCGGCCTTTGCGCTCCATCTGAGGAACGGCGGCAGCGTTGTCTTCGGCGGGGGTGTGGAAGGCGAGCGGCTGGTCCTGCCCGACGGTTCGATCATCGCCTTCCCGGGGCGGGGCTCGGCGACGGTCGAGGGCGGGCCGGGGGCCGACAATCTCTACGGCGGCCAGGACCACGACCTCCTGCGAGGCCTGGTGGGAGCCGACGCGCTGGACGGCGGATCGGGTGACGACACGCTCGTCGGCGGACTACAGGCCGACTATCTGATGGGAGGTTTCGGCGCGGACACGTTCGTCTTCGCGCCGGGCGACAGTGGGACGAGTGAAGGCGCAATCGACTA
>NZ_DASWTE010000193.1:0-3683 GCF_036402295.1 Phenylobacterium sp.
AGCTGGTGATCTGCGACGAGGCGGTCTCGGCGCTGGACGTGTCCATCCGCGCCCAGATCATCGACCTGCTGATCCAGCTCCAGAAGGACATGAGGCTTTCGATGATCTTCATCAGCCACGACCTGGCCGTGGTGCGCGAGATCAGCCACCGGGTGCTGGTGCTCTACCTGGGCCGCGTCATCGAGCTGGCCGACCGCGAGCGGATCTGGCAGGCGCCGCAGCACCCCTACACCAAGGCCCTGCTCTCGGCCGCGCCGATCCCCGACCCCGCCGTGGAGCGCACGCGCCGGCGCCTCAGGCTGGAGGGCGAGCCGCCCAGCCCGATGGACCCCAGGGCCGCGTTCCGCTTCGCGCCCTCCAGGCTGCTCGCCGATGGCGGCGCGCCGCCCCTGCCGCCGCAGCTCCGCGAGATCGCCCCCGGCCATCTGGTCGCCGAGTTCGATCCGGTCTGAAGGAAGGGCTGGAGCCCACCCTCCGACCTGGGGGCGTCGAAGGGGGCTCCAGCAGGCCGCCGGAACAGTAGGAGCGGCCACGGCCAAGGCTGCGCAGCGTCGAGGAACTGACGTACGCCGCCCAGCACTCGGGGACGGCTAGCCGAACAGGAAGTCGGCCGCCGAAAGGCTGGCGAGCGACACGTCGCGCAAGGTCGCGATGATCCCGCTGGCGTCGAGGATCATGACGTCGCTTCCCGCCTGGACGAGGTGGTGGTTGGCCAGCGCCTCCGCGAAACTGGCGTCCGAGACGCCCAGGAGCTGGATCACGTCGCCATCTGTCGCGCCGGCGTGGGCCTGGAAGTCGGTGACTTCGACCCCGTTGTCGGCCCCGGCCGAAAACACGAAGCGGTCGAATCCGTCTCCGCCGGACAGCGAGAGGTGATGCGGTCCGGCGAAGGCGCTGGCGTCGAGCGTATCGGCGCCCGCACCGCCTTCCGCCGAGACCTCGCGCACGTCGGTCCCCCGCAGGTCGCCGACCGCGATCGTGTCGTCCCCGGCGCCGGGGCCGATCGCCAAGCGCTCGACGTCGTCGATGCGCATGGTGATGTTGCCGAGGTTGCGGGTCAGGATCGCCGCCTCGCCCTGGGCGAAGACGTTGATCACCTCGGCGCCGCCCGAAGTGTTGAACAGGTGCGTGTCGACGCCATTGCCGCCGTCCAGGGTGTCGCTGCCGTCGCCAGGGTCCCAGATCAAGAGGTCGCGGCCGTTGCCGCCGATCATCAGGTCACCGCCGCCATTTCCGTCGATCACATCGTCGCCGTTGCCGCCGGCAAGTGTCTCGGCGCCGGCGTCGCCGTTGATGGTTTCAGCGATCGGGGGATTGTGATGGGCGGCGCAGGCGTCGCCTTGGTCTGTGAAGAGGTCGTTCAGTGCGGACATGATTCCAGTCGCTCCAGTCAAATCGGTGATGCGTACGCGTTCTCGACCGCGGACGACTGTCCGCGGCGTCGTATTTACTGATGGGAGGCCTTCCCAGGACTTCGAAATGAGACCTGCCTGCCGCACGGCTGGGGCCGCGCGACCGGAAGACCTGGTCCTTTATCCGGCTTCAGCGCCCTGCGGTTCAAAGCCGCCGTTGCCCGAGGCAACCGCCGCCGTTAGGTTGCGCGCCTTTTCCAGACCCCCGGCCGCGCTCATGACCTTCGCCTTCGACGACATCCTTGCCGCGCAAGAGCGGTTGAAGGGTCATATCGAGCGCACGCCCTGCCGCTTCTCGCGGACGCTCAGCGAGATCACCGGGGCGCAGGTCTGGGTGAAATTCGAGAACCTGCAGTTCACGGCGGCCTACAAGGAGCGGGGCGCGCTCAACAAGCTGCTGCTGTTGGGCGAGAACGTGCGGGCCCGCGGCGTGATCGCCGCCTCGGCCGGCAACCACAGCCAGGGCCTCAGCTACCACGCCGCCCGCCTCGGCATCCCGGTCACGATCGTGATGCCCAAGGCCACGCCCTTCGTGAAGGTGCAGCAGACCCGCGCCCACGGCGCCGAGGTGCTGATCGAAGGCGACAGCTACGACGAGGCCTCGGCCCATGCCCGCAAGGTCTGCGAGGACCGCGAGCTCACCTTCGTGCACCCGTTCGACGACCTGGACGTGATGGCCGGCCAGGGCACGGTGGCGCTGGAGATGCTTGAGGACGTGCCCGACCTCGAGGTGCTGCCGATCCCGATCGGCGGCGGTGGGCTGATCGCCGGCATGGCGACCGCGGCCAAGCACATCAAGAAGGATATCCGCATCGTGGGCCTGGAGCCGGCGATGTTCCCCTCATTCACCGCCAAGATGCGCGGCGTGCGCACGGCCCAGACCAACGGCACGTCCACCATCGCCGAGGGCATCGCGGTGAGGGAGGTGGGCGAGCACACCTACGCCGTCGCCCGGCCGCTGATCGACGAGGTGCTGCTGATCGAGGAGCCGCACTTCGAGCGCGGCATCGCCCTCTACTGCAACGTCGAGAAGACGGTGGCCGAGGGCGCGGGCGCCGCCTCGCTGGCGGGGCTCCTCGCCTATCCCGAGCGATTCCGCGGCAAGAAATGCGGCCTGGTCATCACCGGCGGCAACATCGACACGCGCCTCTTGGCGTCGGTGCTGACCCGCGAGCTCGTGCGCGAGAGCCGGATCGTCTCCCTCCGCATCATCGGCGACGACCGGCCGGGCCTGCTCGCCAACGTGTCGATGATCATCGGCCAGATGGGCGCCAACATCATCGAGGTGGCCCACAACCGCCTGGCGCTGGACGTGCCGGCCAAGGGCGCCGAGTTCGATGTGATGATCGAGACCCGCGACGCCCAGCACACCCAGGAAGTGATGGACGCGCTGCGCGAGCGGGGCTACCCGCCGCGGGTCGTCTAAGGCGCGCCCAGAGAGACCCCATGAAGCGTATCCTCATCGTCGCGGCCGCCGTCCTGGCGCTGGCGGGCTGCCAGCAGAAGACCAAGGTCGCCGAGCCGGGCGCGCCGGCGCAGCAGTCCGAGGTCTCGAAGACCTTCATGGCCAAGGTCGGCAAGGAAGCCGGTGTGACCTTCCTGCCGTCGGGCCTGGCTTACAAGGTCGTCCGCGCCGGTCCTGTGAACGGCCTGAAGCCGGGTCCCAAGGACGAGGTGAAGGTCCACTACGAGGGCAAGCTGGAGGACGGCACCGTCTTCGACAGCTCGTATGAGCGCGGCGCCCCGGCCGCCATGCCCCTGGACCGGCTGATCCCCGCCTGGCAGGAGGCGCTGCAGCTGATGCGGCCAGGCGACGAGTGGCTGCTCTACGTGCCGTCCAACCTGGGCTACGGCGAGGAGGGCGCGGGCCAGATCCCGCCCGGCGCGCCGCTGATTTTCCGGATCGAGCTCATCGACGTCCTGGCCGCGCCGGGCCGGATCCAGCAGGGATAGGACGATGGCCGCGACAGACCTCTATCCCGCGGCCAAGGACATCCTGGCGAAGCTGATCGCCTTCGACACCACATCGCGGGGCTCGAACCTGGAGCTCGTGCAGTGGGTCGAGGGCTATCTCGACGGGCTGTCGGTGCCGCACCGCCGCGTGCCCAACGCCGACGGGACCAAGTCGAACCTGATGGCGACCATCGGGCCGGCCGTCGAAGGCGGCGTCGTGCTGTCGGGCCACACAGACGTGGTGCCGGTCGACGGGCAGCCGTGGAGCACCGATCCCTGGACGCTCACCGAGACGGGCGGCCGGCTCTACGGGCGCGG
>NZ_DASWTE010000194.1:0-10336 GCF_036402295.1 Phenylobacterium sp.
ATGACGGCGAACCGAGCCGCTGTCTCAGTGGCTTCGAGGAGCTCCCTTACCGACGCGACCCTTCCCGCGCCCTCGCTTGATAGTGGTCAAATCCAGCCGCTCGGGTGTTGTGTCATGGAGACGCTCTGGAGAAGCGCATGAACGACCGACGTGAATGGATGTGGGCCAGCGCCTTGGACACGCTCGTGCGCGCAGAACGCCTTCATCAGCAACTCTTCCGCCCGGCGGGCGGCCAGGTGCGCACCGCCAATTGGGAGCCCCCCCTGGACATCCTGGAGACCGACCATGAGGTCCTGGTGGTGGCGGCGCTGCCGGGCGTGCCGCCGGACCAGGTGACGGTGCGGATCGAGGGCCCCAGCCTGGTGATCTCCGGCGAGCGGCCAGTCCCGGCCGTGCTGCGAACGGCGGTGATCCACCGCATGGAGCTGCCCCAAGGCCGGTTCGAGCGGCGGGTCCCGCTGCCGCCCGGCCTCTACCACTCACCCTCCGTCCAGGTCGCGGACGGGTGCTTGATCATCCGTCTCAGCAAGGCTGGGTGAGCAACATGTCCGAAGCCGTCTCGTCAAAGTCGCCGGCAACCACCGCGGTGGCCCCTCCCGATCCACCCGCCGACGCCTTCATTGTCCTGCCTATGCGGAACATGGTGCTGTTTCCTGGCGTGGTCGCACCGGCGACCGTCGGACGGCCCAGCTCCGTGGCCGCCGTCCAGCAGGCGGTTCGCGAACAGCGTCAGGTGCTCGTCGTCCTGCAGCGCGACCCCACCGTGGACGACCCGGATCAGTCCGGCCTGCACGAGATCGGCGTTCTCGCCAACATCCTGCGTTATGTCACCGCCCCGGACGGGGGCCACCACCTGATCCTCCAGGGGGTCCAAAGGTTCAGCATCACGGAGACCCTGCCGGGCTGGTCTTACCTGGTGGCGCGCGGTGAGGCCCTGGCCGAGCCCACGTCGACCAGTGCTGAAGTCGAGGCGCGCTTCCACAATCTCAAGCAGCAGGCCTTGGAGGCGGTGGCGCTGCTGCCCCAGGCGCCGGAGGAACTGGGCCAGTCCATCCAGGCGATCGAGGCGCCCGGCGCGCTGGCCGACATCACCGCCGCCTACATGGACACCAAACCCTCGGAGAAGCAGGAAATCCTGGCGGCGCTCGATGTCCTGGAGCGGCTCGCGAAGGCCTCAAAGCTGTTGGCGCATCGACTGGAGGTCCTGCGGCTCTCGGCGGAAATCGGGCGTCAGACCCAGGAGGCCTTCAGCCAGCGCCAGCGTGAGGCGGTGCTGCGCGAGCAGCTTGCCGCCATCCAGCGCGAACTCGGCGAGGGGGAAGGACAGGGTCAGGAGATCGCCGACCTGGAGGTCGCCATCGACAAGGCCGCAATGCCCCCGGAGGCCGATGCACAGGCGCGCAAGGAGTTGCGGCGCCTGCAGCGCATGCCCGACGCCAGCGCCGAATACGGCATGATCCGCACCTACCTCGACTGGCTGATCGAGCTGCCCTGGGCCCAGCCGGAGCCGAAGCCGATCGACATCGCCGAGGCTCGGCGGATCCTCGACGAGGACCACTACGGCCTTGAGAAGGTCAAGACGCGGATGATCGAGTACCTTGCGGTCCGCAAGCTCGCGCCGGAAGGCAAGGCCCCCATCCTTTGCTTCGCCGGACCGCCCGGCGTCGGCAAGACGTCGCTCGGCCAGTCCATCGCCCGGGCCATGGGACGGAAATTTGCGCGCATCAGCCTGGGCGGCGTCCACGACGAGGCGGAAATCCGCGGCCACCGCCGCACCTATGTCGGCGCGCTTCCTGGCAACATCATCCAGGCCGTCCGCAAGGCCGGCGCCCGTGACTGCGTGCTGATGCTGGACGAGATCGACAAGCTGGGCGCGGGCGTCCACGGGGACCCGTCGGCCGCAATGCTCGAGGTCCTCGACCCGGAGCAGAACGGCGCGTTCCGCGACAACTATCTCGCCCTGCCCTTCGACCTCAGCCGCGTGGTGTTCATCGCCACGGCGAACATGCTCGAGACCGTGCCAGGGCCGCTGCGCGACCGGATGGAGATCATCTCCCTTCCCGGCTACACGGCCGGCGAGAAGCTGGAGATCGCCAAGCGCTATCTTGTCCGGCGTCAGCTCGAGGCGAACGGCCTTGAGGCCGCGAAGGCTGAAATCGACGAAGCGGCGCTGCGCTCGATCATCGAGACATATACGCGCGAGGCCGGCGTACGCGGCCTTGAACGGGAAATCGGCCGCGCGCTGCGCCACGCGGCGCTCCGGATCGCCGAGGGCTCGGCCACGCACGTTCGCATTGGCCCGGAGGATCTGGTCGACGTCCTGGGCCAGCCCCGGTTCGAGAACGAGGTCGCCATGCGCACCGCGGTCCCGGGCGTCGCCACCGGCATGGCCTGGACGCCGGTGGGCGGGGACATCCTGTTCATCGAAGCGGCCAAGACCCCGGGCAAGGGGCGCCTGATCCTCACCGGCCAGCTGGGCGAGGTGATGAAGGAGAGCGCCCAGGCGGCGCTCAGCCTGGTGAAGACCCATGCCGGCGCCTTGGGCGTCGATCCGGCGCTATTCGAGCAGAACGACATCCACGTCCATGTGCCGGCGGGAGCCACGCCCAAGGACGGACCCAGCGCCGGCGTCGCCATGTTCATGGCGCTGGCGTCGCTGCTCGGCGGCCGTACGGTCCGCAGCGACACCGCCATGACCGGCGAGATCAGCCTTCGCGGCCTCGTGCTGCCCGTGGGCGGCATCAAAGAGAAGGTTGTCGCTGCCGCCGCGGCCGGCGTGAAGCGCGTGCTGCTGCCGGCCCGCAACCGACGAGACCTCGATGAGATTCCCAAAGAAGCGCGCGAGCAATTGACGTTCGTCTGGCTCGAGCGGATCGAAGATGCGGTCGCTGCCGCCCTCGACGCGCCGGTCAAGGGCGGGGGCGAGGCGCACGCCGCTTAGTGAGGGGTCTCGTCAACTCAGCTGACGCAGGTCCCCGATCCCGGGAAAGCCACTGTCGAGAAGCTCGATCCGGGAGTGGCCGAAGGTTCGGATCGTGGAGACGGAAGGGGAGAAGGGTCCCCAGGCCTCCACGGCGCACCTCAGCGGCAAGCACCGTCGCTGGCTGAGGGGTCGCCAACACAAGGCTCCCCGGCTGGGACGATCACGTCGGCGCGGACCGCGCGGAAGGCGGTGCATCCCTTGAGTCCGCGGGCATAGGCGCCGTCGTAGATCGCGGCGAACGCCTCGAAGGACAGGTCAGCCGGCACATTCACCGTCTTCGAGATCGCGTTGTCCACGAAACGCTGCAGCGCCGCCTGCATGTCGAGATGGGCGGCGATGGACAGCTCGCGGGCGGCCACAAAGGCCGGCGGCGCGCCGTCGGTTCGCCCGTTCATCCTGCGCCACAGCGCCAGGGAGAAGGCGGGCGAGCGGATGATCCTCGCCTCGCCGCCCGCGCCCCGGATCCGCCGGTCCTGCACGGCGGCGAAGATGGGCTCCAGTCCGGTGGAGACACCCTCGGCGAGGAGGCTGATCGAGCCGGTCGGCGCGATGGCCAGCAGATGGCTGTTGCGAAGTCCGTGCGCGGCGATCGCGTCGCGCATCTCGGCCGGCAGAGCCCGGGCGAAGTCGCCGTCGAGATATCGGTCGCGATCGAAGGCCCCGAAGGGCGCCTTCTCCTGCGCCAGGGCCGCCGACGCCCGATACGCGGCATCCCGCACCGTGCGCATGACCTCGCCGGCCACGCGCAGCGACGGCTCATCGCCATACCGCAGGCCCAGCATCACCAGCGCGTCGGCGAGCCCGGTGACGCCGAGGCCGATCCGCCGGGTCACGCGGGCCGTCGTCGCCTGCAGCGGCAGCGGGTAGGCGGAGACGTCGATCACGTTGTCCAGCAGGCGCGCCGCCACGGCCGTCGTCTGGGCCAGGTGCTCGAGGTCCAGCCGCGCGCCCGACGCGAAGGGCTCGCGGACGAAGCGGGTGAGGTTGAGCGACCCCAGAACGCAGGCGCCGTAGACCGGCAGAGGAATCTCCCCGCAGGGATTGGTGACCGCGAGGGTCTCGCACCAGGACAGCGGGTTCGCTGCGTTGATGCGGTCGACGAACAGCACACCGGGGTCGCCGGTTTCGTAGGCGCAGCGCAGGATCCGGTCCCAAAGAGCCCGCGCCGGCGCCGTCCTGACCACCGGCCCGGTCGCGACCGGGAAGCGCAGCGGCCACGCCCCGTCGTCGCGCACGGCCGCCATGAAGGCGTCCGTCACCGCGATGGACAGATTGAACCGGCTGAGCGCGCCGGGCGCGGCCTTCGCCGCCGCGAAGGCTTCCACGTCGGGATGGTCGCAGCGGAGGGCTCCCATTAGCGCCCCCTTCCGCGCCGCGGACGCCAGGTGGACCCGGCAGGCCGTGTCCCAAAGGTCCAGATATGCGACCGGTCCCGGCGACGGCTGCGTTCCCGCGGACCAGCCGCGCGGCGGCGCCGCGGAGAAGTCGCAGCCGACGCCGCCGCCGGCCCGGAGGGTGGCTACGCTCTCGCGGAGCGCCAGACTGGAGGCTTCGGCGTCCTCGCTGGGCCCGGGCAGCACGAAGCAGTTGAAGAGCACCGCGCCCGGACGGTCCGCCCCGGCCTGGATACGTCCGCCCGGCAGGAACCGGAAATCTTCCAGGAGGGCGCGGAAGCGGCGTCGCCAGAGACCGGCATCGCGATCCGCCGCGGCCGTCGCCTTCGCGATGCGGGCCCAGCTGTCGGCCACGGTCCGCTCGCCGGCGCTCCGGTACTTGGCCTCCCACACGAAGCGGGACAGCTCAGGCCCCGAGAGCTCAGCGAACGAGGAGGGTCCGCAGGTCAGGCCAGGTTCGAGTGTTGAGGACATCGTTCGGCTCCAGCCACCCCCGACGCGCCTGGTCGACGCCGAAGCGGATGTTGGCGAGGCCCACGCTCGAGTGAGCGTCCGAGCCCACGGCGATCAGGACGCCGGCCGCCTTGGCGGCGCGCGCATGGACGTCGTCGAGGTCGAGGCGGCTCGGATGGGCGTTGACCTCCAGGAAGCAGCCCCGGTCCTTCGCGCCCGCGATCACCTTGTCCAGGTCCACCTGGTAGCCGGTCCGCTCGCCGATCAGGCGGCCGGTCGGGTGGGCCAGGATGTGGACGTGGCGGTTGTCCATGGCTTTCAGGAGGCGCTCGGTCTGCGCCGCGGCCGGCAGGGCGAAGTCCGAATGCACCCCCGCCGTCACCACATCCAGTCGCGCCAGCAGGCGGTCCGGCAGGTCAAGCCGGCCATTCTTCAGGATGTCCACCTCGCAGGACTTCAGCACCCGGATGCCCGGCCCGCGCGCGTTCAGGGCGTCGATCTCGTCGAGCTGGGCCGAAAGGCGCGCAGGATCGAGTCCGTGGGCGATCACCGCGTGCCGGGAGTGGTCGCTGATCGCCAGGTACTCATAGCCCAGGGCCCGCGCCGCCTCGACCATCTCTGCGAGCGTGCTCTTGCCGTCGGAGGCGCGCGTGTGGACGTGGAGGTCGCCCTTGAGGTCCGCGCGCTGGACGAGGGTCGGCAGCCGCCCCGCCTCGGCGGCGTCGAGCTCGCCACGATCTTCCCGGAGTTCCGGCGGGATGAGGGGGAGGCCGACCGCGCGGTACACGTCGGCCTCCGTGCGTCCGGCAAGCCTCGCCTCGCCCCGAAAGACGCCGTATTCGTTGACCTTCAGGCCTCGGCCCTGGGCCCGCTTCCGCAGGGCGATGTTGTGCGCCTTCGAACCCGTGAAATAGACGAGGGCGGCGCCGAAGCTCTCGTCGGGGACCACGCGCAGGTCGACCTGCAAGCCGTTGCGCAACACCGCCGTAACCCGGGTCGGCCCCTTGGCGAGGACCTTCACCACCTCCGCATAGCCGACGAATCCATCGGTGATCGACGGGGGGCCGCTGGCCAGGATGTCGAGGTCGCCCACCGTCTCGCGGCGCCGACGATAGCTCCCCGCCACCACCGCCTCGCCCACGCCCGGGAGGGCCTTGACGTGTTCGAGCAGGCCCGCGGCATATTCCTCGGCGACGGAGATCCTCAGCCGGGTCTCGCCGGTGGCCGGCGCCGCTTTCAGGTCCCTCAGAAGGCGCTGCTCGAAGGCTTCGCCGAAGCGTGGGAGATCGCGGATTCTTCCGGCCGCGGCGGCGCGGGCGAGGTCTTCGATCGAGTTCACGCCCAGGGCATCGTGCAGGACCTTCACGCGCTTGGGACCCAATCCCGGAACCTGGGCCAGGCGGGCGAGGTCCGACGGGGTGCGCGCCTCCACGTCCTCGAGGAGCTGCAGCCGGCCGGTCCGGCAAATCTCGGCGATCTTGCCGGCGAGGTCCTCGCCAATCCCCGGCAGGTCGGCGAGGTCCTGGCCGCGCGCCAGGAGGGCCGCCACGGGTTCGGTCAGGTCCTCGATGGTCGCCGCCGCCCGGCGATAGGCGCGGATACGGAACGGATTCGCACCCTCGATCTCCAGCAGCTCGGCCAGACGATAGAAAACCTCCGCAACGTCGGCGTTGTGGACCGTCCGTCCGTCCGGTGCGACGGCAACGTTCATCGCCCGTCCCGCCGCTCGCGCGTTTCTGCCGACGCCGGCCAATGTCCGGTGATCACCTCCAGGACCGCGAGCGCCCCCGCCCGCAGGAACGCCAGGGTCTCGCAGGTCCCGCGCCAGGCGCGCCGGAGGCGGACCCACATCCGCAGCCTTGACCTCCGCGACCTTGGGACCTGCAGCTCGGAAACGGGCGTGTCGGGTGCATCAGACACAGGCGTAGTCCCGAAAGCAGCCAATGTGGGGGCTCCCGGGGAGCGCGCCTTGATCAGGCTCAAGGATTGGCTCGGGATTGCCGCGACGACGGCCTTCGAAACTTGACCTGCCTCAAGTGCGGCGCGTCCGGACGATGCAAGGCTCAGCGGCGAATCGCGCGGTGGGCGCGTGGATGGAGGCGGCCATGAAGGTCAGGGACGTGATGCACCGGGGCGCTGAGTGCCTGGACGACGACACACCCATTTCGGACGTGGCCCGGCGGATGCGGGACGCCGACGTCGGGGCCATCCCGATCAGCGCCGCCGGCGAACTGGTGGGGATCATCACCGACCGCGACATCGCCTGCCGCGCCGTCGCCGACGGCGCCGACCTGGATCAGTTGACCGCGCGTGACGTGATGTCGAAGGACGCCGTCTGTTGCGCCTACGACGACGACCTGTCCGACGCGGTGCGGATCATGGAGTCTCGGCGAATCCGACGCCTGCCGGTCATGGCCGATGGCGCCCTGGTGGGCATGCTCAGCTTGGGCGATGTCGCCAGCCGAGCCGGCGCCCCCCTGTCGGCCGAGGTGCTGCGCGCCGTCTCGAGCCACCACTGATCCAAGTCGCTGCGACGCAATGGAAGGCCCGGAATCCTTGGCCCACGGTCGCAATCTTGACCTGCATCAACGCAGCGCCTCCTGCCGCGCTAACCTGTAACCGGAGGCGCATTTCTATGTCCGACGCGAACTTGGTGCAGATTCCACCGATCGGACTCGGCGCTGAGCTTCGGGTTCCTGCGGCAGCTCGCGCCATCGTCATCTTCGCCCACGGCAGCGGTTCGAGCCGGTTCAGCCCGCGTAACCGCGCCGTCGCCGCGGGACTTGTCCATGCGGGCTTCGCGACCCTGCTCCTCGACCTGCTCACCGAGGAGGAAGCCGCCTCGCGCGCCAACGTCTTCGACATCGACCTCCTGGCGTCGCGCCTGGTGGACGCCATCGAATGGGCGCGCGAGCAGCCCGGAACCGCAGGACTGGCCGTCGCCCTGTTCGGGGCCAGCACCGGCGCGGCGGCGGCGATCAAGGCGGCTGCCCTGCGCCCAGAGGCGGTGCGCGCCGTAGTCTCCAGGGGCGGGCGAGCCGATCTAGCGGGCGCGTCTCTGGATCGGCTGACCGCGCCGACCTTGCTCATCGTAGGCGGCGACGACGAGCCTGTAATCGACCTCAACCGGCAGGCCATTGCCCGGATGAAGGGGCCCGCCGAGCTGGTCATCGTGCCAGGCGCGACGCATCTCTTCGAGGAGCCCGGAGCACTGGAGCGGGTCATCGATCTGGCCATCGCCTGGCTGGACCAGCATACGGTCGAGGCGTCGGCAGGGACGGCCGATGGCGGACCCTAGCGCTCCTCCCCGTAAGGCTCGTCCGAGAGCAGCAGGTCGTAGACCTGGGCCGCAACACCGGCGAGCGGCCGCCCTTCCCGTCCCAGGTCGTCCAGACCGCCGGCCCAACCGACGGCGGTGGCCACGTCCGCCGTGGTCGGCTTCAGGGCGAGGATGGCTTCCACCTTCCAGTCCAGAAGGTCGCCGCAGAGAGCTCGCAGCTCGTCCGCGTCGAGCGTATCCCGACCCGCCGCCGTCCGATCGTCCACCATCGCCTGCCGCCTCCAAGGAGTTGTGAGTATGCGCCCGGCGACACCCCCCGACTTGACGCCGGTCAACAGAGCGCGTGACGCGCGCGTCCGCCTGTTCCTCGGCGGCGACGTCATGACGGGCCGCGGTTTGGATCAGGTGCTGCCACACCCCGGCGATCCCGCGTTGCGGGAACGATATGTCGCTTCGGCGCTGACCTACGTAGACCTCGCCGAGCGCCGCAACGGCGCGATTCCGCGGCCGGTGGCCCCCTCCTACGTCTGGGGCGCGGCTCTCGCGGAATGGCGGCGCCTGGCCCCCGACGTCCGCCTCATCAATCTCGAGACCGCGATCACCCGCGGCGACAACTTCGCGCCGAAGGGCATCAACTACCGGATGACGCCGGAGAACGTCTCATGCCTCGCCGCCGCCGGCGTCAACGCCTGCAGCCTGGCGAACAACCACGCGCTGGACTTCGGTCCGTCGGGGCTACTGGACACGCTCGAGACGCTGCAGAACCTCGGCCTGGCCGCGAGTGGAGCCGGTAGGGACGGCGCCGCGGCCACGGCGCCAGCCATCATTCCGCTCCCCGGCCGGTCCGCCCGCGTGATCCTCGCGGCTGCGGCGTTCGAGGACAGCGGCGTCCCCCCGGCCTGGCGCGCGGGACCGCGAAAGCCCGGTGTCAACCTGGTAGAGCCCAGCGAGGCCGCGGCGCGGGCCCTTGCCGCCACGATCGCCGAGGTGCGCGGGCCCGGAGACCTGGCCGTGGCGTCGATCCACTGGGGCTCCAACTGGGGCTATCAGGTCCCCGAGGGTCACCGGCGCTTCGCCCATGCCCTGATCGACACGGGACAGGTGGCCGTGGTCCACGGCCACTCCTCGCATCATCCGCGGCCGATCGAGGTCTACCGCGACCGGCTCATCCTCTACGGCTGCGGGGACTTCCTCAACGACTACGAGGGCATCGCCGGCTACGAGGCGTTCCGCGGCGATCTCGTCGCCATGTACTTCGTCGACCTCGACGGCGAGGGCCGTCTCTTGCGGCTCGAACTCTCACCCCTCGCCATCCGGCGCTTCCAGCTCGTCCGCCCGAACGACGACGACGCGCGCTGGCTTCGGGAGCGGCTGAGCGAGGAGAGCCGGGCGTTCGGTGTGAGCCTCGAACCGGACGAGTCCGGGCGCCTGATTGCGACATGGGAAGTCCTGTCGAAGGCCGCACTCCGGCCATGACATCCGCGCAGCGCCCCGCCTTCTTGACCTGCGGCGACGTCGCCGACGTGTGCGCAGAGCGCGCTCTCAACCTGCCGGAAAGTCAGCCTAAGTCTTGACGCAGATCACCGCGGGCGGGTCGGGGCCTGCGCGTCTTGGGGCTGCGCGATGGCGCGGCGACGCGCGCGTTCGGATCACGCCGCAGCGCGGAGCCTTGACCTATGCTGCACGACATCGGCGCAGACCAGGCGGTGATCGTGAACGCGCTCGAAAGCGGCGCGGCGACCGGGGTTGAGCGGCCGCTCAGGCGGATCGACACGCGCATGTCCCACCTCTTCCTGGGCGCGGTGCGGGGGTACAAAGCTGAAGCGAGACCGTCGGCCATCGCGCTCGCCCAGGCCGATGCTGGGCGAGGCATGGTGTGTGGTCGATGCCGAACGTCCATCGGGGGTCATCGCCGAGGACGCACGCCGCCAACTCGCATAACCTCGGCCGGCTCCCGGCGACGTCACGCACACGGGACGCGCCTGTTTTGCGGCCTAGAACTCGGCCTCGAGGTCGTCGACGTCTTCCGGACCTCTACCCCGCGGCCGTGCGGGCGGCCTCGGCTTATCATGCACCACCACCTGGGTCGTGATCAGAAGGCCGGCGACGGAGGCGGCGTTCTGCAGGGCGAGGCGCGCCACCTTGGTCGGGTCGATCACACCCGCCGCGAACAGATCGCCGTAGACGCCGTTCTGCGCATCGAATCCATGGTTGGTGTCGGTCGAC
>NZ_DASWTE010000195.1:0-20320 GCF_036402295.1 Phenylobacterium sp.
CCGCGGCGGCCGAGGCGACGGGGATCGGGCTGACCCTGCTGCCGGTGTTCTACGCCCACTCGGGCTTCGGCGGCGCGCCGCCCACGGCCGGCCAGCGGCGGTTCGTCAACGACCTCGATGGCTACGCCCGTCTGCTCGAGGCGTCGCGCGCAGCGGTCCGAGGCATGCCGGACGCCGTGGTGGGCGTCGCGCCGCACAGCCTGCGGGCCGTGACCGAGGGCGAACTGGCGGCGCTGCTCCACCTGGACGGCCCGGTCCACATACACATCGCCGAGCAGGTGAAGGAGGTGGAGGACTGCACGGCCTGGAGCGGGGCGCGGCCGGTGGAATGGCTGCTCGACCGGTTCGGCGTCGACCGGCGCTGGTGCCTGGTCCACGCCACCCACATGACGCCGAGCGAGCGCCAGCGGCTGGCCGCCAGCGGCGCCGTCGCCGGCCTCTGCCCGATCACCGAGGCCAACCTGGGCGACGGGGTCTTCC
Organism: Phenylobacterium sp.; assembly: GCF_036402295.1. Classification (GTDB taxonomy): domain Bacteria; phylum Pseudomonadota; class Alphaproteobacteria; order Caulobacterales; family Caulobacteraceae; genus Phenylobacterium. The sequence continues at coordinate 481 of NZ_DASWTE010000195.1, forward strand.
CGGGCGCGCGCTACTTCGCCGAAGGCGGCGCGTTCGGAGTCGGCTCGGACTCCAATGTGCGGATCGACGCGGCCGAAGAGTTGCGGCTCCTGGAATACGGCCAGCGGCTGACCGAGCGGGCGCGCAACGTGCTGGCGCCGGGGCCCGGCGTGTCCACGGGCGGGACGCTCTACCGCGGCGCGCTGGGGGGCGGCGCGCGGGCGCTAGGCGTCGAGACCGCCGGGTTCGCCGTCGGCGGCTCGGCCGACTGGATGGTGATGGACACAGACAACATCGACGTCGCCGGCCGTTCGGGCGACGCGATCCTCGACGCCTTCGTGTTCGCCGGCGGTCGCGCGGTGAAGGACGTCTGGCGCGCCGGTCGCCGGGTGGTCGAGGACGGACGCCACGTGGACCGCGCGCGGTTCGCGGAGCGCTATCGGCAGACCTTGGAGCGCCTGCTCGCATGACCGGTCGCCAGGACGAGAGCCTGAACAAGCGGATCCGCACCGACATCTCGGAGCGCATCCTCTCGGGCGCCTGGCCGCCGGGCCACCGGATCCCGTTCGAGCATGAGCTGATGGCGGCGTACGGCTGCTCGCGGATGACCGTGAACAAGGCGCTGGCGCCGTTGGCCGAACAGGGCCTGATCGTGCGGCGGCGCAAGGCCGGCACCTTCGTGGCGCGGCCGCGCATCCACTCGGTGGTGCTGGACATCCCGGACATCGCCGCCGAGGTGACGGCGCGCGGCGAGCCCTACGGCTACGAGCTGTTGTCGCGCCGCGTGGGCCGGGCGGGGTCGAGCGAAATGGCGGAGCTCGGCCTGGACGCGCCGGTGAAGGTGCTGGCGCTGCGCTGCTTGCATCGGGCGAGCGGCCGGCCCTTCGCGCTGGAGGAGCGGCTGATCAACCTGGACGCTGCGCCGGAGGCCGCGGACGTCGATTTCGGCGAGACGCCGCCGGGCGGGTGGCTGCTGGGGCACGTGCCGTGGACCCAGGCCGAACATCGGATCAGCGCCGCCAACCCCAGCCGCGCGATCGCCGGCGCGCTCGGCATCGAGACGACGACCGCCTGCCTCGTGCTGGAGCGCCAGACCTGGCGCGGCGCCGACCGGATCACCCACGTGCGGCTGTTCTTCCCGGGCGAGGCCTACGACCTGGTCGCCCGTTTCGCGCCGCGGCAGGAGGCGGCCGGCTAGGCCATCCGCTGTCCGCCCCCATATGCTTTGCTGAACAGGGAGAGGGGCGTGTCCGTGGGGCAGAAATCCGTCGTCGTCACCGGGGTCTCGACCGGGATCGGCCTAGCGGCGGCGAAGGTGCTGGCCGCCAGGGGCTTCCACGTCTTCGGCAGCGTGCGGAAGGCTGCCGACGGCGAACGGGTCGCAGCCGAGGTGGGGCCGAATTTCACGCCGCTGATCTTCGACGTCACCGACGAGGCCGCCGTGCAGGCCGGCGCGCGGACCGTGGAGGCGGCGCTGGGCGACGCGACTCTGGCGGGCCTGGTCAACAACGCGGGCATCGCGGTGGCGGGGCCGTTGCTGCACCTGCCGACCGAGGAGTTCCGCAAGCAGCTCGAGGTGAACCTGACGGGCGTGGTGATCGCCACCCAGGCGTTCGCGCCGCTGCTGGGCGCGCGGTCGCCGGCGGTCAGGGACCCGGGCCGGATCGTCAACATCTCCTCGGTGGGTGGCAGGACGGCCAACCCGTTCATGGCCCCTTACAACGTCTCGAAGTTCGGGCTGGAGGGGATGTCCGAGGCGCTGCGGCGCGAGCTGCTGCCGTTCGGCGTGGACGTGATCGTGGTGGCGCCCGGCGCGGTGGCGACGCCGATCTGGGACAAGGCCGACGAGACCGACACCGCCCGCTATGCCAATACGATCTACGCCCCGATGCTGGACCGCCTTCGGGCCTACATGCTGCAACTCGGACGCTCGGGCCTGCCGCCGGAACGGATCGGCGAAACGATCCATGAGGCCCTGACGACCCCGCGCCCCAAGGTCCGCTACACGGTCTCGCCCAGCATGTTCCAGGTGTTCATGTCCGAGCACCTGCCGAAGCGCACGCTCGACCGGATCGTGGGCAAGCGGCTGGGACTGCTGCCGTAGCGCTTTTCGAAAGTCCGGTTCGGAGTCAGGATGCGTCTGACGACAGGGGAGGACGCCATGGCCGTGGCTGAGCTGGCAGGCGAGTTCCGCGTACCGCGCAATGCGTTCCAGCAGGCCCAGGGGTCGATCCACAACGACGCGGTGGCCTCGAAGCTGGGCTTCAAGGGCGGCACGGTGCCGGGCTCGGTCCACATGGACCAGTTCGTGCCGATGCTGCTGGAGCTGTACGGCGAGCGGTGGTTCGAGCGCGGGGACATGTCGCTCCACTTCACCCAGGCGACGGTGGATGCAGAGAAGGTGCGGGCGGTTGTGCAACCGGGCGAGGGGCGGGCGCGGCTTTCGATGTTCAACGAGGCGGGCGCGAAGATCTGCGAGGGCACGGCCAGCCAGAGCGCGCCGGACTCGCTGTCGGAGCTTGCGCGCCGGCTGCCGATGCAGACCCCCGCCGAGCCAGGGCGGCTGCGGATGCTGGCGGAGTACGCCGTCGGCGACGAGGTGTTCGACATACCGCTGCGGGTGGAGGTCGCCGACCTGCAGGACGCGCTGGAGCGGATCACCGAGCCGCATCGGCTCTACGCGGACGAGCACGTCCTGCCGCCGTCGCACCTGGTGCGGCTGGCGCACGGGGCCCGATCGAAGGTGCTGGCCGGGGTCGGGCCGTCGGTGGGCCTGTTCGGCTCGCTGGAGGTTCGGCAGTACCGCGGGCCGCTGCGAGCCGGCGTCGATTATGTCGGTCGCACGAAGGTGCTGCGGCTGACCGAGAGCCCGAAGGCGGAGAACGTCTGGTACGATGTGGTGATCGCCGATCCGGCGAGCGGCGAGGACGTGGGCTGCGTCCAGTTCGTCATCCGCCTGATGAAGGCTTCCTCAGCCCTATGGGCGGACGGCGTTCGCGGTCAGGCTTAGGGGCGGCCTGGGCCGGCGTCGGCTTCAGCTCCATCGCGAGCACGGCGCCGTCGCCGTCGGGATCGAGGATCGCGAAGCGGCGGTCGGTGGCGGCGCGCCACTCGCGGGTGCTGATCGACATGGAAAAGTCGCTGTCGGCCCCGCGCACGGGATGCGGCTCGTTGATCAGGCTGTAGGCGGCCGCGCCCTGGCGGCGGTGGTCGACCTGATTGCGGCCGGGCGGGCCACGGCGGCCCATCATCATAGGGCCGCCGCCACCCAGCGCGTCGCGGCTGATCTCGGGGACAAGTTCCTCCTCCCAGCGACGCGCCTCGATCATGCCGAGCTGGCCGTCGCCGTCGGCGTCCACGACCTTGAACCAGGCGTCGGCCTCGGCGCGGAACTCGTCGCGGGTCAGCCGGCCGTCATGATCGGCGTCGGCGGCGGCGAACCAGGCGGCGACGGGGTAGGGCTGGCCGGGCGGCGCGCGGAACGGCTGGCCGGCGGGGCTGAGGAAGAGCTGGGCGCGGGGCGGCGGCGGTCCGCGTGGCTCCTCGCGGCGGTAGAGCCGGTCGATGTCGTCGGGCGGCGGCTGGGCCTGGGCGGCGCCCACCCACGCACAGGCCGCCAGCGTCCACGCCAGAACCCAGGAATTCGAACGCATTCACGCCCCCGACCGAAGGAGACGTAGAGCTTCCACGTCAATGGCGGCGGCGCAATGTCACCGCCGCCATCTTTCGGCGCCGGTCAGGCCGGTTCGAGGGCGGTCGCGTCGGTGGTCGCGCCGATGTCCTTGCCCTGCAGCCACCCCAGCAGGTCGGCGTTGATCACGTCGGCATGGGTCGCGGCCATGCCGTGGTCGAAGCCGGGATAGACCTTCAGGGTCCCGTTCGGCAGGAGCTTGATCGACTTCAGGGCGGAGTCGGCGATCGGCACGATCTGGTCGTCGTCGCCGTGCATCACCAGCACCGGGATGGTGATGGACTTCAGGTCCTCGGTGAAGTCGGTCTCGGAGAAGGCCTTGATGCAGTCGTAGTGGGCCTTCACGCCGCCCATCATCCCCTGCAGCCACCACTTGTCGATCAGGCCCTGGCTGACTTTCGCGCCTGGACGGTTGAAGCCGTAGAACGGGCCGGACGGCACGTCCTTGAACATCTGGGCGCGGTCGGCGGTGAGCGCTGCGCGGAAGCCGTCGAAGACCTCGATGGGCAGGCCCTCGGGGTTGGTGTCCTTCTTGACCATCACCGGCGGCACGGCGCCCAAGATGGCGGCCGCAGCCGCGCGGTCGGTCCCGTGGCGGGCCAGGTAACGGACCACTTCGCCGCCGCCCGTGGAGTGGCCGACGTGGACGGCGTCCTTCAGGTCCAGCGCCAGGACCAGCGCGCGCAGGTCGTCGGCATAGGTGTCCATCTCGTTGCCGTCCCAAGTCTGGGTCGAGCGGCCGTGGCCGCGGCGGTCGTGGGCGACGACGCGGTAGCCGTTGTCGGCGAAGAACATCATCTGCGCGTCCCAGTCGTCGGACGACAGCGGCCAGCCGTGGCTGAAGACGATGGGCTGTCCGGAGCCCCAGTCCTTGTAGAAGATTTCGACGCCGGGCTTCACAGCGATCGTGGGCATTGGGGGCTCCTCTCAAGGGGTGGAAGCCGCACCCATCGCGCCGATCCGTGACAGCTTCAATTCAACCCGCGGTGTTCGTGCGCTCGCGTGGCGTGGCGCCTGGGATCCGGGCGCCGGCGACCATAGCTGGCAGCTATCAGGCGGCGGCGCTGAGCGGCTTTTCGGTGACAGCGGCCTTGGAGAGCTCGGCCATGGCCTTGATCAGCGGTGAGCGCCAGCGCTCCGCCGTCGTCAGCATCCAGCAAGCGTAGGGCACGTCGAGGGTGGACGAGATCGCCACCAGGCGGCCTTGCCTGAGCTGCTCCTCGAAGAGGAAGGAGGCGCCCATGGCGATGGTGTCGGTGTCGAGCGTGCGCTGGACGATGAGGGCGTAGTCGTCGCTGACGAAGGACCGCAGGTTCTCGGCCTCGTCGCGGGTCATCTCGCCGGCCCAGCGTTCGATGCCGGGCAGCACGTTGGGCAGGGCGAAGGGGTAGACGAGCAGCTCGCGCGGCCCGGCGTCCGCGAGCGCCAGCGCCGGGTGGCCCGGGCGGGCGACTAGGATGATGGCGTCCTCGAAAAGCTTCTTGCGGATCAGCTCGCCGTAGCGGGCGGCGTGCTCGGAGTAGCCGAAGGCCATGTCGACGCGGCCGTCGTGCAGGGCGGTCATGACGCCGGGGCCGGTTTCCTGGATCGTCTCAACGTGCAGCTTGGGGAAGCGCACGGCGACGCGCCGCAGGAGCTCGGGCAGGGGCTTCAGGCGCGAGCCCGGGCCGACGGCGATGCGAATCCGGCCCTCCTCGCCGCGGGCGAGTTGTTCCAGGTCGCGGGAGAGGGCGGCGACGCCCTGCAGCAGCGCCTCGGCGCGCTGGGCCACGAAGGCGCCGTAGGCGGTGGGTCGCGCCGCGCCGCCGTTGCGCTCGAACAGCTTCAGCGAGAGCTGGGCTTCGAGGCGGGCGATGCTCTTCGACAGCGTCGGCTGCGAGATCGAGAGCTTCCGCGCCGCGCCCGAGAAACCGCCGGCGCGGCAGATTTCGAGGATCTGTTCGAGGTGCCGGAGCTCCATGCCCGCGGGCTATAACATCGCGACGCCCAATTGTGCAGATCGCCGGCGCCGATCCGGCTAGCGTTCCGGCCGAACTGGAGTCCACAGGATGCGCAAGACCCTCGTCGCCACCGCCGCCCTGGGCCTCGCGCTGGCAGCCGCGCCCGCTTACGCGGCGCCGGCGCGCAAGCCGAACATGATCGTGATCCTGGCCGACGACCTGGGCTATGGGGACACCGGCGCCTACGGCAGCAGACACGTGAAGACGCCCAACATCGACGCCCTGGCGGCGGACGGCGTGCGGTTCACCCAGGGCTATGTGAGCCATCCGGTCTGCGCCCCGTCGCGGGCGGCGCTGCTCACCGGCCGCTACCAGACCCGCTTCGGCTACGAGTTCAACCCGGTGGGCCGCGACCGGACGGGCGGCGTGTCGCTCGACGAGACGTTCATCGGCCAGGCGATGCAGCAGGCGGGCTACCACACCGGCATGATCGGAAAGTGGCACCTGGGCGAGTCCGGCGGCTACCACCCCGTGGCGCGCGGCTTCGACGAGTACTTCGGCACCACCGCGGGCGCCAACGCCTTCATCGTCGAGACCAGGCCGGGCGACGAATTCCACACGCCGCCGGGGGCCGAGGCGACCTACGGCACGGCCGAGGGCGGCGCCGGCCTGGGCGAAGGGAGTGAGGCCGAACAGATGGTGCGCCTGCGGGCCCGCGCGCCCATCAAGCGCGGCCGCGAGCCCGTGGAGGTGAAGGACTACCTGACCGACGCCTTCACGGAGGAGGCGGTGCGCTTCATCGGGGCCAACAAGGACCGGCCGTTCTTCCTGTACCTCGCCCACACCACGCCGCACACGCCGCTGCAGGCGCCGGCCAAGTACATCGACCGCTACCGGCACATCGAGAACAAGGGCCAGCGGGTCTATGCCGCCATGGTCTCGTCGCTGGACGACAGCGTCGGCGCCGTGCGCGCGAAGCTGAAGGCCGAGGGGATCGAGAAGGACACCGTCATCGTCTTCCTCTCGGATAACGGCTGCGCGGGCTACGTCGGCGACGCCTGCACGAACGCGCCGCTGAACGGGTACAAGGGCATGCACATGGAGGGCGGCGTGCGCGTGCCGTTCGTCATGGCCTGGCCCGGCCACATCAAGCCGGGGCAGGTGGATCCCCGGGTGGTCTCGAGCCTCGACATCGCACCCACGGCCGCGGCGCTGGCCGGCGCGAAGCTGCCGAAGGGCTCGGACGGGGTGGACCTGACGCCCTACGTGACCGGCGCGAAGAAGGACACGCCCAACCCGACGCTCTACTGGCGCTCCGGCCTGAACTACGCGATCCGCGACGGCGACTGGAAGCTGTGGATGGTCAACCGCGCCGACCCGTCGGAAGCGGCGAGCAACGCCGCGCGGGTCACGCCGGACGGCGTGCAGGCCACGCTCTCGCCGCTGGGGCGGTTCGTGATGCTCTACGACCTGAAGGCCGATCCCGGCGAGCGGACCAATCTCGCCAACGCCCGGCCCGAGGTGGTCGCGCGGCTGCAGGCGAAGATCGAGGCCTGGGACAAGGGCAACGTTCCCCCGCAGTGGACCAGCATGCGCCAGTCGGTCCGCCGCGTGGAGGGCGAGCTGGTGAAATTATATCCCTAGCGCGGCGTCCGCACCCGTTCGTCGATCGCGGCCTGCAGCGTCGGCTCGGCTCGTTCGCCGGCGAACCAGGCGGAGAGGACCGCGGCGACCGCTTCGGGCTGTTCGGGCAGGATGGCGTGGCTGGCGTGGGGCAGGCTGACCAGGCTCAGCCGCTCGCCAATGTCGCGTTTCAGGACGGCGCCGTTGCCGGGCGGGGCGATCGGATCCTCCTCGGCCTGGACCAGCAGGACCGGTGCGTGGCCGGCGGTCCACCAGTCCCGTGGCGGCGTGGCGCGGTTGGCGGCGCCCTGCGTGCGGGCCATGGCCGGGACCCAGCCGCGGAGCCAGACCGATGGATCGTTGCCCTTGGCGAAGAAGGCGAGCTGGAGGTCCTTCAGTCGCTCGGCGTCGGGCTTCTCGCCCACGGCGGCGGAGCCGTTCAGGGCGGTGCGGACCTCCTCGGTGGGTTGGACCTCGCCGCCGCCGGCCAGCAGGGCGACGGTGGCGACCCTGTCCGGAGCGGAGGTCGCCAGGGCGCGGCTGACGCGATTACCAAACGCGTGGCCGACGACGTCGACGGGCCCCGAGCAAAGCGCCGAAAGGATCACCGCGTAGTCCTTCGCGAGCTCGAACAGGTTCGCAGCCGCCGGACCGCTCGAGCCGCCGGCGCCGCGGGGCTCGGGCAGGATCGCCATGTGGCCGCGCCGGGCCATGCGGGCGGCCAGGTCGTCGAAATCGCCGACCTTGCGACCCAGCGAGGGGATGTAGAGCACCGGTCGGCCCTGGCCCACGGTGCGCACGTGCATGACGACGCCGGGCGCGGTCTCGATCGTTCGGCCCTCGCCGACCGGCTGGCAGGTCGCTGACGGGGCGGAGGCCATGAGGAGGCTCGCGAGCAAGGCGGCGGACATGTCCCAGCTTAGTCGTCGCCGCGGGCAAGCCAACATAGCCGCCGGCTATCCGGCGATGGCGTGGCGGGTCGGGCGGGGTTGTGCGAGGCTGAATAGGCACCTGGAGTTCGACCCTGCCCAAGCCGTTGTCCGTCGCGAACGATCCCGCCCCGCCGGTTACTGAGCGCGAGGCCGAGCGGCGTGAGCACTTCATGCGGGTGGCGGCTGCGGTGTTCCGCCAGCACGGGCTGGCGCGGGCCACGATGGAGCAGGTGGCCGCGGCGGCGGGCGTGACGAAGGTGGTGCTCTATCGCCGCTTCGCCTCGAAGGACTCGCTGATCCTGGCGATCTTCGCCGAGAGCGTGCGGCGGCTGAAGCTGCAGGACGCGAAACCTTGGACCGGCTACGGCGGCGGCATGCGCCGGGCCCTGGCGGCGGCGCGCTCGTTCGAGGACGGCTTCATCCTGCTGGTCCGGCATGGCGATCAGAACCCGGCCTACCAGGCGAGCCACGAGGCGCTGCGGCGGCGGACGGGCCTGCGGCTGCGCTCGCTGCTCTGGCATCCAAACTCGGTGCCGCCGAAGGAAGGCCGACCGGCGCTGCTGGAGCTGTCGCTGGAGCCGATGATCTCGTTCTGCAACGACGCGCTCGCCTACTGGGTCGAGAAGGGCGATCCGGCGAAGGACGAGCTGTTCATCCGCTGGTGCGGCCAGATGATCCGCGCCTGGCGCCACAACGCCGCCGAGCTGCTGGACCTGGATTCGCCCGAGCAGGAGTGGCCGTTCGACACCGAGGGCGCTGAGCCCTGAGACGCTTGGAGAGAGCAGGATGGTGAGCCGCAGGGAAGCCCTGATCGGGGCCGGGATCGTCATGGCCGCGGCGTCGGACGCCATGGGCCAGCCGGTGAAGGCGCCGCCGGTGAAGCCCGAGCACGCGAAGTTCGCGGCCGAGATCGCCGCGGCGCAGGAGCGGCTGGACGCCTTCATGAAGGCCTTCAACGCCCGCGACATCCCCGCCTACGAGGCGACGTTCAACTTCCCGCACGTGCGCTTCGCCTCCAGCAAGGTGACGGTCATCAACCCGGGCTTCCACAAGCCGGAGATGTTCACGCGCGGGGCGCTGGCGGAGTGGGACCACTCGGCCTGGGCGCGGCGCGACGTGATCCACGCCGGCGCCGACAAGGTGCATATCGACACGCGCTTCAACCGCTACCGCAAGGACGGCAGCGTGATCGGCGGATTCGACTCGATCTACATCGTCACGCGCGTGGACGGCCGCTGGGGGATCCAGGGGCGGTCGAGCTTCGCGCCCTAGAGGGGGACCAGCAGCGAGCTGGCGTTCCAGGTGTCGCGGGTGATGAGCTGGCGGCGCCGGAAAGCGGCCATTGCATCGGTGGTCGGGTTGCGCGACTCCTCCCAGACGCCGTGATCCTTGTAGCGGGTCAGCAGCAGGAGCCGCGTCTGGCCGGCGGTCCTGTCGGCCGCGGTCGGCTCGGCCGTGAACAGGCCAAAGATGTTTGTGTCGAAGCGGGCCTCGAAATCGCGCCAGCCGGTGGTCGAGAGCTCGATGAACTCGGGCAATGCCGACGTGGCGATGACGAACCAGCGGTGGACGTAGATGCCGCCGGGCTTGGGCCGGTCGGTGGCGGTCGGCCGCGCGGTGGCCTGGAGGCGGTGGCGTTCGGCCGACTTCACGCCGGGCGCCTCGGCGAGCGCCGCCATCGCCGCGTCGCGGCCTTCGGCGTCGGGCGTCCACCCGACCAGCAGCGCCGCCTCGCGCGCATGCCAGCCGAGTTGGGAGCTGAAGAGTCCGAGCGGCGCGCCGCCCGCCTTGTCGAGGCCGGCGGCGCGGACTTGCTCGGCGAAGCCCCGGGTGGGCGGCGTGCCCGGCGGGGCGTCGAGGTCGAGGAACAGGTAGTCGTACACGCGGCCCTCCGCGGCCTGTACGGCCGGCGCGAACAGCAGGGCGCCGGCGCCTGCAAGCCAGCGGCGGCGGTCGATGGCGGTCATGCGCCGACATTCCGGCCCGCATCTCCCGCGCGTCAAGCGGACAGCGCGCTATGGCTCCAAGCCTTGCGGGCATTGGAAATGCCGAACCCCGTTCGATAGCGTCGCAATCGCTGTCACCGCGCAGTAACAGCCCGTTGCAAGGGCGCGCGAGCGAGGGGGAAGAGATGACCAAGTTGCAGGCCCTGAAGACCGCCTCGATTGCTGCGATCGCGTGCGCAATGGCTGCGCCGGCGTGTGCGCAGACCGAGATCGAGGAACTGCTGGTCACGGCGCGCAAGCGCGAGGAGCGGCTGCGCGACGTGCCGGTCGCCGCCACGGCGCTCAGCGCCGAGGACATCCGGGACCAGGGCGGCCTCGCGAATGCCCAGGCGCTTCTCAGCAACTCGCCCGGCGTGAACTTCGCCAACACCTCCAATGCGCTCACGTCCGACGTCTCGATCCGGGGTTCGGGGACGTCGCGCGCGACGAACGCCGAGGCCGGCGTCGGCCTGTTCCGCAACGGCGCCTTCATCGGCGGCGGCAACGTCGCCGGGCGCACATTCAGCGGCATCGACCTGTTCGACGTGCAGCGCATCGAGGTCCTGCGCGGCGTGCAGGGCGGCCTCGGGGGACGCAACGCCTCCGGCGGGTCGATCAACGTCATCACCGCGCGGCCGACCGACAAGTTCGAAGGCTACGTGCTGGGCTCGATCGGCATGCACGAGCGGCGCGAGGTCGAGGCGGTGCTCAACGTTCCCATCAACGAGCACTTCTCGACGCGCTTCAGCGTCGACTACGGCAAGAAGCCGAAGGGCTTCTACCACCTGTATGTCATCGACGAGTACGCGGACGCCACCGAACGCGAGTTCTTCCGCGCCCAGCTCGGCTACAAGAACGGCCCGTTCACGGCGAACCTGATGCTGGAGCGGGCGAACGAGCGGGTTCCGGGGCTGGTCTATCAGGTCGTCACCTTCGCGAACGCCAACTTCCCACAGGGCTATTTCAGCGACAAGTACGACACGCCCTGGAACTCGCCCTCGCAAGGCAAGCAGCGTCTCAGCAACCTGGAACTCACCACCACGACAGATCTCGAATGGGCGACGCTGTCGACGATCGTGAACCTTCGTGACCGGCGGGGCCAGAACCAGTACGACCGCGACGCGTTCTCGCGCGAATTCTTCACCGCTCTGTCCGCCATGCCGGGCCGAGTGTCGGCTTCCGGCCTGACCGCGATCCGCAACGCCGACTACAACCTGGGCGGCGACCAGATCGACCACGCCCGGCTCAGCTACTACGGCGCCCACCTCCTGGGCGAGCGGAACGGGTTCGATTGGCTGGTCGGCGGCGAGTGGTACCTGCTCAACGACACGACCTCCAACATCCTGGGCAAGTCGCCGACACCCGCCAGCCCGAACTTCGGCACCATCACCCGCGGCAAGCTCCGCTTCTCCTCGTACGCGGTTTACGGCTCGCTGGGCTACGACCTGACCGACCGCCTGAACCTGTCGGGCGACCTGCGCTACACCCACGACAACAAGGACTTCCTGGCGCGCCAGTTCCTCTATCTGAGCGACATCCCCGTCACGAACCCGAACCTGAACCCCACGGCGTCCAGCACCGAAAGCAACGTCTCGTACACGGCCACGGTCGCCTACAAGCCGACGCCGCTCATCCTGCTCTTTGCCAAGGTAGGCTCGGCCTATCGCGCCGGGGGCTTCAACGGCAACCTTGGGGATCCGCGCCAGCCCATCCCGATACCGCCCGCTTTCGACAACGAGACGGTCACCGCCTACGAGGTCGGATTCAAGGGCAACCTGACGCGCGACGTCTACGTGACCGCGGCGGCGTACTCGAACAAGTACAAGAACCTCGTCATCCAGGGCGACAACGGGTGCCGCGCGAACAATCCGGCCTGTCCGGTTCAGGCGACGTCGTTCGCCTTCAACGCGGGTCCGGCCAGGCTCTGGGGGATCGAGGTCGAGGCGACGGCGCGCGCGGAGGTCGCCGGCGGCAACCTGCGGGTCACCCTGGGCGGCTCGCGCCAGGGCGGCCACGTCACCAGCGGCGTCTACGATGGCTACCGCCAGCCACAGCAGCCCAAGTGGACCCAGACCTTCAGCGTCACCTATCGCCGCGACATCGTCGAGGACGTCAGCGGTTATGTGAACCTCAACGGGAACGCCCGCCAGGGCGGCGTCCAGGAGGCCAATCAGACCACGCTGCTGCACGATTATGTGCTGTTCAACGTGCGCGCCGGCGTCACGTGGCAGCAGTGGGACTTGACCGGCTTCGTGAACAACGCAGGCCAGGAGAACTACCTCGTCTTCCACGCGCCGTCGGCGACCGGCGACGTGCGGCGCTACAACCTGCCCCGCACCTGGGGCGTCCAGCTCCGATATGCCTGGTAGAGCACACATGAAGCCCAGCCTGGTCCTCGCCGCGCTCGTCGCCATCTTCCCGGCGGCGACGCCCGCCGCTGTCTCGGCGCAGCCCGCCGGGCCGGCGGCGGCCACGGGAGGGGCCGAGATCCGCTATGGCCAATGGCCCGATGCCGCGCGGTCCGGGCGGATCGTGCCCTACAAGCTCTACCTGCCGAGAGGCGACGGACCGTTCCCGGTGGTCGTGCACAGCCACGGCCTGGGCGGGAACCGCGAGGCCTCCAGCTACATCCTGCAGGCGGTGGCGGACGCCGGGTTCATCGTGGTGACGCTGCAGCACGCGGGCTCGGACAGCGGCATCCTGGCCCGCGGCGGCGGGATCGAGGCGGCGGGCCGCACGGCCATGACGGCGGAGGCGGCGCAGGCGCGCTACGGCGACCTGCCGTTCGCGCTGGACCAGCTGGCCAAGGAGCCGGCGCTGAAGGGCAAGGCCGACTTCGACCGCGTCGGCATGTCGGGGCACTCGTTCGGCGCGCTCTCGACGCTGACGGCGGTGGGTCAGCGGCTGGCGTCGGCGCCGGCCGAGACGCGCTTCCAGGAGCCGCGGATCAAGGCGGCCATCGCCTACAGCCCGAACAAGCCGCGCGGCGACGACCCGAAGGCCGCGTTCGCGCGGATCAGGACGCCGATGCTGCACTTCACCGGCACCGAGGACGCGACGCCCTTCGACCTGGAGCGGACACCCTTCGAGCGGACGACGCCCTACCAGGCGATCTCCGGCGCGGACCAGTACCTGATCGTGCTGGACGGCGCCGACCATGCGCTGTTCGGCGGCCGGCGCGTCGCCACAGGCCAACTCAAGTCCATCGATCCGCAGCAGATGGAGATCGTGAAGGCTGAGACGATCCGGTTCTGGCGGGCCTATCTGAAGGGCGACGCGGCGGCCCTGGCCGAGTTGTGCGCGACGCCGATGAGGCTCGACGCGGCAGGTGACGCATACGTGAAGGCCGTGCGCTGCGGGCCGCCAACCCCCATCGCGCCGGTCGACGGGCTGCGCTAGCGTCCGCGCATGGACAAGCTTTCGGCTTCCCGTCGCGCCGTGCTCGGCGCGAGCGCGCTGCTCGCGGCCGGACCGGCCGTCGCCGCAGGGCCGGCGGGCGAGGCCGAAGCGAAGGGCATCCTCGAGCGCTATCACAGCTTCGGCGACAAGGCCTCGGGCGGCCCCGGCGACGAGGCCAGCGGGGCGTGGTTGGAGGGGGAGCTGACGGGGCTGGGCTATGCGGTCGTTCGCCAGCCGTTCGACGCGCCGGCCTTCGAGGGTGAGGCCACGCTGGCGACGGGCCAGGCGATGGCCGGGCTCATCCCACAGGCTATCGTCACCCCCACGCTGGCGGGCGGGATCACCGGCCCCTTGCACGGCGGCGACCGGGACGGGGGCATCGCGCTGTTGGTCCTGCCGTACGCGCGCTGGTCGACGGCGCTGGGCGAGGTCGAGCGACGGGTCCGCGCGGCGCGTGGCGATGCGGTGGTGTTGGTCACCACGGGACCGACCGGCGAGGCCTGCGCCCTGAACGCGCCTTCCGACCGCAAGCTGTTCGACCGACCCGTGGCGGTGCTCGCGCCGAAGGAGGCCGCGCCGTTCGTCTCCGCCTCGGCCAGCGGAGAGGCTGCGACGCTGAGCATGCCCGGGCGGTCGTTCCGGCGGCCGGCCTACAACGTGACCGCTACGCTGACCCGACGGCCGAGCGGCAAATGGCTGGTGCTGTCGACGCCGCGGTCCGGCTGGTTCGGCTGTGCGGGCGAGCGGGGCACGGGCCTGGCCGTCTGGCTGATGCTGGCGGGCTGGGCGGCGAAGGCCAACCTGCCGGTCAACGTCGCCCTCGTGGCCACCAGCGGGCACGAATACGAATACCAGGGCGGCGAACTCTACATCGCCAAGGTCGCGCCGAAGCCGGACGAGACCGCGCTATGGGTCCACCTGGGGGCCAATGTCGCCGCCCGCGATTGGCACGAGCGCGGCCCGCTGCTCGCGCCGCTGCCCAGCGCCGATCCGCAGCGGTTCCTGCTGGCCGCGCCAAAGCACGTGCCGGCGCTGGCGGCGGCCTTCGCCGGGCAGCCGGGGCTGGAGAAGCCCTATCCAGTCAACCCCGCCCAGGCGGCCGGCGAGCTCGGCAGCATCCTGCACGCGGGCTACGACCCGGCGATGGGGATCTTCGGCAGCCACCGCTTCCACCACACCCGCAGCGACGACCTGCGCTGCGTCTCGCCCGCCCTGATCCCGCCCGTCGTCGCGGCCCTGTCGAAGGTGATCAGCGGCGCGTTTTAGAAGGAGCTCACGGATGCCCGCGCACTATCGGATCCTCGGCGGCCTGGGCTCGCCGTACTCGATGAAGATGCGGGCGATCCTGCGCTATCGGCGCCTGCCCTATGTCTGGATCCAGGTGACGCCGGCCAACGACGCCGAGCGGGCTCAGGTGCGGCCGGCGGTGATCCCGGTGATCCAGTACCCGGACGGCAGCTACCACAACGACTCCACGCCGATGATCTACGAACTGGAGGCGCGCCACCCGGACGACCGCGGGATCGTGCCGCCCGACGCGGGCGACGCCTTCCTGGCCTACCTGATCGAGGACATGGCCGACGAGTGGGGCACCAAGCTGATGTTCCACTACCGCTGGGACGCCGAGCGCGACCAGGTGCGGATGAGCGAGTGGCTGGCCTATGACCGCGGCGCGAGCGGCGGCTACGACGGCGTGAAGAAATTCGCCGACTTCTTCCGCGAGCGGCAGGTGGGGCGGATGCCGATCGTGGGCTGCACCAAGGAGAACGCGCCGGTCATCGAGGAGACCATGCGCCGGCTGTGCGCGATCTTCGAGGCCCACGTGCTGGAGCGGCCGTTCCTGTTCGGCTCGCGACCGTCGCTGGCCGAGTTCGGCTGGTATGGTCAGTTCTCGCAGTTGGCCAACGACCCGACGCCCAGCGACCTGATGCGCGAGATCGCCCCCTTCACCTACCGCTGGCTGATGCACCTGGACGACGCCTCGGGTGTCGACGGCGCCTGGCGCCAGGCCGACGAGCCGCTCGCGGCGGCCGTCGAGCGACTGCTGGCCCTCGCCGGCGAAGTCTACCTGCCGTTCCTCGAGGCCAACGAGGCGGCGCTTCGGGCAGGGGAGGAGAGCTTCACGGTCGAGCTGTTGGGACGGCCCTACTCGCAGGGGACGTTCAAGTACCAGGCGAAGTGCCTGGAGAGCCTGCGCCGCGCCTACGCCAACCTGCCGGCCGAGGCGAAGGCGCGGGTGGCACCAATGCTGGAGGCCGCCGGCGCGCTGGGAGCGCTGACGCGGAGTGCGCAACCGGCCTAAAAGGGCCGAATGAGCGATATCCATCTCCATCCGAGCGCGCCACAGACCGCGTCGCCGACCTACCGCCTGGCCTCGATGGACCAGGACTTCATCATGGGCCCCTCGATGCGAGGGGTCCGTTTCCTATTGGAGTTCGCCAAGGTCGACGAGGCGCTGCGCAACTGGAGCGTCCGCTCCACCATCGTGGTGTTCGGCTCGGCGCGGATCCGCGAGGACGGGCCCGAGCCGCATCCGCGCTGGTACGCCGCCGCCCGCGAGTTCGCCGCCCTCGCGTCCAAGCGCGGCGGGGCGCACCTCTCGGCCAAGGGCGAGCGCTACAACGTCATCTGCACCGGCGGCGGGCCGGGCATCATGGAAGCCGCCAACCGCGGCGCCACGGACGTGGGCGCGCCGTCGATCGGGCTCAATATCACCCTGCCGCACGAGCAGTACCCCAACGCCTATTCGACGCCGGAGCTCACGTTTCGCTTCCACTACTTCGCGATGCGCAAGATGCACCTGGCCATGCGGGCGAGCGCGCTGGTGGTGTTCCCCGGCGGCTTCGGGACGTTGGACGAGCTGTTCGAGATCCTGACCCTGCGCCAGAGCGAGAAGTCGCCGCCGATGCCCATAGTGCTCTTCGACGCGGGCTACTGGCGCTCGATCGTCAACTTCGACGCGCTGATCGAGCACGGGATGATCGCCCCGGGCGACCTGGACCTGTTCCGGTTTGCGGAGACGCCCGAACAGGTGTGGGAGTGCCTGCTGGCGGGCGGCCTGCGCCCCTACGAGGACATACCGGAACCGCCGCCGGCCGACGTGCAGGACCTGCGCTAAGGCAGGCTTGCGTCGGCCAGCGCAGCGGGGCCAACTGGACGGCCGCAGTAGGGGGCTTCCATGGACATCGGCGTCTTCATCCCGATCGGCAACAACGGCTGGCTCATCTCGGAGACCTCGCCGCAGTACATGCCGAGCTTCGAGCTGAACAAGACCGTCACGCAGAAGGCCGAGCGGTACGGCTTCGACTTCGCGCTCTCGATGATCAAGCTGCGGGGGTTCGGCGGGAAGACGCAGTTCTGGGAGCACAACCTCGAGAGCTTCACCCTGATGGCGGGGCTCGCGGCGGTGACCAGCAGGATCAAGATCTTCGCGACCGCCGCGACCCTGACCATGCCCGCGCCGATCGTGGCGCGGATGGCGTCCACCATCGACTCGATCGCGCCCGGGCGGTTCGGAATCAACCTGATCACCGGTTGGCAGAAGGCCGAGTACGACCAGATGGGCCTGTGGCCCGGAGAGAGCCACTACAGGGACCGCTACAACTACCTCGCCGAGTACGCGACGGTGCTGAAGGAGCTGATGGAGACCGGCGTCTCCGACTTCAAAGGCCAGTACCTGGAGATGCACGACTGCCGGGTGAGCCCCAAGCCGACGCCGGGGGTGAAGATCATCTGCGCCGGATCCTCCGACGAGGGCCTGGCGTTCACGGCGCAGTACGCGGACTACTCGTTCGCGCTGGGCAAGGGGACGAACACGCCCACGGCCTTCGCATCGGTGAACCAGCGGCTGGAGGCGGCGAAGGCCAGGACCGGGCGCGACGTGGCCAGCTACATCCTCTTCATGATCATCGCCGACGAGACCGACGAGAAGGCCATGGCGAAGTGGCAGCTCTACCGCGACGGCGCCGACCAGGGTGCATTGGCGTGGCTCACCAATCAGGCGGCGCCCAACGCCCAGGGCGGCACGTCCAACACCAACACCACCCAGCTCGCCGCGCCTGAGTCGGCGGTGAACCTGAACATGGGCACGCTGGTGGGCAGCTTCGAGAGCGTGGCGCGGATGCTGGACGAGGTGGCCGCCGTGCCGGGCACGGCCGGGGTCCTGCTGACGTTCGACGACTTCGTGCGGGGGGTCGAGGACTTCGGCGCGAAGATCCAGCCGAAGATGAAGAGTCGGGCGCATGTCCACGCCCCCGCCTAGAGCCACAGTCCCGATCCCCGGCGCCGTGACGTTGCCGGCGCGGCCGGAGAACCTGCCGATCGACCCGAAGGCCACGGCGCTGCTCGTGGTCGACATGCAGAACGCTTATGCCTCGCCCGGCGGCTACCTGGACCTGGCGGGGTTCGACATCGGCGGCGCCGCGGGCGTGATCGAGAAGATCGCGGTGCTGGTGGAGACCGCGCGCCGATCGGGCGTGACCGTCGTGTTCTTCCGCAACGGCTGGGACCCGGAGTACGTCGAGGCTGGCGGGCCGGGATCGCCCAACTGGTGGAAATCGAACGCGCTCAAGACGATGCGCGAGAACCCTGAGCTGCAGGGCAAGCTGCTGGCCAAGGGCACGTGGGACTATGCGCTGGTGGACCGGCTGCAGCCGCAGCCCGGCGACATCGTGATCGAGAAGCCGCGCTACTCGGCCTTCTACAACACAGCGCTGGACTCGGTGCTCAGGGCCCGCGGGATCCGGAGCCTGGCCTTCTGCGGCATCGCCACCAACGTCTGCGTCGAGAGCACGCTGCGCGACGGCTATCACCGCGAGTTCTTCGGCGTGCTGATCGAGGACGCCACCCACCAGGCCGGGCCGCCCTTCCTGCAGGAGGCCACGGCCTACAACGTCGAGAAGTTCTTCGGCTGGGTGTCGAACACGGCCGACTTCTGCGGGGCGGTGGGCCAGGCCCCGCCCGAATCCTGAGAGGACGACCACATGCCCAAGACCGTCATCACCCCGCCGGGGACCGGCACACCGATCGCGCCCTTCTCGCCGGGGACTCTGGCCGACGGCGTAGTCTATGTCTCGGGGACGCTGGCCTTCGACAAGGACAATAACGTGGCCCACGTGGGAGATGCGGCGGCGCAGACGCGGCAGGTGCTGGAGACCATCAAGTCCGTCATCGAGACCGCCGGCGGCGCGATGGAGGACGTGACCATGAACCACATCTTCCTGAAGGACTGGGCCGACTACGCGGCCATGAACAAGGTCTACGCCGAGTTCTTCCCGGGCGAGAAGCCGGCTCGGTTCTGCATCCAGTGCGGCCTGGTGCGGCCGGACTTCCTGGTCGAGATCGCGACCATCGCGCACATCGGGAAGAAGTGATGTCCGAGACCACGATCAACGGTCGGCAGGCCGCGCACGGCGTCGACCCGATCTTCCTCGAGCGCTGGTCGCCGCGGGCGTTCACCGGCGAGGCGATGCCGCCGGAGCTGCTGGACCGGCTGTTCGAAGCGGCCGGCTGGGCGCCCTCGGCGTTCAACGGCCAGCCGTGGCGGTTCGTCTATGCGCACAAGGGGACGGCCGACTGGGACCGGCTGTTCGACGTGCTGATCCCCTACAACCAGGGCTGGGTGAAGCACGCCTCGGTGCTGATGTTCGTGGTCTCCGACCGCTGGCGGAGGAAGGCGGGCGCCGAGCCCACGCCGGTGCGCAGCCACTCGTTCGACGCGGGCGCGGCCTGGGGCTATCTGGCGCTGCAGGCCAGCCGGATGGGTTGGGCCGCGCACGGCATGGCGGGGTTCGACGTCCAGCGCGCCTACGAGGCGGTGGGCGCCTCGGAGACGGAGCATTGCGTCGAGGCGGCGGTGGCCGTGGGGCGGCCGACGGACGCGTCCATCCTGGACGAGCCCTACCGGTCGCGGGAGGTCCCGAGCCAGCGCAATCCGGTGTCGAGTTTCGCGTTCGAAGGACGGCTGAAGGCCTGACACAAGGCCCGGTCGCGAGGGGGTTACAAATGAGTGCTGCAGATCCGCGGGGCGGCTTCCATCCGGATTCCGTCCACCTGCTGCGGACCACGATGCAGGCGCAGTACCAGCTGAGCCAGATGGCCGACCAGAAGGCCAACATGGTGCTGGGCGCGAGCTTCGTGATCTTCACGGTGAGCATCAGCCTGGGCAACACAGGCGCGCGGCCGTTGCCGCTGATGATCCTAGGCGCGGCGGCCTTCTTCGCGGCGTGCCTGGCGGTGCTGGCCGTGCTGCCGTCGGTGAAGGTCCCACCGCGGCCGGACGGGCCGGCGAAC
>NZ_DASWTE010000196.1:0-2239 GCF_036402295.1 Phenylobacterium sp.
GTCCGGATGTGGGCGCCGTCGACGTCGGCGTCCGTCATGATGACGATCTTGTGGTAGCGCAGCTTCTCGATGTTGAACTCGTCGCGGCCGATCCCGGCGCCCAGCGCCATGATCAGGGTGCCGATCTGCTCGGACGACAGCATCTTGTCGAACCGCGCCCGTTCCACGTTCAGGATCTTGCCCCGTAGCGGCAGGATCGCCTGGTTGTCGCGGTTGCGCGCCTGCTTGGCCGAGCCGCCGGCCGAGTCGCCCTCGACCAGGAAGATCTCGGACTTCGCCGGGTCCTTCTCGGCGCAGTCGGCGAGCTTGCCGGGCAGCGAGGTGATGTCGAGCGCCGACTTGCGCCGGGTCAGTTCACGCGCCTTGCGCGCGGCTTCCCGCGCCGCCGCGGCCTCGGCGATCTTCGTCACGATCAGCCGGGCCTCGTTGGGGTGCTCCTCGAACCAGCTCGAGAGCCCCTCGCCCACCAGGCCCTCCACCGCCGGGCGCACCTCGGACGACACCAGCTTGTCCTTTGTCTGCGACGAGAACTTGGGGTCCGGCACCTTCACCGACAGCACGCAGGTCAGGCCTTCGCGCGCGTCCTCGCCCGACACCGAGACCTTCTCGCGCTTCGCCGCGCCCGAGCTCTCCGCATAGGCGGTGACGATCCGCGTCAGCGCCGAGCGGAACGCCGCCAGGTGGGTGCCGCCGTCGCGCTGCGGGATGTTGTTCGTGAAGCAGAGGACGTTCTCGTGGTAGCCGTCGTTCCACCACAGCGACATGTCGACCTCGACGTTCTCGCGTCGGCCCTTGATCACGATCGGCGTCTTGAGCAGCGGCGTCTTGGCCTTGTCCAGGTGGCGCACGAAGGCCTCGATGCCGCCCTCGTAGCTCATCACCTCCTCGAAGGGCTCGGCCCCGCGGTGGTCCTTCAGCCAGATGGTCACGCCCGAGTTCAGGAACGCCAGTTCGCGCAGCCTGTGCTCCAGCGTCTTCAGGTCGAAGTCGATGAACTTGAAGGTGTCCAGCGAGGGCAGGAAGGTGACCTCGGTGCCGGTCAGCGGCTCGCCGTTGTCGCGCATCGGCGACTTGCCGGTGATCACCAGCGGCGAGACGGCGTCGCCGAGGCGGAACTCCATCTCGTGCTCGTCGCCGTTCCTGTGGATCTTCAGCTTCAGGAACTCGGAGAGCGCGTTCACCACCGAGACGCCCACGCCGTGCAGGCCGCCCGAGACCTTGTAGGAGTTCTGGTCGAACTTACCGCCCGCGTGCAGCTGGGTCATGATGACCTCGGCCGCCGAGACGCCCTCGCCCTCGTGGATGTCGGTGGGGATGCCGCGGCCGTCGTCGGTGACCGTGCACGAGCCGTCGGCGTTCAGGATCACCTCGACCCGCGTCGCCCAGCCGGCCAGCGCCTCGTCGATGGCGTTGTCCACCACCTCGTAGACCATGTGGTGCAGGCCCGACCCGTCGTCGGTGTCGCCGATGTACATGCCCGGGCGCTTGCGCACCGCGTCCAGGCCCTTCAGCACCTTGATGGATTCCGCGCCGTATTCGGCGGCGCCGTTCCCGTTGTTCCCGTTTTCAGCCGTTTCGGGGCCGTTCTGTTCGGTGTTGTCTTCGCTCATCTCGTGTCCAGCTGGCGCGGTCTGTGGGTGGATCCGACCCCGCGGATCCGCAGCGCCTGAGGGTCCCGGCCCGCGCTCGGCGCGGAGCCTAAATTCCACCGCCCTCTATATAGGGTTCGCGCCTGATTCTGCACGCATTTCGGCGCCGCAGCGAAGCCTTTCGCTCAGGCCTGCGCGCCGGCCTTGCGGGCGTAGTATGACGGGAACGCCGGGGTCACCACGTCCGAGCGCGGCGTGGCCCCGATGTAGGTCGCGATCTCGGCCAGAAGCTCGTCCCAGGCGGCGGCCGTTTCCTCGGTCCAGTCGTCGCCGTTGAGCTCCTTCACCACCTCGCCGACGATGCCGAAGAAGGTGGCGAACACCTCGCGCGGCACATCGAAGCCCTCGTGGTTGACCATCTCGGTGGTCATCAGCTGGTGGGCGTAGGTGCGCGGCCCCACGAAGTCGAGGATCGCCTCGAACACCTTCGACAGCATCTCGCCTTTGATCGTGCCGGTCGTGTCGCGCCAGAAGTAGGGCTCGAGCTCGGGCTCGGCTGCGAACAGCCGCGCGTACACCAGCGGCGTCGGGTCGGCGCACCGCTCCGCCGCCAGCTCCAGGCTGGCCTCGATCAGCGCGGCGTGGTGGGG
>NZ_DASWTE010000197.1:0-4827 GCF_036402295.1 Phenylobacterium sp.
CACCGTCGACACCGGGACCGGCGACGACCTGATCTCGGCGTCGAACTACCAGGGCTCGGCGAAGCTGGTGATCACCGCCGGCGACGGGAACGACACGGCCTTCGGCGGCGCGGGCGCGGACTCCATCCTTGGCGGCAAGGGTGACGATTACATCGACGGCCGCTTCGCCGCCGACCAACTGAACGGCGGCGACGGCAACGACAGCATCGTCTGGAACGCCGGCGGCGGCAGCGACACCGTCGACGGCGGCGCGGGCGTGGACAGCCTGGTTCTCAACACGACCAACATCGGCGAGACCTTCAGCATCCTCGACTTCGGGGGCCACGCGGTCGTCACCCGCGACATCGCCGCCGTGACGCTGGATCTCGACAACGTCGAGCGGATCGCCTTCGGCGGTTCGGGCGGCGGGGCGGACCGGTTCTTCATCTCCGGCGTCGGCACGACGGAAGTGAAGCTCGTCGAGATCGACCTCGGCCTGGCGATCGGCGGCAATGACGGCGAGCTCGACACCGTGGCGATCACGGCCGGGGCGGCCGGCGAGGGCATCGCCATCACCGGCGGCGCGGGCGCGGCGACCGTCAAGGGCCTGCCGATGGAGCTGCGCGTGACCCGTGGCGAGGCGGTCGACCGGCTCGTGGTGGACGCGCTGGATGGGGCCGACACGATCGACGCCTCGGCGTTCGCCGGGGGCATCGGCCTGCGGCTCGACGGCGGCGCGGGTGCGGACCGCTTCGTGTTCGGCGCCACGCTGGGGGTCGATGCGGAGATCGTGGCCTTCCAGAGCCACAGTCTTTCCGCCGAGGCCGACCTGATCGTGCTCAACGGCTTCGCGGACGCGAGCTTCGCCGACGCCGTCGCCAACCAGCACATCGTGCAGTCGGGCGCGGACGTGGTGGTCAGCGACGGAACGGGCGCGGTGGTGCGGCTCCTGAACGTGTCCCTGGCCAACCTGGGAGCGGCCGACTTCCTGTTCGGCTAACCGCTTCCGGCGGACGCTCCGGCTTCGCGCCGGAGCGTCCGGTCGCGCCTGCGCCGAGCCGACGAGACCCGCGTTCCGCCGCGAGCCTCGCCGCGCTAAGGTGGCGGCGTGCACGGTGCAGTTGAACTCCTGGAGCGGGACGAACCGCGCGCGCGGCTCGAGGACGCGCTGGCCGCGGCGCGCAAGGGGCGCGGGCGCGTCGTTTCGCTCGAGGGCGAGGCCGGCATCGGCAAGACTTCGCTGACGCTGGCCTTCGCCGAGGATCATCGGAGCGACGCCCGGGTGCATGTGGGCGGCTGCGAGAACCTGGCCACGCCCGAGCCGCTGGGGCCGCTGCGCGACATCGCCCGCGAGAGCCAGGGGCGCTTCGCCCTCTCGCCATCGGGGCAGCTCGCCACCTACGAGGCGCTGCTGCGGCTGCTCACCGGCGGCCGGGGCCCGGCGCTGCTGGTGCTGGAGGACATCCACTGGGCCGACGACGCGACGCTGGACCTGCTGCGGTTCCTGGGGCGCCGGATCCGGGCGGCGGGCGTGCTGGTGCTGGTGAGCTTCCGCAACGACGAGCCGGATTCCCAGGGCCGGCTCGCGTCGCTGTGGGCCGACATGCCGCGCGACGCGCGCGAGCGGATCGAGTTGCCGCCGCTCTCGCTGGAGGCGGTGGGCCAGCTGGTGCATCGGCAAGGCGGCGTCGCCCGTCGCGTCTACGAGCTGACGGGCGGCAACCCCTTCCAGGTGACCGAGTACCTGTCCGGCGACGGCGAGAGCGTCCCGCGGAGCGTCCAGGAGGTCACCCTGGCGCGGGCTGCCCGGCTGAGCCCGCACGCGCGCCGGACCCTGGAAAGCGCCTCGATCTTCCCGCGTCGGATCGACGAGCCGACGCTGCGCCTGATCGCCCAGGACGCCGACCACGCCGGGGTC
Organism: Phenylobacterium sp.; assembly: GCF_036402295.1. Classification (GTDB taxonomy): domain Bacteria; phylum Pseudomonadota; class Alphaproteobacteria; order Caulobacterales; family Caulobacteraceae; genus Phenylobacterium. The sequence continues at coordinate 1,898 of NZ_DASWTE010000197.1, forward strand.
GAGGAATGCCTGGCGGCCGGCATGCTACAGGCGCGCGGCGGCGTGCTTGCGTTCCGCCACGAGCTCGCGCGCCGGGCCGTCGCCGAGGCGATGTCGCCCCTCCGCCGCCGCGAGCTGCACGCCGCGGCCCTGGCGCTGCTCAAGGGGCGCAACGACGGCCGCGCCGCGGAGGTCGCCCACCATGCCGAGCAAGCCGGCGCCGTGCAGGACCTGCTGGCCTGGTCGGTCCGCGCGGCCCAGCAGGCGGCCGGGCTGGGCGCCTACCGCGAGGCCATGGCGCACCTGTCGAAGGTGCTCGAATACGGCCAGGCCCTGTCCGAGGCCGAGCGCGTGCAGCTCCTGGAGCGCAAGGCCTTCGCCGCCCACTTCTGCGGGGCCTTCGACGAGGCGCTGCAGGCGCTGGACGACGTCATCGCCATCTGCCGCCGCGGCGGGAACGTCCCCGGGATGGGCAATGCGCTGCGCATGTCCGCCCACGTGCACTGGAACCTCGGCGACCCGGACCGCGCCGAAGCCCAGGCCGCCGAGGCGGTGCGGGTCCTCGAAGCCGAGCCCGGGAGCTGGCAGTACGCCCTGGCGCTGGCGAGCCAGGCGCAGTTCGACATGCTGGCCGACCGCAACGACGCGGCCATTCCGGCCGCCGAGAAGGCCCTGGCGCTCGCGGAGCGCCTCGGGCGCCCGGACATCCGGCTGCAGGCGCTCACCTACCTGCGCACGGCGCACGCCTCGACCGACCTGGAGGCGGGCGTGCCGGCGCTGCGCGCGACGATCGACGAGGCGCGGCGCCTCGGGGAGATGGACGCGCTGCCCAGGCTCTACGCCAACCTGACCTCGGTCATGGCCCCGGCGCGCCGCCACGACGGGCTGCTCGACACCCTCGACGAGGGCGTGGCGGTGTGTGCGTCCCGGGACCAGGCGCCGCTCGAAGCACTGATCCGCGGCAACCGCGCCACGGCGCTGATCGACCTGGGCCGGCTGGCCGAGGCTGTGTCGGAGGCGGAGGACGTGCTCTACGGGCCCTATCCGAAGAGCGCCGCCACCCTGCCGGCGATGATCGCGCTCAGCCGCGCGCGGGTGCGGCTGGGCCTGGCCGAGGGTGGCGTCCTGGATCAGGCGCGGCGGCTGCCGACGGCCCGGCGGGACCTGCTGCGGCGCGTTCCGATCGCCATCGCCGACGCCGAGGCCCACTGGCTCGATGGGTCCCGCCCGGGCGCCCGGGAGCGGCTTGCCGAGACCCTCGAGGCGTTGCTGCGCAGCTGGAGCCAGCTCTGGAACATCGGCGAGGCGTCCCTTTGGCTGGCGATCCTGGGCGCGCCGCCGGCGCTGGAGCCCCGCGCTCTGGCGCAGCTCGGCGAGCCCCACCGCGCCCATCTCGAGGGGCGTTGGCGCGACGCCGCGGCCCTGTGGGCGCTGAAGGGCTGTCCCTACGAACAGGCGATCGCGCTATCGCAGGGCGACGAGGCGGCGCAGCGGGAGGCCCTGGCGATCTTCGACCGGTTGGGCGCCGCGCCGGCGGCGCGCGGGCTGCGGCGGCGGATGCGCGGCGAGGGCGTGCGGTCCGTGCCGCTGGGGCCGCGCACGGCCCGGCGGGAGAACGTCGCGGGGCTGACCCGCCGCCAGAGCGAGGTGCTCGGCCTGCTGGCCGACGGGATGGCCAACGCCGACATCGCCGAGCGCCTCGGGCTGAGCGCCAAGACCGTCGAGCACCACGTCAGCGCGATCCTCGCCACCCTGGAGGCGCCCAGCCGCCTGGCCGCGGTGCAGATCGCACGCGAGCGGGGGCTCTCGCTGGGCGCGCACTGACGCTGCGAGCTATCTCGCATGTGCGAAATTGCAGAGCCGCAGTGCGAAATCGCTGATCTATGCAGTGTTTAGATGGTGGTACATAGAGGGTGTCCACAAGGACGGCCCCGCTCCCCCGGGGTCCTCGGGAACCAAACTCAAGGTGTGTGTCATGTCCCTGATGAAGAACTTCGACCGGATCGCTCCGCTCTACCTGCTGGCCCTCGGCGTGTTCGCCGCGGTCTCCACGGCGGGCCTGGGCGCCTAAGCCCTCCCCACGCTCAGCGATCGAACCGGAGAGGGGCCCTTGCGGGCCCCTTTTCGTTTGGGCTGCCCCCAAAGGCAGCCATACGAAAACTAATTGCTGCTCCGCGAAATCTGACAATTGAACAGCGCTTAGATTGTGCTATCTAAGCATTGTCCAGATCGGACGGGGCGCCGGATGGGCCGGGGCCCGAACACGAAGGAGAACGCGATGTCGTTCCGTTTGAACCGGGTGCTCGACGTGCTCGTGGCCTACGCGGTGCTGGGTCTGACCCTGACCGTCGCCGGCGCCACCGCCGTCCTCGGCGCCTGAGAGATGCCGCTCGGCCAGAGGCCTCGCCCCGCGTGAACAGCGCCCGGGCGAGGCCCAAGAGCCCAAGCAGGCCCGCGCCGTCGTAGAGTTGTCTCCGAATCGGGCCTATAGTTTTCCACAGTAACGTCGATCTCACTCACTGGGGTGCTGTCTTCAGTCCCACGTCGATCGTCATAAGCGCCGCGAAGCGACACCGGAGGACCGGCCATGCAGGTCCTTAAGGCTCCGCCGTCCGGTTGGCCGTGCCTCGTGCTCAACGCCGACTTCCGGCCGCTCTCCTACTATCCGCTGTCGCTCTGGCCCTGGCAGGAAGTGATCAAGGCCGTGTTCCTCGACCGCGTGGACGTGGTCTCCACCTACGACCAGGAAGTCCATTCCCCGTCCTTCGCCATGAAGCTGCCCAGCGTGGTGTCGCTGAAGCAGTACGTGGCCCAGGACCGGCCGCCGGCCTTCACGCGGTTCAACCTGTTCCTGCGCGACGCCTTCACCTGCCAGTACTGCACGACGGAAACGGACCTGACGTTCGACCACGTGATCCCGCGCTCGCGCGGCGGGCGCACGACGTGGGAGA